>JASJBQ010000087.1 GCA_030066455.1 Desulfobacterales bacterium
TCGAGCGGTGTCGGCGTCGTTAGCAGCGCGGTCATTATTATTGTGGGTGGGCTGGCGGCATCGCTGCCGGACGCAGCGGCAGACCCTGCGGGGATGCGGTTCGTGCGTCCATAGGTCAGCTTGGCGACGGTTTCCTGGCGGAAGGGATTGGCCAAACGGTAAGTCAATACGAGCGCCAGCACCACAACAAGGCCGATCAGCAGTTTTTGTTTGTTATCCAGGACCATGAAAAAGTTCATTTAGTTTGCATGTTGCGTATGCCGCTATGGGCGCGGCGGGTCGCATTCGCTCGGCACGCGGACACCCATTTCTTCCTTTGCGGCTGCCGGCGCCATGGTGCACCAGCGTCCAGAGAATCCGGCTAAACTGTGGACTCCTTGGACGGGGTGTTCTCCCGAAAGTAGGCCACCAGATCCATCTTGACGATAAGCTGGCCGGCTTTGCGGTCCTTCGTAATGGCCAAGTCCTCGATGCAAAAAAGACCGGGTATCTGGCGAATGCCATTCAGCAGGGCCTTAAGGTTATCGTAGTCTCCGCTGATCTTAATGGTGCTGACGAATCTGACCAGCGGTAACCCGTTCACGCGTTCGGACCGGAAGCTCAAACCCTTCGGGTCCAGATTGTTGCGGCGGAAGAGCGCCTCCAGTGCATTTAACCGTTCCGGGAAGATAATCTTGTTGTCGACGGTTTCCATAAACTGCTGCCATGCTTTCTGGTGCTCGGCGTAGCGTGCCGCCTCCAACTGATGTTTGCGAGACGTTTTCAGGTTGTTCCGTTGGGTCTGATAACTTTCCTGAAGCCGCTCGATCTGGTCGTGCGCCCCTGTCACCCAGAAAAGGTAGAGAAACAGGTTGACCAGCACAAGACCGCCGCAAAGCAGCCAGTAGTTGCGATGCGATTTCAGGAGATCGATAATCAAGGCCCATTGCATGGCGCAAGGTTTCCTTGTCGTTGGCCAAGAGAAAACTGTTTCATTTCTTCCTGCCGGTTGGTTTCAATGCCTGCCACAGGGCGCCATGGGTCTCTTCCGGGAAGACGCGTTCCAGCCGAAGGCGGCAATGCAGTTTGAAAGCCGTGCGGTAGCTGGAGTCGATGGAGCTGCTCTCCTGGCCGCCACCGATGCCCATGTTTTCCAGGACCACGGATGCCACGAGGCCCGCTTCCTCAAGGCGTTTCCGGAAAAGGACCAATTTTTCCAAAGACTCCGTGCGCCCCTCGATATCAATGCGCCTAAAACCATCAGCTGGCTGGAACGAATCGATGATCACCGCGTCCGGCAGGGCGTTCTCGAGCGCGTTCAACACGCTGACCCAGGGAAAAAGATCGAGGGCGATCAAGCGGTTGCCCGCGAGGCCTTGCTTCGCCAAGGCCTGATAGGCTTTGGGATCGAATGCATCGCGTCCATTTTCCGCGGCCTCTAATTTGCGGGCTTGCGTTTGAAGGGCAACCAGTTTGCGCTGATAGCCAACGCGTTCCCGATGCAGTTGATAACCTTGGGTGAGGTTGACCAGCGATAACATGGCAATCAACACGGCCGTACCGCCGTAGAGCAGATAGCGAATACGGTAGTCGATGCGCTCGCGGGTCGAGAGATTGATCTGGTCAAGTAGCATAGCGTTCAGGCCCTCGCCAGTCCCTGGGCGGCCCCGATGGCCGAAGCATACGAAGACAGCTTGAGCCGTTCCAGCGGGTGCGTGTGGTCGAAAGGCGAATCGATCAGCTGATGCTCCTTCATTACGGTCACCTGGATATCGATCAGGTTGCCCAAAACCTCCAGCAGTTCGTCGTGGTAGCCGACCTGACTGCCAATATACAACCGCGCGATACGTTTGCCGGGGTTGGTGTCGAGATAGTGCTGAATCGTCATGTCCACATCCTGGAAGAACTGTAAATCCGAAAAGCCGCGCTTGACCCCGTGGAAGAACATGAGGTGGTTTTCTTCAAATACCATAAAATTGAAATAATTGTCGAAAAGGCCTAAAAACGCATAGGTGCCCTCCCGCGGTACAAGGGGGGCGAAAAAATTGTAGAGATTGACGCTGGCCGGGCGGATGACCCGCGCGTCAATGGTGCAATTGGACAGCAGCGCTTCGAATTGTTGGATGACATTCTTCATTCCGATGGTCACCAGCAGCATTTCCTGGCCAGCCGCGTCGCGTCCGGCCGGCTGGTAAGAAACGCAGGTGTTCTCGATGGGAAAATGAAATGACTTTTCCAGGCTCCACGTGATCAATTTTTCGGTTTCGCTGCGCGTTTCAGGTAGTTGAGGATAACCGCGCATCAGGATGCGGACAATTTCGCTGGGCAGCGAAAGTCCGGCGGTGGCGATTTTGTGCGGGCAATCCGCCAGCAGCGCCCGAAAGGTCTGATGGAAAACTTCCGGGTTGACGACGTTAGGGGACTTGAATGCCGGCTTGATGGTATCCTCGGGCAAAGGCGCACTGCCCCAGTGGTTCAGATGCCAGTTCGCTTTTCCCCTCTCGAGGACGACCATTTTGATCGCCTTGGGGCTGATTTCAAAACCGGCCCGGTATCTGTTTGGCAGCCATCTCACAGACTATTCATCCATTTCCACGAACGTCACGCGATTGGCTTCGCGCAGGGTCGTCACGCCGTTGAAGACTTCCTGCAGGGCCGCGCGCCGCAGAAATACAGTGCCGGATTCGCGGGCCATCTGCTTGATTTGGGTAATGGCGGCACGGGAGATGAACATTTCACGCATTTCATCGTTCATCTCCATGATTTCGATCACAGCCTTGCGCCCGCGGTACCCGGTGCCTTGGCAGCGCTCGCAGCCTTTGGGCGTGAAGAAATCATAGCCCTTGACCATCTTGGGGGATAAGCCCGATTCGAGCAGTTCGGCCTCGTCCGGTGTGTAGCGTACCTTGCATTCGCAGAGGGTTCGGATCAGCCGCTGGGAGGCGATGCAGTTCAATGCGGCCATCAGGTTTTCAGGCTGGATGCCCATGTGGGTGAAGCGGTTGATCACGTCGAAAGAGCGGTTGGCATGCACCGTGGTGAAAACCATGTGCCCGGTCAGCGCACTCTGCAAGGCGATCTGCGCCGTTTCCGGATCGCGGATTTCACCTACGAGAATCTTGTCCGGATCGTGGCGCAGGATCGAGCGCAGACCACGGGCAAAAGTCAGCCCTTTCTTCTCATTGACCGGTATCTGGACGATGCCCTCCAACTGGTATTCGACCGGGTCTTCGATGGTAATGATCTTGGTGTCTTTGTGGTTGATTTCCGACAGCGCGCCATACAGCGTGGTGGTCTTGCCGCTTCCGGTCGGACCCGTCATCAGGAACATGCCGTAGGGGGCGCTGATCATGCGCCGGATGCGCAACAATTCGTACTCGGCAAAACCCATGGCGTCGAGGCGGAAATCACCGCGCCGCCCGGCGATGCTTTCGCGGTCCAGGATGCGGATCACGGCGTCTTCGCCGAAGATGGTGGGCAGGATCGAGATGCGGAAATCGATGAAGCGCTCCGCGACCTTCAGCTTGAAGCGCCCGTCCTGTGGAATGCGCTTTTCCGATATGTCCAACTCCGACATGACCTTGATGCGGGAGATGATTGGGCTCTGGTGCTTGGCATCGATGGGGTTGGTGGCCTGGTGCAGCATGCCGTTGATGCGGTAACGGATGATAATGCCCTTGGTGGTCGTCTCGATGTGGATATCGCTCGCCCGCTTGTTGATGGCATCCAGAATGGTCGAATCGACCAGTTTGACGATGGGACTTTCCTCGGCGGACACCTTTTCGGCGCTGAGGGTATACTCACCCTTGTCGGATTCCTTGACCACTGATAGCTGGACTTGATCGGGGGCGTTATCGATGATGTTGCGCGCGGTCTTGAGGCGGTTGATGGCCCGGCGAATATTCTTCTCGCTGGCGACGACGGCGGAAACCTCGAGGTCGGTCAACATCTCCAGCTCGTCTACCAGCTTGAGCAGATGTTTCGGCTCGGCCATGGCGATGGTCAGCTGATCGCCGCGTCTTCTAAACGGGACAAACTTGTAGCGGACCATCAGGTCCAGCGGTACCAGATCCATCAACTCGGGGGGGATCCTGCCGTCCAGCTTGACGTAGCGGTAGGAAAACTGGGCCGCCATAATCTGGGCCAGATCCTCACCATCGATCAGGCCTTCTTCCAGGCACAGTTGACCGATCATCTGCTTGGAGATGTTCTTCTTGGAGAGGATGTACTTGAGATCATCCTGGGTCATAAAGCCCAGTTTGAGCGCCCAGTCGCCGAAGCGGAGTTGTTTGTATGCCTTCGGTGCCATAAGTGTACAGTGTCGGTTGCGCTAAATGGCCAATCTCGGCGTTGCCCGGCGCCCCTCGTCATTGCGGCGTACGTTTAGTACGCCTCATTCCTCAGGGCTTGTGGGTCGAATCTTGGACCGATACCGAAACCTTTTCTTGTTTGCCGGGCAACCCTCAACCGATTGGCCTCGATCGGTGTGCATCTGTGAGCATCAGTGGCCATAGCTGTTTTCTCGGCCTTCATGATTTTCAGGCCAAATGCTTTTAAAACACCGTGCCGGCCAATTGAAAAATGGGCAGATACATGGCCAGCACGATAAAGCCGATGAGCAGCCCCATGAGCAGCATCAGAGCGGGTTCGATGCCCGCGGAGAGGGCGGCCAGCATGACCGCGACCTCATCATCGTAGAACTCAGCGGCATCGTTCAGCACCTGCTCCAGTTCGCCTCCGCTTTCACCGGCGGCGATCATGCGCACGGCCAGGTGGGGGAACTGTCCGGTTTCCTCCAGGGCTTCAGAAAAGCCATAGCCTTCTGTAATCCGCGCCACGACGGCGGTCATGTGGGAGTGTAAGAACCGATTGTTGAGCGCACCTGCGGCGAGGCCGACGGCTTCGATCAAGGTTGCTCCGGCGCTCAGGATCATGCTTACCGTTCGTGTAAACATGGCGGTGGCGTAGCTGCGATAGACACGGCCCGTGTAAGGCAGTCGCAGGAGGAGTTGATCGACGCGCAGCCGGAACCCCTCCTGGCGCAGGGCCAGCTGGAATCCGATCAGCAGGGCCCCGCCGGCTATAACGAGGTAGACCATATGGTTCCGAATCATATTGCTGAATGCAATCAGCATGGTCGTCATCGCCGGAAGCGGGGTGTCCGATTCGGAGTACGTCTGGGTGAACGACGGTACGACCCAAATCAAGAGGAGGAGCAGCACGCCGGACGCCGCTAAAGTCAATATCAAAGGATAGACCGAGGCGGTGATCAGTTTGCGGCGCAGGGCCATCATGTTCTTGAGGTATTCCGTGTGCTTCTCAAGGGCGTCAGGAATGTTTCCGCTCCTCTCGCCGGCCTGCAGGGTCGAAACATACAGACCTGAAAAATGGACCGGGTATTTGGCAAATGCCTCCGACAAGGATTCGCCGGTCGAAACGTCATGGCGGACCTGCTGCAGAATGGTGTTGAGCTGCGACGGGTTGCTTTTGGCGGTGATGGCGTCAAGGGCGCTCACAATGGGCAGCCCCGTACGGATCAATACGGCGAACTCCTTGTTGAAGGAGAAAAAATCCCGCAATCTGATCTTTCGCGAGGCCGCTTTGGGGAACGCAAAGCGGATGCGATCCTTGCGGTCAATCTTGTAGACGAAATGCCCTTCCTGCTCCAGGCGCCACTTTAAATCCGCTTTGGATACGGCGGTAAACGCCCGGGTTTCATAGGTCCCCTGGGGGGTCATGAATGTGCAGCGGTATGAAGGCATGGTTGGCAGCGATTCCTAGGTTGGCAAGCGCTTCGGTTTTATTGCGCCGCCGACTTTGTTTCACAGCATAATCTCACGGCAACCGCTCGCCAGTTTGAGGCCTGCTCATCCCTGTCAACGGGAACGGCACCCTGGGGTTTGCCGGCATTACCGGTCGTCAAACCATTGCAAGGGGAAGAACGGTATCACACCCGGCGCCGCGCCGTGTTGATGCGAACAGTAAAAAAATATTGAATTTTTAAGCGGTTAGTCAACCCATAGGTTGATTTTAAAGTATAAAAACAGGGTGAAGTCAACACGATGGCGGCAAAAACCTGCGGGCGAGGGATGATGGCTGGGGTGTAATTCCGTTCAGTGCAGACCTGCCGCGGTTGAATTCCCTCCGGTTTTTTGACCGAAACTGTTGGGCGTTGATCCACAGTCTCCCAGCCGCAGAAACGCACACGGGTCACCGTTGGACTACGTTTTGTCCTGGCAAGCGGCCTGCGGGGGGGCTGGTGAATAAACGGTCGTAACCCAAGCGGCGACCAGGACCTGAATCACAAGCTGCATCTTCCCGGTGCGTGCGCATCGGCTGTGCCCAGGTCTATTATCTTCAGCGCAAACCGTATTTTGATATCAGACGGGAGAGGTAGGTGCGCTGAATGCCCATCAGCTTGGCCGCCTTGCTGCGGTTTCCGTCAGTATGATCAAGGTTGAGCATAATAAACTCTTTTTTGAACCGGTTGAGGGCTTCCTTGAGCGTCAAGCCGACCTCAAGCCCGGTATCGCAGGTCTGGGAATTGAAAATGGGCAGGTCTTCAGGGCTGATGGTCACACCGTCGCCCATGACCACCGCCCGCTCGATGGCGTTGCGCAGTTCGCGGATGTTGCCGGGCCAATCGTATTTCAGCATGCGCTGAACCGCCTGGTCCGACAGCTTCAGGTTGGGCAGCCCCCGTTCCCGACGGAATTCATCTAAAAAATAATCGGCCAGCAACGGGATATCCTCTTTGCGCTCGCGCAGCGACGGCATCTGGATGGTGACGATATTGAGCCGATAAAAGAGGTCCTCCCGAAAACGGGCATCTTTGACCTCTTGGGTAATGTCCCGGTTGGTGGCCGATATCACCCGGACATCAACGGAAATCGAGTCATTGCCACCCACGCGGTAGAAGACGCCTTCCTGGAGTACCCGCAGGAGTTTGGCCTGCATGCCGGCGCTCATCTCACCGATTTCATCCAGGAAGATGGTTCCACCGTCGGCCAGCTCGAACTTGCCGATCTTTCGTTTCAGGGCACCGGTAAAAGCGCCTTTTTCATATCCAAAAAGTTCGGCTTCCAGCAGTGTTTCCTGCAGGGCCGCACAATTGAGTACGACCAGCGGTCCTTCCTTGCGCGGACTGGCCCTGTGAATGAGGCGGGCCAGCAGTTCTTTACCGGTGCCGCTTTCACCCAGAATCAGGGTGCTCGTGTTCGAATTGGCCACCTTCAACGCTTCCGTGGATATGCGTTTCAACGCTCGGCTTTTGCCAATGATCTGGTGTTTCGAGGCCAATTCTTCGCGCAGGTCCTGGTATTCACGGTGGACCCGTTCAAACCGTTTGGCATTTTTAATGGCGCGGGCGGCGACCTCCGAAAAAACGCTCAGGTGCTCCAAATCCGACATCTGCAACGGTGTGCCGTCGATTTTATCGATGACCTCGAGCACCCCGACGACTTCCTTCCCGATTTGCATGGGTACGCAGGCAATCGACTGGGTTTCGAACCGCAAACTGTGGCTGATGGAGTTGTCCCACAGCGGGTCACGGGAAACATCCTCAATGAGGATGGGGTCGCCGGTCTGGGCCACGTGCCCGGCGATCCCCTGTCCGAGCTTAATGGTAAAAGACTTGAGCTGCTGCTTCTTTTCGCCGGTTGTGGCTTTGAACACCAGACTTTGGGTCCGGTTTTCCAACAGCAAAATAGAGCCGGCCTTGGCGCTCAGTATACCGGTCGCTGTTTCCAGGATCAGCTCCAGCAACTGTTCCAGATCCTGGCTTGAAGATACCCAGCTGGAGATCTCATTAAGTCTCTCGACCAGGCTTTCAGTTGATATTTTTTTAATGCCCATATCCGCTTTTCCGCAGGGGGTGAATGCCAGGCTGAATTCGCGTTGACGAAGGTGCGCTGACATGGCGGTGATCAATGTCGGCCCTGCTTTGTCCTGCCGCTTTGTTCGTGAACCATGGCCGTGGACGATAAAATGTTAAAAAAAATAGCTTTTTTTTATCTGTATAAAATAGTACACTCCATGGGATTTTGCAACCAGCTTCTTTTGGCAATGATATTATGCTAACGTTTCATAACTTGAAATCCATAAGCAGAGCCATCGACGTTTTTTCGGTGGCCGGGAGGTCGTGCATGCGTCGCAACATCGAAATGCTACTGGTTTTCGTTGTTGTTACTATTTCCATATTAGGTTGCTCTTCTGATGACGAGAAAAAGCTGGCCTATATCGACAGTGGGGACGGCTATTTTGCCAAAGGGGAATATCGAAGTGCGGCAATTGAATATAAAAACGCGATCCAGATCGATGCCAATCTGACGGCAGCGCACATCAAACTGGGGGAAACCTATTTGAAGCTCGGCAACGCGCGCGGAGCCTTAACCGCCTACAGTCAAGCGGCCAAGCTTGACCCGGCCAACCTCGACATCCAATTGAAGCTTGCGACATTCCTTTTTTTGGGCAAACAGGACATTGAGGCCCAGGAGAGATTGGATATGGTGCTGGCCGCCAATCCGGACAATACCGAAGCCCTGCTGCTGCAGGCCGGCCTTTTGGTTCGACAGAACAAGCTCGAGGAGGCATTGGCGACATACAAGCGTGCGATTGAACTGGATCCCGAGCGGGTCAGCGCCTATCTGGGCAAGGCGCGTATCGAATCTCAGCTGGGACGGTCCGCTGAGAGCGAACGGACGCTCATTGCCGCCAGCCAGGCGTCCCCCGAGGCCTTGGAGCCTCGACTGGCCTTGTATAGCTTTTACGCCTTTAACCGCCAGGAGGTGGCCGCGCTGGAAACGATCGACGCCGCCATCGCCGATTTCCCCAACCAGGTGGACCTTTATATCACCAAATCCAATTTCCTGATTCGAAAGAACCAGTTTGACCGTGCCGAAACGGTTTTGGCCAATGCCGCCGCCGCCGCGCCGGATAGCAGCAAACCCCTGCTGGCCTTGGGAAACTTGCATGAAAGGCGCAACCAGCGTGACCAGGCACGGCAGGCCTATGAAAAAGCTCATGCGCTGAGCCCGGATGATCCGATGATCAGCAACCGCCTGGCGCGGTTTTACCTGACCGGCGGTGAAACGGAAGCCGCGCAACAAACCATTGACGCCATTCTGAAAGATCGCCCCAACCATGCCCCGACGCGCTTGCTCAAGGCAGAACTGCTGATATCCCAGCGTCAGTATGCCAACGCGTTGTCGATTCTGGATGCCTTGATTGTGGAGGAGCCCAACGCGGCGCGGGCTCATTATTACAAGGCGTTGTCCCATTTGGGGATGGGGCAGCGTAAGATGGCCCGGGCGGCGTTGGAAACGTCCATTGAACTGGCGCCCCGTCGGCCGCGGGCGCGTCTGCTGATGGCGGAGATGAACCTGGCGGAACGGGACCTGGACGGTGCGGAACGGGAGGCGCGCGAGGTTTTGGCCCTGCAGGCGGAGGTCTATCGCGCCACCCTGATTCTCGGCAATGTGGCTCTTATTCGAGAGGATGCGGCGGTTGCCGAAAAATACTATCGTGAGTTGATTCAAATCGATCCCCGTAATGCGGAGGGTCAATTTCGGATGGGACTGCTTCGCAATATGACCGGTGATCCCCAAGCGGCACTGAACCATTTCGACCAGGCGCTCGCGCTGGACCCTGCCATGCTGGAGGCATTCCGACAGAGCGCCCGCATTCTGGGCCAACAGAAGCGTTTCGGGGACATTGTCTTGCGCTGCGAGGATCACATGGCCAAGGTGGGCGAAAATAAACGTGCCCATGCGGTTTTGCTGAGTCTTAAAGGCGACGCCCTTCAGGCCATGGCGCAAGACGGCGAAGCCGAAAAAAGCTACCGTCAGGCCATGGCGACGGATCCTGATTTCATGCCGCCCTATTTTTCCCTGGCCAGCATGTACATGCGCCGCAACCAGATCGACAATGCCATTGCGCAGTATAAAGCCGCGCTGTCTCAGAACCCGAAGCAGCCCGGGTTGCACACCATCCTGGGGACGCTCTACGATCAATTGCAGAAGTCGGAGGAGTCTGAAAAACACTATCGCCAGGCGCTGGAAATCGATCCCGAATTTGCACCGGCCGCCAACAACCTGGCCTATCTTTTGGCCCAGCAAAATCAGGATTTGGACGAAGCGCTGAATTACGCGCGCATTGCCAAGGAAAAATTTCCCGATGACCCCGGAGTGATGGATACGATGGGTTTGGTGTATCTGCGCAAGGGGCTGATCGACAGTGCCATTCTGGAATTGGAAGGCAGTGCCGCCCAACTCGAAAACAACCCGACGGTGCGTTACCATCTTGGTCTGGCCTATCATCTCAAGGGCGATTCGCAGAGGGCGCGCAACGAGCTTCAGGCGGCCCTGGACAGTGACCAGCCGTTTGCCGAGAAGAACGCGGCTGAAAAGCTCCTCTCCGAAATTTGATGATCTACACCGCCGGGAGATATTTCATCCCGTATAAAACGGGTGAATCACTATGGATTGTCATCTAAAAGCCATGCGGATGAAGCCTCTGGCCGGGTGGTTGTGGTCGTTGGGTTTCTGTGGGATTGCATCGCTCAAGCACCCATATGATAGTTGACGAGCGTGTCGACGCACCAGCCGGGATCAACTGGATCCGGGCTGAGAGGGAACTTACGCTGAAGGGCCTTGCCCGTCTTTTAAAAAAAACTACGTATCAATGCCGAAAAAAGTGTTCAGCCGCTGCACATCGATCCGGAGGGTGTGCCGGTAAAGCGCTTATTTTACAGTGCGTAGGACGGAGTAACGTCCTCGAAGTTGTCTTTTTGGGTAAAGGCCGTCTCCATTTCGGGTACAACAAGAATCGCCGAGCCGAAGCGCCGACGATTGGGGCCCCAACGATCCATGAGGTGGTTTCAAATGCTTGGGCCGGATAGGGGGCGAATCTCCAGTGAATACCACCCACATCAATTTTACGGTGATTATTATCGAGTAGGCCATGTATCTCGACCATTTCAGCCTTAAAGAAAAACCGTTCCAAATCAGCGCCGACCCACGTTTCCTCTGGCTGGGCAGCAAGCACAAAGAGGCCCTGGCCATTTTGAAATACGGTATTTTCGACAACCGGGGCTTTCTGCTGCTTTCCGGCGATGTCGGTACCGGGAAGACGACACTGATCCACGCCCTGATCCGCTCTCTGGGGGAAGACACGCTCGTGGCCATGGTGCCGGACCCGGGTCTCTCCCTCATGGATCTCTATCGCTATATCGCCAAGTCGTTCCGCATCACGGAAGCATTCGACAGCAAACAGGCGTTTCTCGACATTTTCAAAGCCTTTCTGCTCCATAACGAGGAGCAGGAGAAAAAAGTTCTTCTGATTATTGATGAATCACAACGCCTGACATCGGAGTTGCTTGAGGAAATCCGCCTGCTTTCCAATATTGAAAAAGACTATACGAAGCTATTAAACATTTTCTTCGTAGGCCAGAACGAATTCAACAATATCATTCTGGCGCAGCGCAATCGCCCCTTGCGCCAGCGTATCACCATCAACTACAACATCGAGCCATTGGAAAAGCCCGAGGTAATGGAGTATATTCGCTATCGGCTGGCGGTGGCCGGGTGCGAATCACCCCTGTTCACAGCCGAAGCGGTCCATGATGTCTACAGTTTTTCCGAAGGCTACCCACGCCTGATCAACATTATTTGCGATCATGCCCTGCTGACGGCCTACGTGCAGAGCGCCCGGCAAGTCGATGACGCCATTGTGCGCGAATGTGCCGAAGAACTGCGAATCAAGCTGCTGACGCCCCACAGTTCGGCCCCACCGGCAGTCAAGACGCTTGCCCGTGCCGCGACCACGGAACCAGTGCAACCCACGCCCCTGCTATCTACCATGCCCCCGCTCGCCGTGCCGCCACCCCAGCCCAATACGTCTTCCAGCCAGACAATGCTGCTGATCATATTCGGCCTGCTGTGTTTCATTGCCGGCCTGTTGGCATTTGCACTGCGCGACCGTCCCCAAGTAGCGACCACGGGTACGGCCCGGGTCGTGGTAACCAATGACGCTTCGGAAAACCTTTCGTCGTCGATTCCGGCCGCTGACGCCAGTACCCGGGACGCGCCGCCACCTTCTGGGGTTGAAACCGACAGTGCCCAGGACGCCACGACGCCAACCCTGGAAGAAACTACGGTCGATGATAGGGAGCAGACCTCGGTGCAGCGCCCCCTCGACGCAGAAGCAAACGCGCCTTCCGAAGGGTCGGCGACGGATTCCACCACGAAAGCATCAGCGTCCGCTCAAACCACTGAAGGTGAAGACGATGCGTTGGAAACACCGGGCGCGGACAACCCCCTGCCCGAAAAACTGATCATCTATTTCCAGATCGATTCCAACGAACTGGATGACGACACGTTGCGTGAACTCGACAAATTGGCCGCTGGCATGAACCAGCGGCCGCGATTGCCGATTCGCATCACAGGCTACACGGACGCCGCCGGCAATCTTCACTATAATTTCAAAGTGTCCGAATTTCGTGCCAATATTGTAAAAAGTTTCCTGGTGGGAAAGGGCATCGAGCCTGAGCGGATCGTGTCGCGGGGCCTGGGGCCGGCCAACCCGATCGCATCCAACGAAACGCTTGCGGGGCGACGTCTCAATCGTCGGGTCGAAATCGAGTTGGTTGCGGAATGACGGCGGCTTTTCAGTCCGTGCGCCGAGGGTTCTGATCGCGGACCGACAAGGGCATTATGGTACGTAGCCTAAATGCAGCGTCGATCGCCAGATTTCAACAGGCTGGTCAATAACGGTTTGATCGCGGGCAAGGCAAGACGGAGGCCGACGAGAAAGCGATATTTATCGTTTAGATCTTATCATTTTGAGAAGGTTTTAACACCGTATGGCCAAGCGCATTCGCCCTTCAACCGCCTGTCAAAAGACTCACATGCGGAACAGACGGCCCACGAATGAGACGCTGTTGATCACCCTCGTCGTGGTGGCAGTTATCTGCGGACTGCTGGATGCAGGATGGGTTTACTCTGTTGCCGCCGGATCGACCGCCTTACCCGACCCCACCCTTGCTTCATTCTTCCCCCTTGCTGTCCGTATCGTTCTTCTGGCGCTGCTCTTCATCGCGGGCGGCATGCTTTGGCAGATTCAGCGCGCCAATCGCCAATTGCGGCAGGCGCTGGATAAACATGAAAAAGCCCAGGATCAAAGCGCCCGCCAGAACAGGGCGAAGCTCAAAGCGCTCGGGGCCAAGATTCGAATGGAGGTGAAAGCCCGTCGTCGCCTGGAGGCGGCGGTGCGCGAGTCCGAAGAGAAATACCGTCTGCTCGTGGAAAACGCCAACGAGGCCATTTTCATCCTGCAGGACGACCAGATCAAATTCACCAACCCCAAGGCCGAGGAAATCCTCAATCGTCTGGCCATCCAGCCCAGCGGTGCCGCGCTGGCCAAATGCATTCACCCGAATGAAAGGGATCGGGTCATCGAATGGTATCAGCGGCGGCTCGAAGGCCGGGAACTGCCGTACTCGCTCATGTTTCGCCTCGAGGGGGAACATGGCGCCTCGATCTGGGTGGAGCTTAACTCCATCCTGATCAAACTCAACGGTGAAGCGGCCACGTTGAATTTCATCCGCGATGTCACCCTCCAGAAAAAGCTGGAGGAGCAATTCTACCAGTCGCAGAAAATGGAGTCCATCGGGACGTTGGCCGGTGGTATCGCACACGATTTCAACAATCTTTTGATGGGCATCCAGGGCAATGTATCGGTCATGAACCTGGAGACCGAGGCTGGCGGCCCCCTGCAGGAAAGCCTGCGGAGCATCGAACGCTGCGTGCAAAGCGGCTCCCAGTTGACCAACCAGCTTCTGGCCTTCGCCCGGGGAGGCAAATACATCGTCACGCCCTGCAACCTGAACAGCATCGTCAACAAGGCCTGCGAGATTTTCGGGCGCACCAAAAGGGAAGTGGATATCCATCGCGTGTTTGCCAAGGATATCTGGTCCGTGGAAGTCGATTCCGGCCAGATCGAACAGGTGCTGATGAATCTTTTCGTGAACGCTTGGCAGGCGATGCCCGACGGGGGCGACCTGTTCGTAGAGGTTGAAAACGTCGAACTGGACGAGCACTACACACGGATCAAACCCTACAACATACGGCCGGGCCGCTTCGTCAAGCTTTCCGTCACCGATACCGGTGTGGGGATGGATGCCGAAACCCGCAAGCGCATTTTCGAGCCTTTTTTCTCCACCAAGGAAAAGGGTATGGGCACCGGGTTGGGGCTGGCCTCGGCCTACGGCATTATCAAGAACCACGGTGGCTTCATCAACTGCTACAGCGAAATCGGCCACGGCACGACGTTCAATATCTATTTCCCGGAGTCGGAAAAAGCGATCGTGGACGAAGAGCGCCGTGAGGACGAACTTGTCACCGGTGTGCCGGGCGGCTCCGAGACCGTATTGTTCATCGACGACGAAGATGAGATCCTGGCCGTGGGGCGTAAAATTCTTGCGGGTCTTGGCTACCAGGTGATCACAGCCCGGGATGGCAAGACTTCGCTGGAAATCTACGCCGAGAAAAGCGATCAGATCGATCTGGTGGTTTTGGATTACGTGATGCCGGGAATGGGGGGGCGCGAGGTTTTCGAGGCTCTGTTGCAGATCGATCCGGACGTGCGGGTGCTGCTGTCCAGCGGATACAGCAGCAACAACCAGGTTGCCCACATGCTCGACCGGGGCTGTCGAGGGTTTATTCAGAAGCCCTATGACGCGGTGAGGATGGCCCGCAAAATGCGGGAGATTCTGGATGCCTGACACTACCCGCTGGCTGCGGTAATGACGGCTTAAAGCGACTATGGACGGCATTTGCATCTATGCGGCGGCCGATCTGCACGGGCACCAAGCCCGTTTTGACATTGTCGCCCGGCAGTCCGCGCGCCCCGATGTCGATCTGGTGGTCCTCGCCGGCGACATGGTCAACTATCGTTGCCGGCATGCCTGTTTGCAGCCATTGGCGGCGATCACCAAACCGGTTCTGGCCGTACGGGGCAATACCGACCCCCCGCGAATCGCGGGGGCGGCGCCTCTGGGCCGGCAGATCGAATTCCTTGACATGGAGCGTCGTCGCTTCAACGGTTTCTCGCTCGTAGGCATTGGCGGGACCCTACCCGTCCCCTTTCGCTCCCGCATCGGCTGGTCCGAGGGCGCCCGCTTGGAACGTCTGGCCGGTCTTGTGGACAGCCGCACGATCCTCGTGGCCCATCCGCCCCCCTGGGGCGTGCGGGACCGTGTTGCCGGGCGCTGGCATGCCGGCAGCCGTGGGCTTCGCCGGCTGGTCGATCACGTCGCCCCGGCCGTCCTGATCTGTGGTCACATCCATGAGGCGGCCGGTGTCGAGCGGATCGGCCCGACCCTGGTGGTCAACTGTGCCCTTGGCAAACAGGGGCGAGGCGCTATCATTATATATGA
>JASJBQ010000008.1 GCA_030066455.1 Desulfobacterales bacterium
GGTACGCCGCAATGACGAAGGCTGAAGCGTAACGCCGATATCGGACTTTTTACGAGACCGTCAAACCTTAGAAGCGAGAGAACCTCCACTTACGCGCGAGGCGCACCGCAATCTGCGCAAATCGGCAGCTTTTAGATTGGTCCGGCGACAGACCCGTTTCGGCCAGCACCTCCGGGAATGCCCTGCGGTGAAGAATCAGAGGCGCCACTCCCTGACCGAATACTTTGCGGTCGTTCACGATGGCTGCGTATAACATTTTGGTGGTTTCGGCCGGGTTTCCCGAATCGGCATCCGCCTCCGTAAAGGCCTGCTTGATCCGGTTGGCCAGGGTGATGTGGCCCTCCGCTGAAATGGCCTTCAAAGTTTCTCTAAAGCGATCTTCGTAGTTGGGACCCTGTGGAATCTGAACCGTGGAATCTCCCTGGTAGTCTTACGAATCAGGTCGATAAGTTGGGGCCATTGATTGCGCAGCGCGTCCCAGCCTCAGACATGACCACCGTAACAGTTTGCAAGAGACAAGTGGATTGAAACGACTGCAATGCTTTTCTTCCCGGTCTCTGGAAATGACTTCTCAAGGACATGTGTCTTCCTATCATTACCACAGCGGAGATTCCGCTGTGGCTTTATTGATCGATTCACGGCTGATATGGTTTTCAGAGGAGATTGGATGCCATCGTCATACCAATTCGTAATGGTTATCCATCGGCACGCCCTCGGATGAAAATGGCTGACGGTTTTCAATCTGATCGCGATCCACACTCGAAAGAACTTGAATGATGTCGGCCAGAATATTCTCGTGGTAGCGGTGTGAACTGTGCACCGAAACTTGTTCATTGACGCGATCTCTATAACCATTCACCGATTCGCTGTTTGCATATTTTTTGGCATCGACGACCACAACATTTCCCGGCAGGTTATGATAGTCGCTGGCCCCATGCCGCCCAAGGCGTTTGCCGCCGAAGCGTTTGGC
Source organism: Desulfobacterales bacterium (assembly GCA_030066455.1). Next base: position 971 of record JASJBQ010000008.1, read on the forward strand.
ACTCGACGCCTTGAGCGCCCGGTCGTGTTTCGAGTAGTACACGTGCACGCGTCGTGAAAAATCGGCGATGTAGCGCCCCTTGCCATCGGCTTCGATGTCTTTGGATGCAAGGTCCGGCGCCAGCATTACGGTCTCATCGAAGAGCAGCCTGCCCGTCGGTGTGCCAAGATGGTCGGAGAGGTATTCCATCCCCTTTCGAAGCAGGTAATTCCCCATCGAATGGGCAATGCAGAATGTCGTCGAAAAGCAATCCTGATCGTTTTTCGTGGCGAGGCTGTTGATGTCGATAAGAAATCGCGTAAATGCGCCGATAGAATCCCGAACCTCCTCCCGGTCGGACAAATAATTCAACGTCTCTCCCGATGAGGGCCATGAAAACCCCACAATTACGGGTGGGTAGCCATATAATGATGACAGGCTTGTCTCCAAATCAAAAATCTCATCGATGCTCTCTTGGTAGTTGTTGTTATACCCGTGCAAGTAAATCCCCACCTTGGGCGTATTGACATCTTCATCCTCTTTCAAGCGTTTAAGTTCGGCGAGCAATGCGGTTTCAAATCCATCCCTGCCTTTTTGTTCAAATCGATCCTGCCCTCTGGCTTGCTTGTTGTAAGCGTATTGATACTCGAATTTCTTGTTTGGTTTCTCTTCATCACCGTATTCGCCATTAACGATTCGTCTGTTGGTAACCATGAATAACATGACTGTACTCCTTTTTATGCGTTTTTAGGTGCGGGCTACGAATCCGCCTGCCTATTACATATGCAGGCAAGAACGGAATCTAACTATTCCCTATACAAGCAACCGATCACGGCCCCCTTGAACCAAAGCCGTAACAAACTGATAAATTGGTAATTGCATGTAAATTCGCAAATGAGGGGCACGTGTCGGCAAGCTCGTTTTAGTGGAAACCGTGCATTATCTGCGCCAATGAACGCCATTGAGGCGGTGCGGATTGCTTAAAGGAATCGGTGAACAGGGGGACCGCGCCAACGGCCGTCTCTTCTGATAGGCTTCGGCCTACCGCAACGCGGCCGCACGCGCCGGTGTTTAAGACCTTTTCGGGGCCGGTTTGGTTCTTGGTTTTGAACGGCCGGTCCGCTTTTTCGGACCGGCCGGTTTGGATCTGGGCTGCGGCTTGGCTGTCGCGGTCAGCGCGTGGACCTCCTCCGTCGTCAGGTAGCGCCACCGTCCCGGTTTCAGATCGCCCAGGCGAATGCCGGCCACGCGGATGCGGTGCAAACGGACCACGCTGTGGCCTACCTTGCGTACCATCCGTCGGATCTGGCGGTTCTTGCCTTCCTGCAAGACGATCTTGAACCGGCTGGCGGAAAGCCGTGTCACCCGGGCCGGCCGGGTGCGGGTACCCATCAGGGGCATGCCCTGGGCGAGTCGCCGGAGCGCGCCCTCTGGTATCGGCCGGGCCACGGTCACGTCGTATTCCTTTTCATGGTCGAACGAGGGGTGGAGCAGGCGATGGTGAAGCGGCCCGTCGTTGGTCAGGAGCACCAGGCCGGTGGAGTCCTTGTCGAGGCGTCCGATCGGATAGACCCGCTCCTCGAGGTCGATCAGATCGAGCACCACCGGTGCGCCGGTCTGCTCGCAGGAGGTGACGACGCCTTCGGGTTTGTTGAGGGCCAGGTAGATCCAACGGGTCCGGTCGACCACCGGCCGGTCGTCGACCTCGACCCGGTCGTTGGCCGGGTCGATCTTGGTCCCCAGCACGGTCACGACCTGACCGTTGACCCGAACGCGTCCCGCCGCCATCAGCGCCTCGCCTTTACGGCGCGAGCACACACCGGCCGCCGACAGGAATTTTTGCAGACGCATCAAGGTCATGCCCCTGTTACCCCTCAGGTGCGGTAGTCCGCATTGATCCGGACGTAATCCAGCGAAAAATCGCAGGTCAGGAGCCGGGCCTCCGCATTGCCCAGGTTGAGGTCCAGTGTCACGCCAAAAGCCGGCAATCTCATTACCGCGGTGGCCCGGGCTTCCGCATCCGGCCCGCAGCCGACGCCGTCTGCGACCATCTGGACGTCGTCGAAAAAGAGGTCGAGGCGGTCGGCGTCCAGGGTTACCCCGGCCCGCCCGGCAGCCGCCAGGATGCGTCCCCAGTTGGCGTCCTCACCAAAGAATGCGGTCTTGACCAGCGACGAATGGGCGATCGCATCGGCCACCCGCAGGGCATCGCCTGAAGCGCGCGCGCCCTGTACCCGTATCTCCACCGTCTTGTTGACGCCTTCGCCGTCGCGCACGATCCAGCGGGCCAATTCCATGAGAGCATCTTCCAGCAGGGCCGTAAATTGGTCCTGGTCCGCCGCCGTATGCAGACCGGCGCCACTCTCACCATTGGCCATGAGGATGACGGTGTCGTTGGTGCTCGTGTCGCCGTCGATGGTGATGCGGTTGAAGGAGGCGTCAACGGCCCGGTGCAGCGCCCGATCGAGGAAGGCCCGGGGCACGTCGGCGTCGGTACATACGAAACACAGCATGGTGGCCATGTCCGGCCGGATCATCCCGGCGCCCTTGGCCACGGCCACGAGATTGTAAGGACGCCCGGCAGCCTGGCCGGTGCGGGCGATAAGCTTGGGCTCCGTGTCCGTGGTCATGATGGCCCGGGCCAGCTGCGGGAAGCCGCCGGGCGTGAGCTGCTTGACCAGCGCGGGGGCGGCGGCTTCGATTTTGTCGACGGGCAGGGGCTGGCCGATCACACCGGTGGACCCTACCAGGACCTCCTCGTCCGCGAGTTCCAGCGCACGGGCCGCGACGGCCGCCATGCGCTCGGCGTCCCGCATCCCGCGCGCACCGGTGCAACAGTTGGCATTGCCGCTGTTGACGATAATCGCCCGGCTCCGCCCGGAAGCAACCCGCTGCCGGTCGAGCAGCACCGGAGCCGCCTGCACCTGGTTGCGGGTGAACACGGCGGCCGCAGCCGCCGGGGTTTCCGAATAAATCAGGCCGAGGTCCGGCTCGCCGTTTTTCTTCAAACCGGCATGTATCCCGGCGGCCTTGAAGCCCATGCATCGCTCTGCGCCCATGGCGACGTCCTTTTTTTAATCGGTTGGATGCCGGCGGGGGGATCCGCCGCTTGAGGCTCTTTGCCCCAAAGACACGTCGATGTCAATGGACGGCCGGGGACACCGTGCTTGACACGGAGCCGCCTTGAGCATAAAGCTTTCCGTCACGCCGTTTAGGGTGCGGCATACCGCGTGGCCGTCAGCCGTCAGGCTTGTGCCCGCCCTGGTTTCAGGTGTCGGGTGTCGGGTTTCAGGACAGGCACGCTGACACTCGAAACCTCGCATATCGCCTGAAACCTTTTGAACCTCGCTCGCCGCCCATCAACCACACCGGGGACGATCAAGCACCCCCTGAAAGGAACGGTCATGAACCGCAAAACACCACGCTGCCGTCACTGCGGCCAGTCTTTGAGCGTCAAGCGCACCTGACGCCGCGTTCTTCTCCACTGCCGGGCGTGCAGTGTCGACTATCCCCTCGAGGCCTATGCCCAGCGTATCGACGACGATATCGAAGAGCAGCTGGCCCGTATTCCCTGTGACCGGATCTGACCTGCCATGGTGCTGAGCAGCCTTTTTCCCGTCTGCGTGCTGATCGTGCTGGGACGCGCCCTGCGGCTCTGGGGCCTGACCGACGAGGCCTTCCTGAATCGTTCCGACCGCCTGGTCTATTTTATTTTCTTCCCTGCCCTGCTGTTCTGGAAAATCGGCGGATCCCCGCCCACCCAACCCATCGATTGGGGGCTCTTCGGTGCCGCCCTGCTGGCGGTAATCACCATCTATGCCCTTTCGCTGGCCTACATCCGTTGGCGCCTGACGGACTTCGCGGCCGGGGCCTTCTCCCAGAGTTGCTACCGCTTCAACACCTACATCGGCATGGCCGTCGTCATCAATGCCTACGGGGACGAGGGGGCACGCACCTTTGGCCTGCTGGTGGGCTTTATCATTCCGGTCATCAACGTCCTGGCCGTATCCACCCTGATCTGGTTTTCGGGCCGCGCCTATGCGCCGGGCAAGCGCCTGGGCCTGACGGCCAAAGCGCTGGTATCCAACCCGTTGATCCTGGCCTGCCTGGCCGGCATCCTCTTCTCCCGCATCGGCGGCCGCCTGCCGGACTTCGCCGCCGCCGCCCTTCAGCTGATGGCCGCCATCACGCTGCCGCTGGCCCTGCTGTCCATCGGCGGGGCCCTGACGATCAAAACGGCCCGCGGCTACCTGCCCCCGTCCCTGGCCGCCGCTGCCTTCAAGCTGGTGGGGCTGCCGCTGGTTGGACTGGCGTTCCTCAAATGGTTTGACGTCCAGGGGTTGTCCCTGCAGATCGGCATGCTGTTCTTCGCCCTGCCGACCTCGACGGCCCTTTACGTGCTCTCGGCCCAACTGAACAGCGACACCCGCCTGGCATCCGCGTCCATCGTGGTCTCGACCGTGTTGTCCTTTATCTCCCTTTCACTGGTGCTGATCTATTTTTAGCGCCCCCTGCGCGAAGAGACCCCATGACGATCAAGACCGCCGACAGAACCCGATATTTCAAGCTGATCATCGAGTACGACGGCACCGATTATTGCGGCTGGCAGCGTCAGAAAACGGATCCCAGTATCCAGGCGACGATCGAGACCGCCATCGCCCGCATGACCCGCACGACGGTCACGCTGCATGGTTCGGGCCGCACCGACGCCGGCGTGCATGCCCTGGGTCAGTGCGCCCATTTCAGCTGCCCCACCCGGCTCGGCAGCCAAGAACTGCTCAAGGGCCTGAACAGCCTTCTGCCGACGGACATCGCCATTCAGGCCTGCGAGGAGGTCGGCCCGGCGTTTCACGCCCGCTACGACGTGCGTCACAAGACCTACCGCTATCGGGTCCTCAACCGCCCGGTACGCGCGGCGGTTGACCGCCGGTATGCCTGGCATATCTACCGGCCGCTGGACCTCGCGGCCATGAACGCCGCGGCCGGTCACCTCGAGGGACGCCACGATTTCAAGGCCTTCGAGAGTACGGGCAGCCCGCGTGCCCACACCGTGCGGCAGGTCCTGGCCGCCCGCTGGCGGCGGACCGAGGACCATGAACTGCACTTCGACATCAGCGCGGACGGCTTTCTCAAATTCATGGTGCGCAACATCGTGGGAACGCTGGTGGCGGTAGGTCGGGGGAAGATCGAACCGGCGGCGGTTCGAAGTATTCTGGCCTCGCGCGACCGCCGCCGAGCCGGCGCCACGGCCCCGCCCCACGGACTCTTTCTGGTGGAGGTCGTCTATTAGGGCGACAACGGGCCGCGCCAGGCCCCTTTCAGGTGGTGGTCTCCTGCCCCTTCATCTTCCGGATGCGCTCGTTGTAGAAAGCGATGACCTCGCGACGGTTCAGCATCCCGATTAGGATGTTGTGATCGTCGCTCTTGACGACGGGCAGGCTGTCAATATTCTTCTTGGTGAATTTGAGCAGGACCGCGTTCAAGTCCTCCTCCGGCGTGGTATAAATGATGTCCGTGGTGGCGATGTCACGCATCACGACCAGGTCTTCGATTTCCGGGGAGAAGAGCACGCCGCGGATGTCGGTGCTGGAAAAAATGCCGTTGAGCCGCCCGCTCTGGTCCATCACGGGGAAATAGTGCTGCTTGGTCTTGGCGAAATAGCGCTTGAAGTCCACGAAGCGCATATCCTCGGGAATCATCCGGACCTTGCGCATATGCTCCACGAGATCCCGGACGTGGATGGTCTGCAGGATGTCCACAAAAAACTCTCCGGCATGCGCCGGCGAGGCCAGCCGGTTCTTGGGCTGTTTCTCGTAGATCGTCCAGCGCTGGGCGGCCAGGTAGGCCACCGAGCAGACCAGCAGACTTGGCAGCAGCAGCTGGTAGGAATCCGTCATCTCGCTGACGAAAATGATGGTCGAGATGGGCGTGTTGGATACGGCCGTGAAAAAACCGGCCATGCCCACCACCACGAAGGCGCCGGGTTCGGTGACGACCCCGGGCATGATCGCGTGGAAAATCCGCCCCACGGCGCCGCCCATGGCGCCGCCAATGACCACCGATGGCCCGAAGACCCCGCCGCTGCCGCCCGAACCGATTGAAAACGAGGTGGTCAGAACCTTGCCGATGGCCAGGGCCAGCAGAAACGACACGCTCAGCTCGTTGAACAGGGCCTGCTGGGCAAATCCGTACCCGAAGGCCAAACACTGGGGGAAGTAGAACCCGATCATGCCGGTGCAGAGCCCCCCCAGGGCCGGCTTGAGATGGTTGGGGATCTTGATGCCTTTGAACAGCGCGGTGACCCCGTAGAAGGCCTTGACGTAGAAAATACCGGTGGCCACCAGCACCAGGGACAGGACCAGGTAGGGGCCCAGCTCGAGCGGGTTGGTGAACTCGAAGGGCGGGGTATCAAAGAGTGACCCCCAGCCGAAGACCAGACAAAAGAGGCAGTAGGCCACCACCGAGGAAATGCCGGCCGGGATGATGACTTCAGACTCGAACTCCGGATCGCGGTAGAGGACCTCGGCGGCAAACAGGGCACCGGCCAGGGGGGCACGGAAGATGCTGCCGACCCCCGCGCTGATCCCCGCCGCCATCATGATCCGCCGCTCGCGCTCGGAGAGTTTGAGGCGCGTGGCCAGAAAGGCGCCGAAACCCGCCCCGATCTGCGCGATGGGCCCCTCGCGGCCCCCGGAGCCCCCGGTCGTCAAAGTAATGGCCGAGGCGATGGTTTTCACGATCGGTACGCGACCGCGCATGAAGCCACCCTTGTTGTGGTAGGCGTCGATGGCCGAATCCGTGCCGTGCCCCTCGGCTTCGGGGGCGAAGGTGTAGACGATCCAGCCGCTGACGATCCCGCCCAGGGCCGGCAGGATCAGCAGGAGATAGCGATTGAAAGGTCTTCCGGTGGGCGGCCAGAGGTGGTGTTCGCCGGCTGGAGAAGGGGGAACGTAACCGGCGACGAAATCCATGAACCAGTGCATCCCCAGCAGGCAGAGATAGTGAAAAACGATGGAACCCACACCGGCAATGATGCCGATGACCAGGAAGTAGAACGACCATTTTCCGGCGCGTGACAGGCGGGTGGAGATTTCCTCGGCATCGGATGGCTGAAACCGTTTTAGAAAAGAAGCGCCCACATCTGCTCCATCGCCAGGGGAGTCGTCAGAGCCCCCGGCGGCAGCGGACCGTCCGCAGGCGGCTGAAATCAAATTAGGATTTGTAGCCACTCATCCCGTGAAAAGCAAGCAAAATAAAGCCGCCGCCATCCCCCGGGCTTGAAGCCGCGCGATGGCGGTGCTATAAGGGGACGCTGCTCACCGCCGATCCTGCATCGATCAACCACAACCCATTAGGGAGTTCTCATGCCCGAGCTGAATGCCATGCCCCGCGAGGAATTGGCCGCGCTGCTGCGCCAGTTGCGCGCACGCTACGACCGCTTTTGCCAGACCGGAATGAGCCTCGATCTGACCCGCGGTAAGCCCTGCCCCGAGCAGTTGGATCTTTCCAACCCCATGCTCACGATGGTCAGTGGTGACGACTTCAGGGCGGCCGACGGCACCGATTGCCGCAACTACGGCGGACTGGACGGACTTCCCGAGGCCAAATCCCTTTTTGCGGCGTATATGGGGGTGGACCCGACGGAAGTGATCATCGGCGGCAATGCCAGCCTGACCCTGATGTACGATCTGTTCCTGCGCGTCATGCTGATGGGGGCGGGCGACGGGCTGCCCCCCTGGTCGCAACTGCCGCAAGTCCGCTTCCTGTGCCCCAGCCCGGGCTATGATCGCCATTTTGCGATCTGCGCCAATCTGGGCATCGAAATGCTGCCGGTGGAGATGACCGGCGCCGGGCCGGACATGGATGCGGTCGAGGACCTGGTCACCGGGGACGAAACCATCAAAGGTATCTGGTGCGTTCCCATCTACAGCAATCCCACCGGAGAAATCTACAGCGACGAAACCGTGAAGCGTTTGGCGCGGGTGCCGGCGCGCGCCGCCGACTTTCGCATCTTCTGGGACAACGCCTATGCGGTTCACCCGTTTACCGGGGAGCCGCCCGAGCAGAAGAACATCCTCACGGCCTGCAAGGAAGCCGGCCACCCCGAGCGGCCGCTGATGTTCGGCTCCACCTCCAAGATCACCTTCTCCGGCGGGGGACTGGCCATCCTGGCCGGCAGTGCGCGCAATATGGACTGGGTCCGGCAGCAGCTCTTTTTCCAGACCATCGGACCGGACAAGCTCAATCAATTGCGTCACGTGCGTTTTTTCGGGGATCTCGCCGGCATCAAGCGCCACATGCAGAAACATGCCGCCATCGTGCGGCCCCGTTTCGAGGCGGTGGAATCCATCCTGACGCGTGAATTGGCAGGCAAAGGCGTAGCCGACTGGACACGTCCGCAGGGAGGCTATTTCGTGAGTTTCAACACCCCGGACGGCTGTGCGCAGGCGGTGGTGGGCATGGCCCAAGAGGCGGGTGTCAAGCTGACCCCGGCCGGAGCGACCTTCCCCCTGGGCGTCGATCCCCGCGACCGCAACATCCGGATCGCCCCGACCTTCGCCGCCCTCGAGGACGTCAACGCCGCCGTGGAGGTGCTGGCGGTCTGCACCCAGATTGTGAGTATCGAGAAAATTATAGTCTAATGCCCAGCCATAAAGGGCTTCTTTGGGCCCAGGCCGGCATTCGCGCATTGGGGGAATCCTTGACGTCGCCCGGCTAACCGTCGCTTCGCGACGACGGCCACGCCGTCGGTACAAAAAACGCGACGGCCTCGGCCTGAGTCCAAGGCCTGAGTCCAAATCGACCCTTCCTGAGTGGACACGGAACTATTTGCCCGTTGCCACGCATCGAGACCGATGCTGGTTTTCAAGCCTTGGCCCGGTCCGCTTGGCCGCGGTCCCGACGCCGGGGTGAATAGGCCGGGGGGTGGCCTTTAGCGCCCATAAAAAAAGCGCCCGGTCCGCAGAGCGGACGGGGCGCTGGAATGTCTCGGAGAAAATCTATCGACTGGCGCGCTTGGACGCCTTGAGCGGATTGATCTTCTGCTTGCCGCCGGCAGCCTGGCGGCTGACATGGGTGGCCATGTTGCAGTGGCCGCTCTTCCATTTGATGTCGGGCTCGGGACAGGCGGAACAGAACCAACCGGAACCGTATTCCGTCTTACGGTTGCAGCCGTCACAGGCCTCGACCGTCTCATGGCAGATACCACCGTTGTAAGTACATCCGCTGGATGTCATGAAAGGGCACTCCTGATCTTTGCGAACGGTTGTGCAATGCAAGGGTATCACCTCCTTCGGAATCTGATAATAGAAAGGCCGGAAACGCAGGTTTGTCGTTTCCGACCCGGTTCTAACAAAATCTAAACCGTCTGTATGTAAAAAATAGCTAAAAAGATGTCAAGCTTTTTTTTCACCACGCCTTTTTTTCAATGTCGGACCCTTTTCATGGCCGCGACGTTGGCCTGCCCAACCGGCCATTAAGGGCTGTTTCGGCCACGAAGACCGGCAGATTTATCCGGCGGCTGAAAAACGATACACTTGATCGTAAGGCATCGAAACCCTATCTAATTGCGCCGTGGTTGGGCCTGAACGCTGCGCCTCTCCGGATTGGGCCCTGGCTGGTCCGCACCGCCAGGTTATCAGCGGCGTCGCGGTTGCCTTGCCGGGCCATTTATTGTTGATTATTAAGATGTCTTAGCGGAAAACGTTTCGGCGGGACGCTTCGGCCGCCTTGTCCCGGTGGCCGTCAAGCGCGCCGTTCTCCAATTTCGATGCTAAGCGAGGCTCACATGACTTTCGATGATATTGATACCCGTATACCGGTGCTTGGCAATGCCAAAATCGCATCGCCCGTCAAAGGGCAGAAAACAGGGGACACCCCCGCCTTTTTCGTTTCCGACGACGACCGTATCCTGGTGGACGCGAGACCATCCGGCCTGGAGTTGCTGTGCCGCGAAAACCGCCCGTTCCCCTCTTTTGAACTGGCCGGACCGCGTGAAAAAATTTACTTCGACCCCAGCAAGCTGCGCTGCGCCCTGGTCACCTGCGGCGGCCTGTGCCCCGGCCTGAACGACATCATCCGCTCGGTCGTTCTGGAACTTCACTACGGCTACGGTGTCCGACGCATCTACGGCATCAAATACGGCCTGCAGGGCTTCATTGCCGGCTACGGTCATGACGTCATCGACCTGGATCCCGCTGCGGTGGTCAACATCCAGGACATGGGCGGATCGATCCTGGGCTCTTCCAGGGGCCCCCAGTCCATCGAGGAAATCGTGGACACCCTGGACCGCATGAACATCGGGATCCTTTTCATGATCGGCGGGGACGGGACCCTCATGGCGGCCACCAAAATCACCAACGCCATCCGCGATCACAACCTGCGCATCAGCGTCGTCGGGATACCCAAGACCATCGACAACGACATCCACATGGTATCCCGCTCGTTCGGTTTCGACACCGCCGTGGACATCGCGACCCAGGCCATCAAGGGCGCGCACAACGAAGCCGAAAGCTATCCCAACGGCATCGGCCTGACCAAGCTCATGGGCCGCCATTCGGGTTTCATCGCCGCCACCGCCACCTTGGCCCAGCAGGATGTCAATTTCGTTTTGATTCCGGAAATCCCTGTCGACCTCGAGGGTCCCAACGGTCTTTTCACCAAGGTCGAGACCCGGCTGGAAGAACGCGGACATGCCGTCATCGTGGTGGCCGAGGGTGCGCTTCAGGAGCTGTTCGCCAGCGAGGACAAAGGTACGGACGCCTCGGGTAACGTGCGTCTGCACGACGTGGGGCTGTTCCTGCGGGACCGCATCAAGGACTATTTCAGGAAGAAAGCGATCGAGATCAACCTAAAATATATCGATCCCAGCTACATGATCCGCAGCGTGCCGGCCAACGCCAACGACAGCGTCTTCTGCGGCTTTCTGGGCCGGGATGCCGTCCACGCCGGCATGGCCGGAAAAACCCAGTTGCTTGTCGCCCACTGGAACAACCATTTCGTCCACGTCCCCATGGCCCTTTCCGCGGGCAAGCGCAAACAGGTCAACCCCAGCGGCAAACTCTGGACGACCGTCCTGGGCGCCACCGGCCAGGGCTCTCTGTACAAACGGGAAGCATAATTAAGGGCCTTGAACCGGAACCGCGGCCAAGCCGGCGCCCCCCTATCAGGATCCGTCAGGGATGCCGGCCGAAGACCCGCGTCGCCCGCCTCAATTTGTGAGCCAACCTGGCCGTAAGGGCCTTGTCCGCTAGACGCCAGCGCCAGTTCCCGGTTGCCGTGCCGGGAATGTTCATACGCGCCTGGCCGCCCAGACCCAGAATATCCTGCACCGGGATTATGGTCAGGTTGGCGACGCTTTTCATCGCTTCGCGGATCATGGCCCAGTGGATCGTCCGGGCGCCGCCCTCCAGATAACCGCGGCAGCGCGCCGGGTCGACCGTCCCCTGGCTGGCGTTCCCCTGCGCCTCTGCATACCATCCGACCACGGTGTCGTTGTCGTGGGTGCCGGTATAGACCACCGCATTCGGCACGTAGCTGAAGGGCAGATGGTAGGCGGCCGAGGCCTCGTTGCCGAAACCGAATTGCAGCACCCGCATGCCCGGCAGGCCGAATTCATCCCGCATTGCGTAGACACCGGGGACCACGGTCCCCAGATCCTCGGCAATGAAAGGCAGTTCGCCCAGCGCGTCTTCGAGCGCCAGGAACAGGTCACGTCCGGGCGTCCGGCGGAAGCGGCCGTGTCGGGCGGTTTTGGATCCCGCCTTGACTTCCCAACAGCGGTGAAACCCGATGAAATGGTCCAGGCGCACCACATCGAACAGGGTGGTCATGTGCCGGAGACGTTCGACCCACCAAGCAAAACCATCCTTTTGCATCGCTCCCCAGTTATAGAGCGGATTGCCCCACAGCTGCCCGTCGGGGCAGTAATAATCCGGCGGAACGCCGGCAACGCACGGCATCGACCCGTCGCGACGGAGTTGGAAGTAGCGCTGACCGGCCCAGACATCCGAACTCTGGTAGCCCACGAACAAGGGGATGTCGCCAATCAGCCCGATGCCGCGCGCGCCCAGGTCGGCTTTCAGGCGCAACCACTGGGTAAAAAATAGATATTGCAGGAATTGGATGTAGTTCAGCTCGGTCCGGTGGTCGGCCCGGATTTGCGCCAGGGCCGATGCGCGGCGCCGCCGCAGGGCTGCCGGCCATCGGCGCCAGTTGCGGGTTTTGAATTTCGTCGCCAGAACATTGAAGAGGGCAAAATCATCGATCCAGAACCGATGCGCATCCAGGAAGCGGGCAACTCGAGAGGCCTTGATCCGCCCCTCGCCGGCCGCGAACCGCCTGAAGGCTTTTTTGAGCCGGACCTCGCGGTAGCGGCGCGCCCGGCGATAATCGGTGCGGTCCGGGGTCGGGTCCGGCGGCGGGACGATCTCGGACGGCTTCAGGAGGCTCTCGGCCACCAGGCCTTCCAGAGCGATGTAAAGCGGCTCCCCGGCAAAGGAGCAGGTTGTGGAATAGGGCGAGTGGCCCAACCCGATCGGATTGACCGGCAGCGTCTGCCACCAGCTCTGCCCCGCGGCTTGCAGGAATTCGGCGAATCGGTAGGCGCCCGGCCCCAGGTCGCCGCAGCCATAGGGGCCGGGAAGGGAGGAGAGATGCAGCAGCAGGCCGCTGCGTCGGTCATTGAGGCCGGGACGCGTGCCGGACAGCCGTTTCGATGCACGGCGCTTCATCTACTCTTCCTTCACCCGCGTCCCGAAGCACAGGTCCCAGAAGGTATTCGTGACGCCGAAGCGTTTGTCCTGCGTTTTCCAGTGGTGGCGCATGTGGTTGGTACGCAGCATTTTCAGGTAACGGGACTTGAGGTCGAAATGATGAATGCCGTAGTGGGTCATGTCATAAAGAATGTAGCCTGCCAGAAAAGCGGCAAAGAGCGGGTAGACCCAATGGGGGTGGCCGAAAAGCGTTCCGACGACAAACCCGAAAAAATAGTAAAAAAGCAGCGCCAGCGGGATGCTCACGACCGGCGGCATGACCAGTCGGCTTTTTACCATGGGTTGCGTATGATGGATTCCGTGGAAGAGGAAAGTGAGCTTTGCCTGCCATTGATTCCGGGGTGCGAAGTGAAATACGAACCGGTGCAGCCCATACTCGGTCAGGGTCCAGAGCACCAGTCCCCCCAGCGCGCAGAGCGGGAAGTAGCGCCAGGAAACCCCGTCGGGCCGATGGATCAGACCGTAAAGGGCGATCCACATGACCACCGGGATCCAGATGATCAGGACGACAGCGGGATGAATGTGTGTGAAAAATTCGAACAGATCCGATTCGAACAGGCGAATCGGTTCTTTGCTGGACTGCACCTTCCACATCGCAATGCCCCCTTTTAAAACAATCGCCAACGCTGGCGCCGCTACCCCCGCGCCAACAAAACCACCGAATGGGCCTGAACGCAATAGCTCCGGCCCTCGACCGCGGGTGCCCGGGCCATGTCGCCGATGTCGTCGGGCGACGCCCGGTAGGTGTCGATGATCCGCCGCCACCGGGATGAGGGGTCGGCGGGCAGCGGCGGCAGCTCGAATTCCAGCGCTTCCCGGTAGGCGTTGAAAATGATGTGAAACAGCAGTTCGCGGCCCTGGACCGTAAAGGCCAGGCTGTGGGAGTGGTCGCTCCAGTCGGGCTGATGGAGCCGGATGCCGTGCCAGTCGATTTGGGACGACTGCAGAAATTGATTCAAACTCTGGCCGCGCTCTTCCTGGAACACATCGAGGCTCAAACGCAGGCGGATCATCTTGCGGACAAAGCGATAAATATCGCCGTAGCGCTCCAAGAGGCCCCAGTCCAGCCAATTGATATCGTTATCCTGGCAATAGGCGTTGTTGTTGCCGCGCTGCGTCCGGCGCATTTCGTCCCCCATCAGGATCATGGGCACGCCCAGCGCCAGCAGATTGATCATGAAGAAATTCTTCACCTGGCGGCTGCGCAGCCGCTCGACCGTGGGATCGTCGCTGGGGCCTTCGACGCCGCAGTTCCAGCTGCGGTTGTCGTTGTGTCCGTCGCGGTTGTCTTCGCCGTTGGCCTCGTTGTACTTCTGGCTGTAAGTAACGAGGTCGTTCAGGGTGAAACCGTCGTGGCAGGTCACGAAGTTGATGCTTTGCTCCGGTTCGCGCTCCTCGTGGCCGTAGATGTCGGGGCTGGCAAAAAACCGGTCCGGCAGCCGCTTGACGGAGCCTTCGTCGCCGCGAAAAAAACTGCGGACGTCGTCGCGGAAACGGCCGTTCCATTCCTTCCAGTGGTCGCCGACGAAACTGCCCACCTGGTAGAGGCCGGCGGCGTCCCAGGCCTCGGCAATCAGCTTGGTGCCGGCCAGAATCGGATCGGACTCGATATCCCACAGGATCGGCGGGTTGTTCAAGGGCTGGCCGTCTTCGTCCCGCGACAGGATCGATGCCAGGTCGAAGCGGAAGCCGTCGACGTGCATGACTTCCACCCAGTAGCGCAGACTGTCCATGATCAGGCGTCTTACGGTGGAGTGATTCGCGTTCAGGGTGTTGCCGGTGCCGCTGAAGTTCGCGTAGCGGGCCTTGTCGGGCTCCAGGATATAGTAGTCGTCGTTCTCCAGCCCCCGGAAACAAATGGTCGGGCCATGGTCATGCGATTCGGCGGTGTGATTGTAGACGACATCCAGGATGACCTCGATGCCGGCCCGATGCAGGGCCTTGACCATGTCGCGGAACTCGTCCAGCGGGCCGAGGGGGTCTTTACGTGAACAGTAATCGAGGTGCGGGGTGAAAAACGATACCGGGTTATAGCCCCAGTAGTTGCTCAATCCCGGGGGCGCTTCGGTGGCGTCGAACTGGAACACCGGCAGCAGTTCCACCGCCGTGATGCCCAGATCCTGCAGGTAGGGAATCTTTTGGACCAGGCCGGCGTAGGTGCCGCGGATATCCGGGGCCACCCCCGAGCTGGGATGCGCGGTAAAGCCCTTGACGTGCATCTCGTAGATGACGGTCTGAACAAACGGGCGCTTCAGCGGCACGTCGCCTTCCCAGTCATAGCGGTCCGGGTCGGCCACGACGCTTTTCATGGCGTAAGGGGCGTTGTCGCCGGCAACGGTTGCCGCCTCGCGGCTGTAGCCGGCCGGAATGGCGACCCCCTTGCCGTAGGGGTCCAGCAGGACTTTGTCCGGATTGAAGCGCAACCCCCTGGCCGGGTCGAAAGGACCGTGGGCCCGGTAGGCATACAGCTGGCCCGGCTGGATGCCGGCCACGTGGACGTGCCAGAAGTGAAAGGTTCGATTGGCGCGGCGATCCAGGGATATCACGCGTGCGGGCCGCGGATCGTCGACGGTATCGAAAAAAAGCAGGTCGACGGCGGTCGCGTTTTTGGAAAAAACACTGAAATTCACGCCCGTCGCATCCGGGGTCGCGCCAAGGGGATAGCTTTGCCCCACCCTGACACCGGGCGCCAGAACGGCGCCGTTGATCAATACTCCCGAGCAGATTCGATTCATAACCGGGATCGATTCCATCGCGGCCGGCGGCCGGCGGCCAGATCGTCAAATCGGCCGCAATTCATCGCCGGCTTCCAGCGACCGCCGCTTCAGCCAGCCGGGTGATCGCATCCCAGTTCCCGTTCTCGATCTCCAGGGACGGAACGATCCACGAGCCGCCGACGCAGGCGACATTTTTCAGCGCCAGGTAGTCGTTGTAATTGGCCTGCGAAACGCCGCCGGTGGGGCAGAACGTGATCTGCGGGAAGGGTCCGCCAATGGACTTGAGCATGGGCACGCCACCGGCCGCCTCGGCCGGAAAAAATTTGAATGCCTCATACCCCATTTCCATGCCCCGCATCAACTCCGAAGCCGTGGAAATGCCGGGGATCAGGGCGATGGGACCCTGGTTGGCCGCATGCAGCAGGTCCGGGGTCAGCCCCGGGCTGATGGCAAAGGCGGCCCCCGCAGCGGTCACCGCTTCGAGATCCTGGCGCGAGGCCACCGTACCCGCGCCAACGATCGCCTCGGGGACCTCACGACTGAGCAGACGAATGGCATCGACCGCCGCCTCGCTGCGCAGGGTGACCTCCAGAACCCTGATGCCGCCCTGCAACAGGGCCTGCGCCAGCGGCACCGCCTGTTCGATTGTGTTGATGACGATTACCGGTACCACCGGTCCGGCATGGAGCACGTCCAGGGGCATGCGCTTCCAATTTTGGGAATTCGACATCATTGTCTCCGCTTTTTCGTTCGTCACCGCCGCACGTGGCGGTTTCAATTATTTTCGGGAATGACCACCTTACAACTTTCACTCACGTAGGTGAAGATCGAACTGGCCCCCTCTTCGGCGCCCGCCAGATCCTTGCGCAACGGTGCAAAGATCTGGCGGCCCATACCGTAGCGGTGGGGGGCCAGGTCAGGGGTCGCGTACTCGCGCGCGGCCAGTTCACGCTCATCCACCTTGAGTTCCAGCACGTCGTTGTGGGCATCCATCCGAATCATGTCGCCATCCTGAACCTTGGCGAGCATACCGCCGCAAAAGGCCTCCGGTGTACAGTGAATGGCAAAGGGGACCTTGCCCGAGGCCCCCGACAGGCGCCCGTCCGTCACCAGACCGACGGTGTAACCGCGGTCCATGATGACGGCGAGCGGGGTGATCAGTTTGTGCAGTTCCGGCATCCCATTGGCCTGGGGCCCCTGGAAGCGGACCACGGCGATCAAATCCCGGTCGAGCCGGCCGGTCTTGAAGGCGTCCTCCAATTCGTGCTGACCGTCGAAAACCATGGCCGGCGCTTCCACCAGGGTTTTTTCGCCTTCCGCCAGGGCCGAGATCTTCATGATGGCCCGACCCAGGTTGCCGGACAGGACCTTGATGCCGCCCATGGTCTCAAAAGGTTGCGCGGCCGTCGCGATCACTTCCGGGTCGGCGGCCTCCCGAGGACCGTCCCGCCAGACCACCGCGTCGCCTTCGAGTGCGGGCGCTTCGAGGTAGCGCTGCAGACCGCCCCCGGCCACGGTCCTGACGTCCTCGTGAACCATCCCGCCCTTCAAGAGCTCCCGGATGAGCAGGGCCATGCCGCCGGCCTCCTGGAAGGCGTTGATGTCACCGGGTCCGTTGGGATAAATACGGACCAGCAGCGGGATATTGTCCGAGAGTTCGGCGAAATCGTTCCAGTCGATGCGGATACCGGCGGCCCGGGCAATGGCCACGAGGTGCATGGTCTCGTTGGTGGAACCGCCGGTGGCCAGAAGCCCCACCATGGCGTTGACCACGGATTTTTCGCTCACCACATGGGCGATGGGCACGTAATCATCGCCCATGTGGGTCATGGCGGCAACCCGTTTGGCCGCGGATCGGGTCAGGGCGTCACGCAGCGGCGTTCCGGGATTGATAAAGGAGGCGCCGGGCAGGTGCAAGCCCAGCATTTCCGCCATCACCTGGTTGGAGTTGGCGGTCCCGTAAAAGGTACATGTGCCCGGACTGTGATAGGATTGGACCTCGGCCTCCAGCATTTCCTGGCGCCCGATTTTTCCTTCCGCAAAGCGTTCGCGCGCGCGTGCTTTTTCTTTGTTGGGCAGGCCGGAGGGCATGGGCCCCCCTGGAATCAGAATCATGGGCAGGTGTCCGAACTGCAGGGCGCCCATGAGCAGTCCGGGCACGATCTTGTCGCAGATGCCCAGCAGCAGCGCACCGTCAAAAACGTTATGGGACAGGCCGATCGCCGTGGACATGGCAATCACGTCCCGGCTTATCAGGCTCAGGTCCATGCCCGGCTCCCCCTGGGTAATCCCGTCACACATGGCCGGCACCCCGCCGGCGAACTGGGCATTGCCCCCGGCCTCGCCGACCGCCTGTTTAATCAAGTCGGGGTAGGCCCCGTAAGGCTGGTGGGCGGACAGCATATCATTGTAGGACGAAATAATACCGATATTGGGCACATCGTCCTTTAGCAGGGCCGTGCGGCAGCCGCCGACACAGCCGGCCAGGCCGTGGGCCAGATTGGAACAGGGCAGTTCATTGCGAAATACGCCCTTGCCCCGTGCCGCTTCCGCGCGTTGCAGATAGGCTTCACGATTTTTTCGGCTGCGCTCGACGATACGCCCGGTAACTTTTTCAACAGTGGTGTGCATGGTCCGCCTTCCTTAGCGTCCATCCGAAAAAAGATGCCTTGCGGGATGGAAACGCTTTAGGGTGCCCAATAGATGGCCACCGGGGTTGCCTGCTGGCGCAGAATATAGCGGATGGGCATCGCTTCCGCCGGGCCGTCCGCCTGTGCCTGCTGCAGCACATCCTTTTTGTCTGCCCCCGTGATATGCAGGAAAATCCGTTCAGAATCAAGGATGGCTGGCAGGGTCAGCGTCATGCGCTCATGGGGGGCGTCGCGCGGGGCGATCCCCATGCAGGTGGAGAGCGCATTCAGGTCGACGGCACGGGGAAGCCTGCGGGCGCCGGGAAACAGCGAGGCCGTGTGACCGTCCCCCCCCATGCCAAGAACCAGGACGTCAAATGGCCGGGGAACGCTTTCAAGTTTGTGTGCACATTCTTCTTCTCCGGCACTCGCGCTGGCCGCGTCGTTTTTTAGCCCGATGAAGGTGGCGGAGGCTGCCTTGGCCTGGAGCAGATGCTGTCGAACCAGGCGCTCGTTGGAGTCTTCATCCGTCGGCGCCACCCAGCGCTCGTCCACCAGGGTGATCACCACATGCGACCAGTTCAGGTCCATGGTGGACAGCTTTTCGAACAAGGTCTTCGGCGTGGTCCCGCCGGACACGGCGAGACTCGCGCGCCCGTTCCGTGTGATCCCGGCCGCCAGCCGTTCTCCGATCGCAACCGCCAGTTCGGCCGCCGCTGCTTCCCGGTCTGGAAATGCCTCGAAATTGATGGTCATCGCCTGTCTCCCGCCAAACGCTATGCCCCTATCTTCAGGCCGCTATCAACGGTATTACGGGCACCCGGTGTCGTTGTCGGCCCGCGGCCGTCACTCCTCCCACTGGCGCCCGTCCCGGGCCAGAAGGGCCACCGAGGCCACCGGGCCCCAACTGCCGGCCGGGTATTTCTTGGGCCGTTCATTGGATTCGGCCCAGGCCTCCTGGATCGAATCGATCCAGGCCCAGGACCGCTCCACCTCGTCGCGATGGACGAAGAGGGCTTGGTTCCCGCGCATAATTTCAAGGATAAGCCTTTCGTAGGCGTCTGCAATCCTTTCCACTTCGAACGCCTCGGAAAAGCTGAGGTCCAGCATGGTGCGCTGGAGCTGCACGGCCCGGGCCACCCCCGGCACTTTGTTGAGAATCTCGATCTCCACGCCTTCGTTGGGCTGCAGCCGGATGATCAGCTTGTTGGGCGGCAGTTTTTTGTAGGAATCACGGAAGATGTTGTGGGGCAGGTGCTTGAAATTGATGACCACCTCCGAGCGTTTGGTCGTCATGGCCTTTCCGGTGCGCAGGTAAAAAGGCACATCGGCCCAGCGCCAGTTGTCGATGTCCACCCGCAAAGCGGCAAAGGTCTCCGTGGTGGAGTCGGGGTTGCCGCCCTCTTCTTCCAGATACCCGGTGACCGTTTCGCCCTTGATAAAGCCGTCCGTATACTGGCCGCGGACCACCTTGTCTTCGATGTTGTCCCTGGTAATCGGCCGCAGCGCCTTGAGCACCTTGAGCTTCTCGTTGCGCAGGCTGTCGCCGTGCAAATTGACCGGTGGCTCCATGGCCACCAGGGTCAGGATCTGCATCAGGTGATTCTGGACCATGTCCCGCAACTGCCCGGCCTTGTCGAAATACCCCCAGCGCCCCTCGATGCCCACCTGCTCGGCCACCGTGATCTGGACGTGATCGATCGTGTTGTGGTCCCAGTTGGTCGTGAAGATCGAATTGGCAAAGCGCAGGGCCAAAAGGTTCATGACCGTTTCCTTGCCAAGGTAGTGATCGATCCGGTAGATCTGGTCTTCGTTGAAACGCCGCGCCACGGTGTCGTTGATCTCCTGCGAGGTGGCCAGGTCGCGCCCGATGGGCTTTTCCAGCACCACGCGGGTCTGGGGTGTGATGATGTCGGCATGGGCCAACCCTTCGCAGATATCGTCGAAGAGAAAGGGGGCCACCGAAAAATAGTTGATCAGCACCCGCTTTTCCTGGTCCACGATGTCCGCCAGCCGCTGGTATTCGTCCGGCGCATCCAGGTTGATCAGCACATAATGCAGCCGGGCCAGCAGTCGCTCGACCACCTCGGGCGCCAAGGGATCCGTCACGAAGGTCTCCAGACTTTCGCGCATCTTGGCGACGAAGGCCTCCTGGTCGAGATCGTGCCGGGCAACGCCGATGATGCGGCTGTCGTCGTGCAGCAAGCCGACCGTGTCCAATTGATAGAGTGAAGGAATCAGCTTGCGACGGGAAAGGTCGCCCAGCACACCAAAAATCGTGAAATCACATGCTTGTTTTTCTGTGTTCATCGTATGCCTTCCGTTTGGGAACGATAGTGCCCGTCCAGAAAAAACCAATTTGCCTGCTAGCGGCGTTGCGCCAAAAATCTCATCCTCGGAATATCAACCATCTGCCGGCGGAACAATTTTTCGTGCGCCTTGATCTCGACCCACTTTCCCTGATTCTGGACGGAAACGGTTTACAATTTCGGCGGCGCAAGCTCGATGGGTACGGGCTTCGTGTGCCATATCTTATCGCAGTATTCCCGGATGGACCGGTCGGACGAGAATTTGCCCATGCGGGCCACGTTGAGGATGGCGGCGCGGGTCCAGTCCTTTTTTTGGCGGTAAAGCGCGCCCACCTTGTCCTGGCAATCGATATAGGACCGGTAGTCCGCCAGTACCAGGTACGCGTCCCATTTCAGCAGGGAATCCACCAGGGGCGCATATAGTGATTCGTCGCCGCGGGAAAAGATGCCGGAGCCGATCTGGTCGATCACCATACGCAGCTCCTCGTCCGCATCGTAACGATCGCGGGGGTTGTAGCCGCCGGCCTTGGTATCCTTCACCTCTTCGGCGGTCAGGCCGAAAAGGAAAAAGTTGTCGGCACCGACCTCTTCGCGGATTTCAATGTTGGCCCCGTC
Source organism: Desulfobacterales bacterium (assembly GCA_030066455.1). The sequence goes on from JASJBQ010000008.1 coordinate 21,994, forward strand.
CAGCGTGCCGATGGTCAAAGCCCCGTTCATGGAAAATTTCATGTTGCCGGTGCCGGAGGCTTCCTTGCCGGCCAGGGAGATCTGCTCGGACAAATCCGCCGCCGGGTAGATCAACTGGGCGCTTTTGACGTTGAAGTCCGGAAGGAAGGCCACCTTGAGCCGGCCGTCGATGTCGGTGTCGGTGTTGACCACCTCGGCCACCCCGTTGACCAGCCGGATGATCAGCTTGGCCAGATGATACCCGGGGGCCGCCTTGCCACCGAAAATAAAGGTGCGCGGGGTGATGTCAATCTCCGGGTTCTGCTTGATACGGTTATAGAGCGTAATGATGTGCAATATGCAGAGATGTTGGCGCTTGTACTCATGGATGCGCTTGACCAGAATGTCGAACAACGATTCCGGAACGATATCGACCCCGGTGCGTTCCTGAACGAGTGCGGCCAGCCGCTGCTTGTTCTGGTGTTTGACCGCCTGCCAGTCGGCTTGAAAGTCCTTTTGCTCGGCATACGTCTCCAGGCCGCGCAGCTCGTCGAGGTTTCGTATCCAGCCGTCGCCGATCTTCTCGGTGATCAGGCGGGCGAGACCCGGGTTGCTCAACGCCACGAACCGACGCGGGGTGACGCCGTTGGTCACGTTGTGGAACTTTTCCGGCATCATTTCGTAGAAATCCCGCAGGACCGTCGCTTTGACCAGGTCGGTGTGCAAAGCCGCCACCCCGTTGATGGCGTGACTGCCGACGCAGGCCAGGTTGGCCATGCGCACATATTTCCCCCCGCTTTCGTCGATCAACGACATGCGGGCCAACCGGTCGTCGTCGCCCGGAAAACGAAGTTTGACGCTGTCCATGAACCGCCGGTTGATCTCGTAGATGATTTCCAGGTGGCGCGGGAGCACTTTCTGGAAAAGGGTTAAGGGCCACTTTTCCAGGGCTTCCGGCAACAGGGTGTGGTTGGTATAGCCGCAGGTGGCCACGGTGACCTGCCAGGCCTGGCCCCACTCCATCTGGTGTTCGTCCACCAGCAGCCGCATCAATTCGGCCACGGCCACGGCCGGGTGCGTGTCGTTCAACTGTACGGCCCACAGTTCGTGAAGGTTGTCCAGGCGTTTAAAGACCTCGAGATGCATTGCGACGATGTTCTGCAGCGAGCACGAAACCATCAAGTACTGCTGCTCGAGCCGCAACTGCTTGCCGGCGATCGGCTCGTCGTTGGGATAGAGGACCTTGGTCAGGTTTTCGGATGCCATTTTCTCATCCACCGAACCGTAATAGTCGCCCGTGTTGAAGGCCTGAAAGTCGAAGGATTCGATGGCCTCGGCCTTCCACAGGCGCAGCGTGTTGCAGGTGTTGACACGATAACCTGAAATGCCCGAGTCATAGGGCGTACCTTTGACCATCCGCTCCGGTATCCAGCGGACACGCTCGTACCCGCCGGCATCCTGGAACCGCTCGGTGTGGCCGCCCAGCTTGACCTCGAAATGAACTTCCGGGCGGCAGATCTCCCAGGGGTTGCCCAGGCGCAGCCAGTTGTCCGTCATCTCCACCTGCCAGCCGTCGCGGATTTCCTGGTGAAAGATACCGTGCTCGTAGCGCAGGCCAAAGCCGATAGCCGGGACTTCCAATGTCGCCAGGGAGTCCAGAAAGCAGGCGGCCAGGCGGCCCAGCCCGCCGTTGCCCAATCCGGGTTCTTCTTCCTGTTCGAGCAGTTTGTCCAGATTCTGGTTGCCGGCCTCGACGGCCCGGCGTACCTTGTCTTCGAGCCCCAGATTGAGCAGATTGTTGCCCAGATGGGGCCCCATGAGAAATTCCGCCGACAGATAGCAGACGATCTTGACGCCCTT
>JASJBQ010000009.1 GCA_030066455.1 Desulfobacterales bacterium
GGCGTCCGTGTGGGGGCCGTGCTCGACCGCAACGGCCTGCGGCCCTCCCGCTACACCGTGACCCGGGACGGCCGGGTGATCATGGCCTCCGAGACCGGTGTCGTGCCCGTCGCCCCGGAAAACATCGCCCACAAGGGCCGGCTCCAGCCGGGACGGATGTTCCTGGTGGACACCGCCGAGGGCCGTATCGTCGAGGACGATGAGATCAAGGCCTCGATGGCCGCACGACAGCCCTACGGCCAGTGGCTGGGGGCCAACCTCGTCACCGTGGCAGGCGAAAGCGCGACCGAAGACGCACCGGTCTTTGACACCGAGCGACTGTTCGCTCTCCAGAAGGTCTTCGGGTACACGGCCGAAGACTTCAACATCATCCTGGAGCCCATGGCCCGGACCGGGGTCGAACCCACCGGGTCGATGGGGGACGACACCCCGCCGGCCGTGCTGTCCAAGAAGCCGCGGCTGCTCTACGATTATTTCAAGCAGCTCTTCGCCCAGGTGACCAACCCGCCCCTGGATGCCATCCGCGAAAAGCTGGTCACATCGCTGATCACCACGATCGGGGCCGAAAAGGACCTCTTTGCGGAAACCCCGGCGCACGCCCGCCAGCTTCGGCTGAACCACCCGGTTCTGACCACGGCGACCTACGACTGGCTGCAGCGCGAGGCGCCCCCGGAATTCCGGCCGACAACGCTGACCATGACCTTTGCGCCGGAGGAAGGCGGCGCGGGTTTGAGGGCGGGATTGGAAAGCCTGTGCCGCCGCGCGGCGGATGCCGTTCAGGGCGGCGCCGCTGTCCTGGTGCTCAGCGATCGGCCGGTGGACCCCGCAAACGCGCCCATCCCGGCCCTTATCGCCACGGCTGCCGTCCACCACCACCTCATCCGCGAAGGGCTGCGCACCCGCTGCGGGCTCGTGGTGGATACCGGCGAGGCTCGGGAAATTCACCATTTCTGCTGCCTGCTGGGTTACGGGGCCGGCGCCGTGCACCCCTACCTGGCCTATGCCGGCCTGGCGGATCAAGTCGCCGCAGGCCGGGTAGCGGCGCGCACGACGGCCGAGGCGAACGCCAACTATCGCCGGGCCGCGGCCAAGGGGATTCTGAAGGTCATGTCCAAAATGGGCATCTCGACCCTGCAGAGCTACCGTGGCGCCCAGATTTTCGAGTGCGTCGGCATCGATTCCGATGTGGTGGATCGCTACTTCACGTGGACGCCCAGTCGCATCGGGGGGGCGGATCTTGACCAGCTGGCCACAGAGGTCGGCCTGCGGCATCGGCAGGGGTTCGACCCGGAAGCCATCCCTTCCAGCAGGGCCCTGGATCCCGGCGGGAAGTACAAGTGGCGCCGGGCCGGCGAGAAGCACCAGTACAACCCGCTGACCATCGCCCGGCTGCAGCAGGCCGTGCGCCAGAACGACCGGCAGGCCTGGGAGGAATTCACCACCCTGGTCGACGGCCAGAACCGTGAAGAAGGGCTGCTGCGGGGGCTGATCGATCTGCGGCCGGCCGAAACACCGGTGCCGCTCGAAGCGGTCGAGCCCTGGGAGACCATTGTCAAGCGCTTCAAGACCGGGGCCATGTCCTACGGTTCGATCAGCCAGGAGGTCCACGAAACCCAAGCCATCGCCATGAACCGTCTGGGCGGCAAGAGCAACAGCGGCGAGGGCGGCGAGGACGCCGACCGGTTCGTCCCCGACGCCAGCGGGGACTGGCGCAACAGCGCCATCAAACAGGTGGCCTCGGGCCGTTTCGGCGTGACCATCAACTACCTGACGAATGCCGTCGAACTGCAGATCAAGATGGCCCAGGGCGCCAAACCCGGTGAAGGCGGCCAGCTGCCGGGCGGCAAGGTCTATCCCTGGATTGCCAAGACACGTCACTCGACCCCCTGGGTGGGTCTCATTTCACCCCCGCCGCACCACGACATCTATTCCATCGAGGACCTGGCCCAGCTGATCTACGATCTCAAACGCGCCAACCCCGCCGCGCGGGTAAGCGTCAAGCTGGTCAGCGAGGTGGGCGTAGGTACGGTGGCCGCCGGCGTGGCCAAGGCCGGTGCGGACGTGGTGCTCATCAGCGGTGACAGCGGCGGCACGGGCGCCTCGCCCCAGACGTCGGTGCGCTACGGGGGGCTGCCCTGGGAGTTGGGGCTCTCCGAAGCCCAGCAGGTGCTCCGCATGAACGGCCTGCGCGACCGGATCGTGATCGAGACCGACGGGCAGCTCAAGACCGCCCGCGACGTGGCCGTGGCCTGCCTCATGGGGGCCGAGGAGTTCGGTTTCGGGACGGTATCGCTCGTCAGTCTGGGATGCATCATGATGCGTGTCTGCCACCTCAATACCTGCCCGGTGGGCATCGCCACCCAGGATCCGGAGCTGCGCAAGAAATTTGCCGGGCGCCCCGAACACCTGGTGAACTTCATGCGCTTCGTGGCCGAGGACCTGCGCCCCATCATGGCCGCGCTCGGGTTCCGGCGGGTGTCCGAGATGGTCGGGCGCGTGGACCGGCTGGGCATGGCCGGGGCACTGGACCACTGGAAGGCCCGCGGGCTCGACTTCGCTTCGATTCTGGACGCGCCGGAAATACCGTCGGCCGTGGCGCAGCACTGCGTCCTGCTGGAGACCCGGCCGTCGCCGCCGGCGCTGGACGACGAGCTGATCGCCCAGTTGCAGCCGGCCCTAAATGAGGGGCAGCCCATGCACCTGGACGTATCCGTGCGTAATGTGGACCGCACCGTGGGCACCACGCTGAGCCACGAGATCGCCAGACGCTACGGGGATAAGGGGCTGCCCGCCGACACCATCGTGCTGCAGGCCACCGGCACGGCGGGCCAGAGCTTCGGCGCCTTCGGCGCGCCCGGGCTGAGCATCCACCTGCAGGGGGAGGCCAACGACTATTTCGGTAAGGGCCTATCCGGTGCCCGGCTCAGCATCCGTCCCCGGTCGGGCGACACCACCCGGGCCGAGGAGAACATCGTGGTGGGCAACGTGGCCCTCTACGGCGCGACCGCCGGCCAGGTCTACATCCGGGGCTGTGCCGGGGAGCGCTTCGGCGTGCGCAACAGCGGGGCCGACGCGGTGGTGGAGGGCATTGGTGATCACGGCTGCGAATACATGACCGGCGGACGGGTGGTGGTGCTGGGAAGCACCGGGCGCAATTTCGCGGCCGGCATGAGCGGCGGAATGGCCTACGTGTTCGATCTTGACGGCCGGTTTGCCGCCCACGACTGCAACCGGGAGATGGTGGATCTGGAGGCGGTCGAAACCGAGGACGACATCGCGGGCCTGCGCGATCTGATCGTGCAGCACCGCGATCTGACGGCAAGCCCCGTGGCCGATCGTATTCTGGCGGACTGGGACGCCTGCCGGCCAAGGTTCGTCAAAGTCATGCCGGTGGAGTACAAGCGCGCTCTCGAAAAACTGGCCGCCGAACAAGCTTGATACCCCGGCGCACAAAGGAAACGGCAAGATGGGAAAACCGACCGGCTTTAAAGAATTCGAACGCGAAACACCGGCACGCCGGCCGGTGGACGAACGCATCCACGACTATCGCGAAATCTACGAGGATTTCCCCGAAGAAAAGCTTGTGCAGCAGGCGGCCCGCTGCATGGACTGCGGCGTGCCCACCTGCCATTCGGGCTGCCCGCTGGGCAACCTGATCCCGGACTGGAACGATCTGATCTACCAGGGCCGCTGGCGCGAGGCCCTGGACCAGCTGCTGCTGACCAACAATTTTCCGGAATTCACCGGGCGCCTGTGCCCGGCGCCCTGCGAGGAAGCCTGCGTGCTGGCCATCAACGAACCGGCCGTAACCATCGAGCAGATCGAAAAGGAGATCATCGAGCGCGCCTTCCGCGAGGGCTGGATTCGCCCGGAACCGCCTGCCCACCGCACCGGGAAGACCGTGGCCGTGGTCGGATCGGGCCCGGCCGGATTGGCCTGCGCCCAGCAGCTCAACCGTGCCGGTCATCAGGTCACCGTGATGGAGCGGGCCGACCGCATCGGGGGGCTCCTGCGCTACGGCATCCCCGATTTCAAGCTTGAAAAACACATCCTGGACCGCCGTTTGGATCTGATGCGTGCCGAAGGCATCGAATTCAAGACCGGGATCGACGTGGGGCGGGACATCGGCGCCGACGCGTTGACCCGCTTCGACGCCGTCGTGTTCTGCACCGGTGCCACGGTGCCGCGGGACCTGCCGATTCCGGGCCGCGGATTGGACGGTATCCATTTCGCCATGGACTTTCTGACCCAGCAGAACCGCCGCGTGGCCGGCGACCGGATCGCCCCGCCGGACGCCGCCCCGCTCACCGCCTTAGACAAGCACGTGATCGTGATCGGCGGCGGCGACACCGGCAGCGACTGCATCGGCACCTGTCACCGTCAGGGGGCCCTGAGCGTGACCAATTTCGAGCTCCTGCCCCAGCCGGACGAGGAACGCCCCGCGGACCAGCCCTGGCCTTTCTGGCCGCTGCGGCTGCGTTCCAGCAGCTCCCACGAGGAGGGCGGCGAGCGGCGCTGGTCGATCCTGGCCAAGGCGTTCAACGGCACCGAGGGGCGCGTGACCTCGGTCACCACCGTGGACGTCGAAATCCGGCCGGATCGCGGCGGCCGTTCCGAATTGCACGAGATCCCCGACAGCGCGCGCGAATGGCCGGCCGATCTGGTCCTTCTGGCCATGGGGTTTACCGGACCTGAAAGCGATGGCCTCGTGAACGGGTTCGACCTCGATCTGGACGCACGCGGCAACCTGGCGACGATATCGCTTCACACCACCGCCCGTCCGGGTATCTACGCCGCCGGCGACGCCCACCGCGGCCAGTCGCTCATCGTCTGGGCCATTTCCGAAGGCCGCGAAGCCGCCCGGCAGGTGGACCTCCAGCTCATGGGGTCGACGCGCCTGCCCACGAAAGGCTGCTGCGATCTGCCGCGTGAGTAATCCGCCCCGCGAACATCTCCTCCCAGGCCCGGCGCGCCCGCGCACCTGCCGTCGGCGTTCGCCGGCCGTCGTCCCCTTGATATCCACGAAAATACCGCCTAAATCATTTTAAAGGGTTAAGCGGTTTGAACCGATGGTACCTTTACCGCAGGTGGAAACACACGCCCCCGTTGGATCCAATCGGCCGCGGGCGCGGGGGACGACCGGCGGGTAAACACGGCACGACCAGCAAAGGTGATCGACATGCCGACACTTCGCATCGCCATGGACTTCCTGTGGGTCGGCGCTCTGGCCATCCTCATGGGCACGGCGGTGATTTACGGACGGTCCCCCCGCGTCGCCCGCGGCAGGGAAGGGTGGGCCCTTCCCGCCGGCCTGGGGCTGCTTCTTGCGGGAGGGTTGGCTGGGCTGCCGGGGGTAACGGATAGCGCCGCCGCGGCAACGGCCGCCGCCTTTGCTCGCAGCGCCGGCCTGATGGTCCTGATCTATGCCGTCTGGGCATGGGTGAAACGATACGGCCGCCTAAAACGGGACCGGGAGCGTCTGAGGGCGACCAATCGGGGCCTGGAGAAGAAAGTGGCCCAGCTGCAGGATCTGGAAAGCCAGCAAAAAGCCATCCTGACCGGCGTCAAAAACGTGGGGCTCGAGTTTCTGGACAGCGAGATGCGGATGATCTGGGCCAACCCCAGTTCCCTCGCGCAGACCGGGAACACGGCCGAGGACGTCGACGGGCGCCGCTGCTACGAGATCCGCCGCGGCCTGGACACTCCCTGCCCGGACTGCCATACGGTGACCGTGCTGCAGACCGGCGAATACCAGGAGCGCGAAGCCCGGAAGGACGACGGTCGCATCTATTTCCTCCAGAGCAACCCGGTGAGGGACAGCCGCGGCCGGGTGATCGGGGTTTTAAACGCCGACACGGACATCACCGACCGCAAACAGGCCGAACGGGCCCTGCGCCGCAGCGAGGAAAAATACCGCACCCTGGTCGAAACGATCAGCGAAGCCATCTACGAGGTCGATGCCCAGGGGACGATCACCACTATCAGCAGCGGCATTACCAAAATCCTGGGCTATCAGCCGGAGGAGATCGTCGGCCGGGCGTTTATCGATTTCACCCACCCGGAGGACCGTCACCGGCTGGTGGAGCGGTTTGCCGAACTGCGGGCGGATGTCACCCGACCCAGCGAATATCGGGTCATAAGCCGCAAGGGCACACCGCACTGGGTGGAAACGTTCAGCCAGCCCCGGTTCAAGGACGACCGTTTCGTGGGGCTCGTCGGCGTCATGACCGACATCCACAAGCGCAAGCGCCTTGAAATCGAAGCCGAATATCAGAAGCAGCTCCTGGAAGCCACGCTGAACGCCACTCCCGACGGCATCATCGCCGCCGACCAGAATGAGCGCATCCTTACCTGGAACCACCGCTTCGAGGAGATGCTGGCGTTAAGCCCCGAAGGTTTAGCCGGCATGAAGACGATTCAGGAATTGGCGGTAGCGGTGGGCCCCAAATTGCCGCCGGGAAGTTATTCGATGCCCGGCCTATTCGAAACACCGGTGGATGGCGCAGCGCATGAAGTCATACTGGGCGAAGGGGTTTTTGAAGTGGTTACCCTGCCCCTGGCCGGCGAGGGCCGGACCAGCGGGCAGGTGTGGAATCTGCGCGATGTGACGCAGGCCAGGGCGGCGGAATCCGCCCTGACGCGCAGCGAGGAAAGATTCAGCAAGCTTTTCAATGCCAGTCCCATCTGGTCGGAGCTCGTGACCCTGGAGGAGGGGCGCTTTATCGAGGTCAACAAGGCTTTTCTGGCGACCACCGGATTCGACCGCGAGGAGGTGGTCGGGCACACCTCGATCGAGATCGGTCTCTGGGAGGATGCCGGCGAGCGTGAAAGCATCGTCGCGCATTTCAGGGATCACAACCGGCTGGATTCGAGGCCCTGCAAGTTCCGCATGCGCGACGGCAAGATCCGCCACTTCCTGTGGTCGGCTGAGGCCGTGGAGGTGGAGGGCATGCGCTGCCTGATCAGCACCCTGCTGGATGTCACCGAACGCCGCCGGGCCGAGGAAAAGCTCCTGGAGGAAAAGCAGTTTTCGGAAACCCTCATCAACAGTCTGCCCGGCTACTTCTATCTCTACGCAGAAGACGGTCGACTCCTTCGCTGGAACCGGAATCTGGAAAACGTCACCGACATGTCGTCCGATCAGATCGGCCAGACGCGCATGCTCGACTGGTTTGCCCCCGGCGATCAGCGCCTGGCCGCCAGCGCTTTCCTGGAGGTATTGGAACACGGTGAGGGCGATGCCGAGATTCCGGTTCTGACCCCGAGCGGACGCAAAGGGCTCTTTTATTTCCGCGGTCGCAAACTCAGCATCAAGGGTCACACTTATATGGTCGGCACCGCGCTCGACATCACGGAGCATAAAAAGCTGGAGGCCGCCCTCCGGGAGAGCGAGAAGCGCTTCCGTCATCTGGTCGAACAAATGCCCTTCGGCATTTGTATCGCCGTGGCCGGAAAGATCGTCTATCGAAACGCGATCCAGGAAAAATTGCTGGGGCCGCTGGTTGGGTCCGTCACCCTGGCCGATGCGCCGCTGCCGTCCGAGGATCGCACCCGCTACCTGGCCGCCTGCGATGCCGCCGTCCAGACCGGTCGCCCGGTGGACGGCCTGGAACTGCGCTTTTACCCGCACGGCAAGCCGCGCGACCCTCATCATTTGGTCTGGATGCACTGCAGCATCCATCCGGTCGACTACCAGGGACGCAAAGCCCTGCTGATCGCCATGGTCGACCTGACCCGCATGAAGGAACTCGAACAGCAGGTTCTGATCCGTGAGAAAATGGCCTCGCTGGGCCACGTCGCGGCCGGCATCGCCCATGAAATCCGTAACCCCCTCTCGGGGATCAACGTGCTTCTGGAGGGCATTCGCGAGAATTTCCAAGACCCGGAAAGCGCGGACGATATCATGGGCCTGCTTAACGAGACCCAAAAGGCTTCCGACAAGATCGCAGGCGTCATCCGCCGGGTGCTGGACTTCTCCAAGCCCTCACCGATCAAGATGCAGCTGGGCGACATCAACGTCCCGGTGCAGGAAGCCGTGCAGCTCACCCAGGTCACGCTGCGCAAACGCGAGATCGCTCTCGACCTCGATCTGGCGACCGGCCTTCCGGACCTCTACCTCGATCACCAGTTGATCGAACAGGTCGTCATCAATCTGATCAACAACGCCGCCACGGCGGTCGATGCCCGCAACGACGAAAAACGTATCCGGGTCACCAGTCGCCGGGAAACGGAGCACCTCAGCGTGGCGGTCGCCGATTCGGGGCTGGGCATTTCGGAGACCCTCAAGGGCAAGATCTTCAACCCCTTCTTCACCACCCGCAGCGACGGTTCAGGCATCGGCCTGAGCCTCTGTCAGCGGATTGCCAGCGACCACGGCGGGGTGATCGAGGTCGGGCCGTCCGAGCTGGGGGGCGCCGAATTCCGCCTGCGCCTGCCCCTCGAGAAGCGACGGCATCCGCGATGAAAGACCTCAAGATCCATCTGATCGACGATGAGGACAGCGTGCGCCAGGGCATCGCCTTCGGGCTGCGGCGCCTCTACAACGTCCGGACCTTCGATCGGGCCGAAGCGGCGCTGCCGGTCATTCGCAAGGACCCGCCCGATCTGGTCATCATGGATATCGGCCTGCCCGGCATGAGCGGTGTTGAGGCGCTCAAGGCGATCCGCGGCATCGACCGGGATATCGTGGTGATCATGGCCACGGCCTACGAGGATGTCGAAACCGTCGTGGCCTGCATGAAAGAGGGGGCGCGGGATTATATCGTCAAACCGGTTCACCTGGCGACCCTCAAGAACACGATCCAGAATGCCTTCCGGGGGATTCGCCTGCGGCGCGAAATCCGCGATTTGCAGGCGCGCTACCTGCGGGAGAACCTGCCCGGATTCATCGGCGAGAGCGACGTCATCCAGGATGTCATGCAGGTGGTGCAGCGGGCAGCCGCCAGCCCGGATACGGCCATCCTGATCACCGGTGAATCCGGCACCGGAAAAGAGGTGGTGGCGCGGGCGATTCATTACAACAGCCCCCATTTCGAAGGACCGTTCGTGGCGCTCAATTGCGCCGCCATCCCCGCCGAACTGCTGGAGAGCGAGCTTTTCGGCTACGCGAAGGGGGCCTTTACCGGCGCCCGGGCAGGGGGAAAAGCCGGTCTGATCGAGGAGGCCCAGGGGGGGACCCTGTTTCTGGACGAGGTCGGCGACCTCAGCGGGGCGGGGCAGGCCAAACTTCTGCGTTTTCTGGAAAGCGGCGAATACTACCGGGTGGGCGACACCCGCCGCCGCCAGGTCGACACCCGCGTCGTCTCGGCCACCAACCGGGATCTGCCGGCCGCCATCAACGCCGGGAATTTCCGGCTCGATCTGTACTACCGTCTGGCAGTGATCAAGATCACCATTCCGTCCCTCAAAGAACGCCCGGACGACATCCTGCCCTTCGCCCTTCATTTCCTGGCGGAATTCAGTCTCAAACACGGCAAAGCCTTCGAGCAGATCGCCCCCGACCTGCAAGCTTTCCTCAGGCGGCACCCCTGGCGGGGAAACGTGCGCGAACTGCGTAACCTGATCGAGAGGGGGGTCATCATCGGCGAGCCCCCCGAAATGCAGCTGGCGGATATCGGCCTCGGCGACCAGGCCCAAAGGCCGGCGGCCAGCCCTCCGGATCATGGGGACGCCAATGGGTTCGGGCCCCTCCCGGAGAACGGCATCGACCTGGAAGCCCTGGAAAAACATTATATGGCCGAAGCGCTTCACCAGGCCGGCGGCAACGACCGCCAGGCCGCACGCCTCCTGGGAATGTCCTACTACGCCTTCCGCTACCGCAAAAAAAAATACCTTACCGGGATCGCGTAAGCGGTCCGCGGCCCGGTTGGCCAAATGGCCACACCCGACAGTGGCGATTTGGCCAATCCGTCCTCCAGCCATGCCTGCTTGCGTCCCGTCTAATACCTGTAAATTGTAGAAATATTTCTAACTAAAATTCCTATGTCAGCTGGCACGAATTGTGTAGCTCCCTTCTGACTTGATGGTTGCAAACAATTCACGAAGGTGTGTTGACGGGAGATAGCCAATGATCGCTGACATGAGCATCCTGCTGGTGGACGACGATGAGAGCATCCGGACCAGCATGGAATTTTTTTTCCGCAAGAAGACGCGCCGCTTCAAGTCTGTGGCCAGTGCGGAACTGGCCCTGGACCTGCTGGCGGCGGACAAGGACTGGGATGCCGTCATTTCCGATTTTAAGCTTCCCGGCATGAACGGCATCGCTTTTCTGACCCGGGCCCAAGAACGCCGGCCGCAGATCAAAACCGCCCTGATCACCGCGTATGCCAGCATGGATGTCGTCACCGAGGCCTTGCGCGCAGGCGTTCACGATTTTATTCAAAAACCACTCAAGGCCAGCATGATTTCCGATGCGCTCGAGCGCATGACGGCCAAACCCGGGGGAGCGGCGGTCGAAGTCAACCTCTACGCCGACGGCGCGGTGGAGGAAAAAGACGGGCGCTGGCGCGAGGATCTGGAATTCACGATTCAGAAAGTGACCCATCAGATGAACAACGCCTTTACCGCCTTGCGCGGCAAGGCCGAACTGGGGTTGTGCAAGACGCCCGAGGCCGACACCGCTGAGCGGTTTACCGACATCCTCGAGATTCTGGCCTCGGCGGAAACGCTCAACAAGGAACTGATGTCCTTTGGCAAGGCTCTGTCCCGCCGGCCGTTCAGGCCGCTGGACGTCCTGGAGCTGATTCGCCACCGCATCCTGGCACAGGCCGGTCTGATCCATGCGGCCGATATCCAGCTCACCGTCCAGAACGCGGCTCAGGGGCCTTTTGTCGCGTCGACCTGCAAAGAACCGCTGGTTCATATCCTCGACAATATTCTGATCAACGCGATCCAAAGCGTCGCCGGCATCAAACAGCCCGACAAGCAAATCACCATCACCGCGTCCCGCCAAGCGGATAAAGTCATCGTCGCCATCACCGACAACGGGATCGGGATGAACCCGGAGACCCTGGAGCGGGCCTGCTCCCAGGGGTTTACGACCAAACCCGACGGCAACGGCCTGGGCTTGTTTATCACCAACCGGCTGTGCCAGGTGATCAAAGCCTCGATGCGGATGGACAGCAGGGAAGGCCGCGGGACCACCGTCACGCTGGCTCTGCCCGGGGCAACGGTGGCCGCGAGGGATCGTTTCGAACCTTGTCCGGCGGATCTTCCCGGCGACAGGGCCACCGGCGCGCGGGGGCCGCAATCAGCATGAAGGGCACGGAAAACGGCGTATCTGCAGGGATTGATCCCGCCGGTGCGCATCCAGGGAGCATGACGCATATGGAGAGGCGATTCAGGGTTTCGGCGATCGGACGGATTCGGCCCGGTATCACCCACGAAGCGATCAAGGCGATCGTGGTTGCGCAAATGGCGGCCAAGGGCCTGAAGACCGGCGACCTGCGCTGGCGGACGATCCCGGCTCCCGGCGGAGCGCAGCTCTTCGGCCAATTCGCGACGGTCGTCCCGGCGGCCGAACTCGACGATGCCTGGAACATCAGTGCTTCGCGGGCGTTTTCGGATGCGGGCTTTGGCGACTTGATCTGGAAGATTACACCGGTGGGACCCGACGACGCCGATGGCGAGAAGACGAACGGCTCGATTCCACGAGTCCTCATGCGGCAGGAACTGGATGCGGACGAACCAACGGCCGTCGCACGCAGCCCTTTACCGCCGGAGCCCTTTGGATCCGACCGCTTCTGGGAATGGTTCGAAGCGGGGGTGGATTAGACCCTGCCGCATCGAGCATTTCCAATCGACGGCGGTTGGTCTCCGTGCGGATGCCGTCTTGCATGACAGGCACATATTCGCGGCTTGACAGATGTTCCTTTTTTCTGGTGAAATACGATTATGACCGTGGAATTTCCCATCGTTATTGCCAACCCCGTGCTGCCACGGCCGCTGCCCGAGATCTATGACCGGGCCGTACGTCAAGCCTATGTCGCCCCGGCCGCAACGCTTCCGAGCGGCATGCCCATCGTTCACGCAGACACCGTCACCATTTCGGATGAAGCGCGAGCGGCCTATCGCCGCATGGTTGCAAGCGCTGACTGAGAACCCTCCCTCCGGATAAAGCGCGCGTCATTTTCTTTGATCCGTTCCACCGCCGCGAGGACTTGCCACCGGCAGGTCATTGCGGCTGAATTCGCAATCACCACCAGCTAGGCCTAAGGGGATAAACGACTTGCGTCCACAGCGGCATCCCCTGGGGCGGCGCTGCGGAAGTCAGCGGCTACGGGGGGGTTACGGCACCACCGGCAACTGCCGGTGACGCCAGTCCGCAATGCCGTGGCGCAGGTTGGCGATCTGCTTGAAACCAATAAAATGCGTCTGAGGGTTCCTGTGTTTTGCGGCATGCTGATTTCCTAATCGCCATAATCGGTTCCGCGTTTCGTGCGCGGCCAGCCATCGTGGCGTCAAGAGCCGGATGATCCCCATCCAGAGAATGCGCCTTGCGGGGCCAAACGGGTCTGGACGCCGATGCGGACGCGCGATCGGTCGTCCATAGCGAATCTGAAAGGCGCCAGGGCGTTTTCAGGTCCCATTGGGCGATGAGAACTATTTTGAGGCTGGAGAGGGGCAGGTCAATGTCATGCTTGGGGATCGACGGCCGTGCATTTAAGCCGCGGACGAAAGACGCGGCAGCAGTTGCGCCCGGCGGACTTGGCTTCGTAGAGGGCCCTGTCGGCCTGATCCAGAAGGATTTCACGGTCGGGGATATCCTCCGTCAGCGAGGCAATGCCGAAGCTCATCGTGATATTGAAGGTCCGGTCGTCGAAACGCATGGGCAACTCGCTAATGCTCTGCCGCACCCGTTCGCATACGCGCAGTGCCTCCTCAGGGGGAATGTTGTAAAGGATGAGGGCAAATTCTTCGCCCCCGTAGCGGGCGATGTGGTCGGTTTCCCGCAGGTTGGCCTGCAAGCAGGTGGCCACCGTCCTGATGGCATGATCGCCGGCCATATGCCCGTAGGTGTCGTTGATGGCCTTGAAGCGGTCGATATCGGCCATGACCACCGAAAGGGGGGAATGGCTCCGGCGCGACCGTGCGATTTCGCGGTGCAGGGTTTCCTGGAAATACTGGTAGTTCATCAGCTGGGTCATGCCATCGTGGGTGGCCTGGCGCCGCAGGGTGTCGATCTGGCGCTGCTGCGCCACGAGCTGGTCGATAAAGTCGGTGGACACGTTGATCAGTTCGGCCCGGGCCCGTTCGATGGTTTCGAGATAGCTGGCATCGTCTTCGAAATCGATCTCGAAAAAGGGGAAAAACTGCCGTGTCTCTTCGGATATCGCCAGGGCCAGTTGATCCACCGCCACCGCCTCGGTGTAACCGTAGGTTTCGGTGTAGTGATCGATGACGGCCAGACAAGTGGCCGCGTTTTCAGCCTGGAACATGTCGGCGTAGAGGGTCGCCAAGTGCAGCACCTCGGACAGGGCCTTGGTTTCCTCATCATTCGCCGCCAGCCGTTCCGGGCAGTGGTGGCATCCGATCGACTGCCAGAATTTGGCCGGCAGCCCCCAGCTGCGCACCAGGTGCCGGCCGACCGCCATGTGATCGAAGCCCAGAATTTGGTTTTCGGCCTGGTGGCAGGCACAGTTGCCGTTTTCGGCTTCCTGTTCCACGAGGCGGTATTGATCGGGCAGACAGCGCACCAGGGCCAGGAGCCCCATGTCGTGCAGCAGCCCGAGGAAAAATGCGTCCTCGGCGTTTTGGGCGGTAACTTTTTCGGCGAGCATGCGGGCGGCGATGGCGGTGGTTAGGGAGTATTTCCAGAAACGCGGGTAGTCGAATTCCGACTGGCCGGTGTTGGAAAAATTTTTCACCAGGGCGAAGCTCAAGGCCATGTTCTTGACCACGTTCATCCCCAACATGCTAACGGCGTGAAAGACAGAGGTGACTTTGCGGGTCAGCCCGAAAAAGGGCGAATTGATCATTTTGAGGACTTCGGCGCTCAGCGGCGGGTCGGTGGCAAGCACCTCGGCGATCTCCTGCAGATCCGGCCGATCTTTCTGGACGGCCTCCAGAATGCGGATCGCAATGCCAGGCAAGGTCGGCAGTTTTTTGCTTTTGCTGAGCACCAATTCCAAATCAACGGCAGTTTCCATCATGCCCTTTTCCCTGTCCATGGTTGTGCTTGCCGTGGGGCCGGCTTTGGAATCTCAAAACCTGTATCCCCGTCGGTTCAATCAGACGAACGCCTTTAGTGGGTCCTTGATACCTTATAGGCATTTGGCCCATGGAACTTTAGGCCATCATCGGGGCGGCGTTGGCGGCCGACGCCCAAAAGAACACCGGGGCGGCCGAAGCCGCCCCGGTGGGACTAAGGAAGGTAATGAAGATTCGGTCGGGCACCCCGCTGAGCACAACCATCAAACGGGATGCCCGACGGTGCCCTTATTCATCTTATCGTCTCCCTCACGGGGGACTTTAGCCTTTTTCGAAGGGGCGGCCGTAAGCGCTGTGATAGACCTTTTCAAATGGCAGGCCGGCCGCTGGGTGGGATGCCTTTTCCCGGGCCGGATAACCGACGGCGAGCATGGCGGCCACTTCGAGATGCGCGGGAATCTGCAGGCGATCGGCAATGTGGTCCCGCGCCGGCCGTCCTTCGGCGTGACGGCGCTTACGGATCTGGATCCAGCAGCTGCCGAGTCCCAGGTCGGTGGCCATCAATTGCATGAAGATGAGCGCGATGGCGCAGTCTTCCACCCAGACGTCGCAACGCCGGGGGTCGGCGCACACCACGATGCCCAGTGGGGCTTCGGCCAGGAAGGACGCGCCGTGGGGTTTGGCGCGCGACAGCGCCCGGAGCTTGGCATTGTCGTCCACCAGGATGAATTCCCAGGGGTTGAGGCCGCGGGAGGACGGGGCCCGCAGGGCCGCCTCCACCAGGGCATCCACTTTCTCCGGTTCAATCGGTTGGTTGCGGAACTGCCGCGTGCTGCGCCGGCGGCGGATAAGATCGATAAACATGGTTTCTCCCAACGTTTGGGGATGAATGCTGCGGGATGCGCTGGGCTGCGAGCGTCTCAGGTCGCGCAGCACTTCTTGTGCTTTTTGCCGCTGCCGCAGGGGCAGGGGGCGTTGCGACCGACCTTGGGCGTATCCCTTTTGACGGTCCGGGGTTTGGGGGCTTCGCCGTCGAAAAAAAACCATGTGTCGTCTTCGCGGCGGAACTGGGCGATTTCGTGGTGATTGTGCGCACGGCCCTTTTCGATGTAGCGGGCCATGAATTCGACGACGCCCTCGTCGTCATCGGGCCCGCCGCCTTCGGTGCGAACCACGGTCAGCCCCCGCCACTCGCTGTTGCGGGACCATTTGCGGATGCCCTCCGCCGTGTAGTTGCCGCGCTGTGAGGTGTGGGTGCTGTCGATGATGAAATCCACCGCCGTCTTGACGTAGGCGCTGTAGCGGGCGCGCATGAGCGCTTCGGCCGTTTCCGCCTTGCAGCCGCCCTCGATCAGCGGCTGGCAGCAGTCGGCGTAATCGTGCGCACTGCCGCAGGGGCATGGATCCATGGCGTCCTCCTCGATCGTCTGCTTGTCGTGATGGGCGAAACTAAAGGCGAACAGGTTCTGGGTGCGGGCATGTCAAGACGGGCGGCCGTCGTCACCCCGAGCGAATGGTTTCGACCCGGCCCTCGCGCGCGGCCTCTTCGGGATCGATGCGCCAGGTCACCAGCGGCGACAGGACGTAGAGGATCACGAAAACCAGCCAGACGATGCCGAAATAAGGGGTGACCACGCTCAGCAGAGCGGCCAGCCCCAGGCGTGTGATCCAGGGATTGCGGCTCATATAGCGCCCTATGTGCAGGTAGCGGATAAAATAGCAGTTCATCAGCAGGGCGGTGAACAGCATCAGTCCGAAGGCGAAATAGGCCCAGAACGTGGTCCAGGTCGACCCCTGGGAATGGGCCTGGACCAGGATGATCAGCGGGGCGACCACCAGAAGGGCGGCGGCCGGGGTTGGCAGGCCCTTGAAAAATCCGGGGATCGGCGATTTGTCCACGGTAAAATAGACGAGCCGGGCGATCCCCATGGCGGCGTAGCCCAGGGCCACCATCCCCAGCGGCAAGGAAGTCAAGCGCCCGCTGCTGTAATCGGTCATCACGACGTAGAAGATCCAGCCGGGTACGATACAGAAGCTCACGGCGTCGGCGAAGTCGTCCATCAGGTTGCCCAGGTTGATCTTGCGTGTGGCCGCCTCCTCGGGCAGCGGTTCGGTCAGCCCCAGCCGGCGCGCCACCATGCCGTCGAGTTTGTCGAAGGTGGCCGCGCCCAGCAGCATGAGGTAGGACTCCCGCACGCGCCCCTGGTAGGCGAAAAAGACGGCGATCAGCCCCATCATGGCGTTCATCACCGTAAGGGCGTTGGGGAAAAAGGCCAGAATTCGCCGCCGCAGAACCGCGTTGCCCATGCAGAGCTCATCCAGACAGGCCCGGCCGTATTTGCGGCAGTACCCGGCGATGGAGCCGAAGTTGATCACCAGAAACAGGATTTCGACGAAGAAGAGCCCCCGCAAGGGGAAGTTGGCCAACCAGGAAATTTTGAAATAGACCCACGTGGCGGGTCCTTCGGGCACGTGAAAAGCGTAAGCGTAGAGCAGGGCGCTGACCGGGGCGGCCACAATGGTGCGCATGCGGTTGTATTCACTCATCTCGGGTGCGACGCCCTGCCGGATGGCAAACCCCCGCATGAAGGCCGCGAAATTGTCGCGGATCAGCACGGTGACGCAGAGCAGGAGCACGAACACGGCGTGCAGCAGTTCGCCGCGGGTGGGGTCGGGTTCGATCACGATCAGGCGCCACATCATCCCCACCGCAATCACCGGAAAGATGATCGAGTAGACCAGCTTGTCCATGAGCCGGTCGGCCAGGGGGGCCAGCGGTGCATTGGGCACGAAGCGGGCGGCGAACCATCCGTCCACCAAATCGAACGTCATGGACAGCAGGAGCAGGCAGACTCCGATGGTGTAGATCACCGGATCCTGTTTCCACATGACCGCGATGGCGCAGAGCATGCCGGCGAAAACCAGCAGCGGCCGGCTGAACACGAGGATCGTGGCGAGCCGGGCCGAGAAGTGGTGCGCCTTCGGCGTCCGGAGGTTTTCCGCTGGATTTGACATTGCACTCCCGCAGGACAAGTGTGAAAAGCTTGGAGTAAGTTGTATAAACTATTAAAAAACCGGCATCGGTGTCAAGCTGCGCTTGACGCCGCCAATGCCGGTTGTGGTTGAAATCATTGGACCAAATCCAAAACGCACGGGAAAATGCACGGCCGGCATGCACGCCATGCTGAGAGACATCCTCCAGGCCAACCGACGGGGTGAGGCCAAGGGCGTCTGCGCCGTATGCACGGTCAACCGCCTCGCCCTCCAGGCGGCCCTCGGGCAGGCCCGGCGCGACCGGTGGCCGATTTTGATCGAAGCGACCGCTCAGCAGGTCAACCCCGATGGCGGCTATTCCGGCCTGACCCCCACCGCCTTCGCGGCCATGGTTCGGCGGGAGGCGGCAGCCGTCGGCGCGAACCGCGACAGCGTCGTCCTGGGCGGGGACCATGTCGGGCCCCATCCCTGGGCCTCGCGACCGGCGGTCGGGGCCATGGCCAAGGCGCGGGAGCTGGTCCGGGCGCTTGTGGACAGCGGTTTCGCCAAGTTGCACGTGGACACCACCACCCCCTGCCGGGAGGATCCGCGGGAGGCCGACGGCGCCCTGCCCCTGGACCTGATTGTCGCGCGCACCGTCGACTTGGTCCAAACGGCCGAGCATACCGCCCGCCATGCGGGGACGCCGCCCCCGATCTACGTGGTGGGATCCGAGGTGCCCCTGCCGGGCGGCTCGCCCGGCGCCGCGGGCCGGGAGCGGGTGAGCGCCCCCGGGGAGATCGGCGGTTTTGTCGACACCGTCCGTCGGGCTTTCGAAAAAGCGGGGCTGGAAGACGTTTGGCCGCGGGTGACGGCCGTGGTGGCGCGCACCGGCGCCGATTTTTCAAGCCGGAGCATCCAGCCCTTCGATGCCGCGCTGGCCTCTCCGCTGGTGGCGTTGATCGACACCCTTCCCGACATGGTCTACGAGGCCCACTCCACGGATTATCAGACACCCCGGGCGCTGGAAGCGATGATCGCCAGCCGGATGGCCATCCTCAAGGTGGGTCCCTGCCTGACCTACGCCTTCAGGGAAGGGGCATTCGCGCTGGCCAGGATCGAGAAACTGACCCTGGCGGCACGCCGGGGCGTTCAGCTCTCGCGGCTGCCTGAAATCATGGAGGCGGTCATGGTTGCGGACCCCCAGCACTGGCGGCGGCATTACCAGGGTGACGCGGACGAACTGGCATGGCTGCGCATCCACGCCTTCTCCGACCGCATCCGCTACTACTGGCACTACCCCGGCCCGCAAGCGGCATTGGGGCGGCTGGTGGCCAACCTGCGCCGCAATCCGCCGCCGCCGGCCCTGCTGGCGGAGCATCTTCCGGCCGTTTACGCGGCCGTTGCCGAAGGGGGTCTGGCCCCCGAGCCGGAAGCCCTGATCCGTCATCAGATCGGCGGCGTCATCGCGCACTACGCCGGGGCGTGCGGCGCTATGGGCTGAAACACACCCCGGGCGTCGGATGACACCCTCACCAGCGGGCATTGGCGGTTGTGACTTCCCGCCGCGGAAACGGTCACGGCTTCGTCCGATAGATCGACCGCACATGGCGGGCGAGCCGTTCGGCCAGAAAGGCCTCGAAGCGGGCTTGATCGACCTCGGTGGCCACCTGAACGGGCGGTCCCACGGGTTCGTGAACGAGCCAGGGCGCCCGCCCGTCCAGGAGCGCGGTGGTGTCGAGGTAAAGGGTTTCCAGACGGCAGAAGGCGGGATCGATCACGGCGGCGACGGTGAGGGGATCGTGCATGTGGGCGCCCGGCAGCTTCCGTTCGGCGATGGACCATTCCACCCAGGGCCGGGCATAGGTGTGAAGAAAGCGGTGAAACGGCGTGTCCGTCGCCCGCAGGCGTTCCAGATGGGAGGGGCGCTGGTAGACCCGACTGGTCACATTGGCCGTGATGAAGGTCAGCGGGGCGCCGGAGCGGAACACCGCTGCCGACGCCTCGGGATCGAAAGCGGTGTTGAATCGCAGGGTGGTCCGCCAGACATCGTCGGGGATGTCGGGGGTCGACCAGACAAAAGCGGGGCCGCTGATCGGCTCGAAGCTGCCGCCCATGTGGATCACACGCTTGATTTTGCGCGCCAGTCCGGGGGATGCTTCCAGGGCCAGGGCAAGATTGGTCAGCGACCCCAGGGCGATATAGACCAGCTCGTTCGGAAACCGGGTCAGCGCTTGCGCGGTGAACGCATGCGCCGGGATCTCCAGAGCCGTCAGTTCGGTCTGCGGCGGCTCCGGAAGATGGTGCCAGAAGCGGGCTTGCGGTCCGGCGCTTTTGTGCGCAAGATAGCGAAAGTGGGCCTCTCGGTCGCGGACCAGTGGCGCGGACCGGCCTTCGGCCACCGGGACGTTCACGGCGCCGGCCGTCTGGAGGAGACGCAGCGTGTTGCGCGTGGACTCGTCCGTGCGGCAGTTGCCCGCACAGGTGGTCACACCCACCAGCTCCAGTTCCGGGGACACCAGCGCCAGCGCCAAGGCCAGCGCGTCGTCGGTGTCCTGGACGGGAATCGTGAGGGCATTGTCGATATCGAGTATGATTTTCTGGGCCATGTCGTAAACGGCGGCATTTGGATTTCAACGGCGGGCCCGATAAGCGGACAGGATTGTCATACCCGCAGGGGCCAGGCGCTTGACCCCGCTATAGAACAGGGGGGCGACAGACGTCAAACAGGGACATGATTCACGCGAATAGCGGAACGGATGGCGCCCCTGCGCGACATGCGGACAAACGGAAACGGCGGGTTCCGGGATCAGTTCCAGGGGGCCGCCGGCAACCCGCTACGCCAACGATACGGATGCACGATGCTGACACCCGAACAAATCAAGGGCCTCAATATCGAGCCCTCATCCCGGTGCAATGCCCGTTGCCCTTTCTGCAGCCGTTTGCAGAAAATCCGCCCCTACGGTGGCCACATCATTACCCTGGCCGATTTCAAGCGGCTGCCCGCGTCGATGCTGGGCCGACTCAAGTGGCTCAACTACGGGGGCAATTTCGGTGATTTGGGCACCAATCCGGATCTTCCCGCAATCGCTGCCCATGTGCGAGCGCTCAATACCGACGTCGTCATGGGCGGCGACACCAACGGCAGCGTGCAATCCGAAGACTGGTGGGCCGCCCTGGGACGCGCCTACGGGCGAGGGTCGATGGGATTCTGTATCGACGGTCTGGCCGACACTCACGCCCGTCACCGGGTGGGGACCGATTTCCGCACCGTGCTGCGCAATGCCGCGGCCTTCATTGCCGCCGGCGGTGCCGCCTATTGGAAATTCATCGTTTTCAAGCACAACCAGCACCAGATTGAGGCGGCCTGTCGTCTGGCCCGGGAGTGCGGCTTCAAGGGGTTTTCCGCCATTGTTTCCCGCGACTACGACGATCGGCTCGAGACCCCGGACACCTTCGCGGTCACGGTCAAACGGGAGCTTTTCGAGGCGCTCGGCGCGGACAAGCCGATCGCGCGGTGCAAGCCCTTCCACAAGGGCTCGATCTATATCGCCGCCGACGGGACGGTTCACCCCTGCTGCCAGGCGCACACCATGTTTATCACCGAGCACAACCAGCGCTTCCGCTTCATCGTCCCGCTGGTGGCCAAGCACCTGGAGGAGATCAACTTCAAGACACGCCCGCTGGCGGATATCCTGCAAGGCCCCTATTTTCGCAGCGTATTCGAGCAGGCGGGACCCTGTGAATACTGCCGCCTCAAATGCGGCGGGGCGCTTCAGGCGGTCCGCCGGGAATTGGTCGTTCACCAGGAAAGCTTCGGGCCCTCCGACTGACCGCTGATGGATCATCCCTCAATCAAGGCCGGTGCGGTTGCTTGACCCGTGAAGGCGGCGTGCTGGCATGCCGCTCACGCCGTCCGGCCATTCGGATCGGCAGTTGAAAAAAACGCTAAACTAATTTTAACGACTGTCAACGACGTTGCCAGTTTTTTTCCGACCCTAAAAACAGTTTATGGGGATGTGTATAAAAATATAAATAAAAATAAAAAAATTAGGCACTTAGCCTTGACATCCCATGCGGCTTCAGGGAGTAGTTAGGGGAGATCTATCTGGCCACCGCCATGGACAAGCTCATTCTCGGCGCCGTGGTGCCGGCCGCAAAGGGGAGCGAGCAAACAGATGGAAGGCAGGGTACGCGTTTCGATCATGGCGCTTTTGGCCCCCAAAGTCGGTTACAGCGACATTCAATCGTTTATCCGGGAACACCTCGGCCCGGACAGCGACCGGGAATACCGCCAGAAATACCCGGCCGCCGCCTGCGTGGACCAAGACCAGCGGCTTCAGGTCAAATACACGCGGGTCATCGACGCCGAAAAACTGGATGAGGCGGCCATTTTGCGCATCGCCAACGCGTTTCGCGATGCAGGCTACGGAGACGTGGCCTGGAAGATCACGCCCATCATGCCCGGCGACGCCGACCCCGAGGAAACCACGGCATCCTTTCCGGTGGAACTCTTCCAGTCCTGTCTGGCCGAAGACGAAATCGAAGAGGCGGATGAATTCGATATCCCGCCCGAACCCTTTGGTTCCGAAGCCTTCTGGAAATGGTTTGACAAGACCGACGTCTGAAGCGTGGGCCGGGTCGTGATGTCCCCTTCGCCGCGGCCCGCACGATGCCTTAAGCCGTCCCGGGAAAACTCCAAACCTATCCCCTTCATTGCATGCGATCAGCACACGTCGAAAACTGCGCTAACCCGTGCGCTATTTGCGGATCAGGTGATGCTCCAACAGTTCATGGGCCTTCTCGGCCAGGCCGATACCGGTTTCGGTGCGAAAGTCGAAAGCGCCGTCGGCCCCCGCTTCACGCAGCTTGGGAAGCTGGTCTTCATAGTTGGCCGTCGTGACGATGATGTCCTGGTAGTCCCCTTCACGCAGAAATTTGACGGCCGCCAGATTGGCAGCATGCTTGGGCATGGCCAGAATGATCATCTGAATGCGGTCTCGATTATCGTTATTTGGTCTGGCCCGCTCCCAGAAATCCGGGTCGGCGGCATCCCCCAGGACAACCTTGCGTCCGGTGGCTTTCTGCTGCTCGACGATCTCATGACAATAGTCGACCCCGATCACCACGTCGCCGTGGTGTTCCACCATCGTGTCATAGGCGCTCGTGCCGATGCGCCCCATGCCGAAGACGGCAATTTCAGCGTCGCCCGGGTCGATGGGGGTGTCCTCGACATGTCGCTGGCGGGTCTCGAAGCGTTTCAGGAAGGCCGCGTGGCGGTTGTAGATCGCCTGGGCGTGTGTATTCAGGGGGGCGGCCAGAATGAAGGTCAGTGAGAGGGCGATGGCGATCGTGACCAGCCAGGCGCCGTCGATCCAGCCGTTGCCCGCGGCCAGCGCGGCCACGATCAGCCCGAATTCGCTGTAGTTGGCCAGGCTGAAGGATGCCAGCGTGGCCGTGCGGGCCCGCAACTTGAAGCGGGTCAGCAAGAAAAAGAAGAGAACAACCTTCAAGGGCATGACCGCGGCCAGCAGGGCACCCACGCCCAGGGACTCCCAGGAGGGATCGGCGGAAAGGCCGATGCTCAGAAAGAAGCCCACCAGGAACAGGTCCTTGAAGCCCATCAGGTGGTTGGCCAACTCCCCCGCCTTGGGATGGTCGGCGATCATGATACCGATGATCAGCGCCCCCAGGTCCCTTTTGAGGCCCACCAGTTCACAGCCGCCGGCACCGATGACCAGAGCGAGAAACAATCCGAAAAGAATCATCAGCTCGCCGTGGCCGCTTTTCTCCATGAGCCGCATCATGATCGGGCGCAGCATGATGAAGAGCGGTATCAGCGCCAGGGCCCAAATGGAGGGCAGCTTGCCGGTGGAGGCGGTCAAGAAGATCACTGCGAGGATATCCTGCATGATCAGGATGGCGATGGCCACCCGGCCGTGAAAAGCGGACAGCTCGGCCTTGTCCTCCAGGACCTTGACGGCGAAGACCGTGCTGGAGAAGCTCAAGGCAAAGGCGACCAGCAGGGCCAGTTTGATATCGAGCGATGCGAAGAGCGCGATGCCGGTCGATGACAGCAAGGCCAGGCCGCCGCCGAAAAGGAGGACGGTAACGGCCATGTGCAGGCTGGTGCCGGCCCAGATTTCAGCCTGCAACAGACTCTTGACCTTGAATTTGAGCCCAATCGTGAACAGCAGCAGGGTGACGCCCAGGTCGGAGATATCCCGGAGAAACGCCCCCCCTTCGACGCCCAGGGCTTTCAGGGCGAAACCGGCCAAAAGAAAGCCGACGAGCGGCGGGAGTCCGATCTGTCGAACGGCGAAACCGAGCAAAAATGCGCTGCTGATCCATAAAGGGTCCATACCGATGCTCCTCGGATCTCTATTCGGCGGGGATGACGCGTCCGCGGGAGGTGAACGAAATGCCCAGCTGGGAGGCCGTACTGATCATGATCCCCTCGGCCACCGGGGGGCTGACCGGTGCCGCCGCTTCCCAGCGCACGATGAAATTGGCGCCGGACCCGCCGGTTTTATCCGATTCACCGACGATGTAGCGGGTCGAGGCCATGGGGCCCAGTTCGATGGGCTGCTCGAGGTAGCGTCGCAGCAGCTGGCCCTCCGAATTGAAGTAATCCACATTTATGATTCGAATCGCGCGGGACGGATCGGTGTTGCGGATGCTGAGGGTGCTCGCCAG
>JASJBQ010000106.1 GCA_030066455.1 Desulfobacterales bacterium
TATGAAGAAGATTCAGAGGAATCGTATAAAACGCTTCATCTTGTTCTTGACGAATATGACATGCCCTTTAAGGACTATGATGACCCTAAGGCCTTGGATGATGATAAAAATGAGTTCCTTGGGCTCTATATGCACTATGTCATAATCAATCACAACATTAGGACGGTTCCCTCCGCTGCCATCAGAGGGAACATTAAGGCCGCGCTCGATTACTGCTTAAACCGGAACCTGATCCGCGTTGATGAAGGCGAGAATTTGGGCCTATCCATCTCGGTAACGGATCAGGGTTTTAAGAAGATTACGGAACTTGAAGCAGAGTGCCAGTATTATATTGACAACTATGATATTTTCGCAAGAGTCTATGTGGAAGAGGGATTTGTTAATTTTGAGAGTGAAGAAGGCATTGACCTGAGAATGGCTGCTATGCGGTATGATGGCTTGAATCCCTACAGGGCCAATATGGTTATCAATCTTTTCACCGGGGTCTATGATGACCACGCGCACAACTGGCAAAAAGAGATCCAATCCAAGAAATTTTTTGCCCGTTATTTTGGCGGCGCGGCGGTTCGTGAATCTGAGCTGTGTGCCGAAGAATTTGAACAGATAATGCTCGAAGGCAAACAACATATCGGAGCTATTGAGTCGCCATTCAATTGATCGTGGCGTTTTATCCTCCAAAATGAATGCACTTCCGTATTACATCCAGATAGCTGACAAGTGGTCAAAACGCCGTTTTGCGCTGCGATTGAATAGTCCACATGAATTTTCTTCGCTTTCAGCGTTGCTCGATTTTATTCAACACCTCTCAGGTGATGATATTGAGGGATTAATCTTCGATGGAAGGTTGAGTGCGGCAGGCAAGGATGACATCGAAGATTTCAGGGCGATCGCCTATGATATCGATGCAGAGGGGAATTTTGCAGATCTTATTGAGGAGATTGTATTCAAGCAGCGCGGCCGGACACTACAACCGGATAAAGGTTTGAAATTTGAGCATCGAAAGACGGATAAACAAGGGTACGCCGACATTTTTGTCGCCGAACTGATCCTTGACCGGGACAACGTTCCATATAAACGCAACTGGAAGGGGTATTACAAACGAAAATGGGATCATAATCCTGCCTATAAAAGGTTTGTCGAAAATCTTATCCATGCGAACTATCCTGAACGCGGGGACGGTGTGCTCCAGATCGCAACGTATGGGGATGCCGTCGATTTTTTAAAGGCCATCGGTAAACGGCTGCATTCTGCACCATATGAACTCTATTCACGGTTTATCGGCCGAAAACTTCGTTTTCGTACAGGATCAGAGGCGCTTGACACAATTATGGCCGGCAGAGGCGGTAACTGCTCGGAGAAGGCGGCGGCCTTTTTGTTTATCGCTCAAAACTGGGGGATCGAGTCCAGGTTCGCTCTGGCAGGTGATGGCGCGAAAGGCGCGTTTCCATATGATACACTGCGCAGGGCGCTAGATCATTTCGATTTCAGGTTCAAAGATGATGCTCAGCAGTATTGGAGCCATCTCGCGAATATTTTTGTTGTCGATGGCCAAAAGCTGCTGGTTGATGCGACAGGAGGGCCGATGGCGTTTGTTTTCGCAGAAGGAGAAGAGGCTGAGGACTACCTGACGCGATCGAAGTTCCTTCCTGTTAGTTTTCCCGGCGAGGATGAAGCGTATTATTACCATGACGCTCCTCAGGATATCGCGGAAGATGTACTCTACACAATGGAGGCATTTATACCTGATATCGATCTCTATCATGTGCTCGGACCGGATGATGAAGACGCACCGTTCGGTCTGCTGATCAAAGACAGCCTCTGGATATGCCCATGTGTCTATCGGACTGAAGGGGAACGTAATGACGAGATTACCCGATGGCAGGAATGGGCCAAAGGGGCTGAGAGAGTCAGGCATATGGAGATCTATGCTGACCTCGATGCGGCACCCGAAAAGGAAATCCTAAGCCGGGTGGAACATGAATCGCCTGACATGGTCACTGATCTCCGTTTGGTGGAAGATTATTTTATTGAGCGCTGCCGACAGTCGTGGCGTGACAGGCAATGGAAAACTCTCTATGTTTTTATCGAATATGCCAGCGAAAATTGATATCGATATGGCTGTCGATCTATTAAAATTAGAACTCAAGACGCCCTCGTTCCTATATGATGGTAGGATTTTCAAAAGATCCGCAGAGGCGGTTGTTTCGGCTGCCAAGCGTGCGGGATGCGGGTTGATTTATTCTATGAAACCGCTGACGCTCTACCCGATGCTTCAGAAGATCGCTCATTACGTTGAGGGTTTTTCAGCCAGCTCGGTTTTTGAGGCCCGCCTTGCCAAAAAAGTCATAACTTCGGAGCAGACGATACATTTTACCTCTCCGCGCTTGGTCGAGAATGAAATTGCTGAACTCGTAGAGACCTGTGACACTATCAACCTGAATTCGCTGTCGCAATGGAAGCGATTCAGGGAATCATTCGCTGGAAAAGTACAGTGTGGCTTGCGGATCAATCCGGAACTTTCTTTCGTGGCGGATGAAAAATACGATCCCTGCCGATCCTTTTCGAAGCTCGGCACACCGCTTGCAAGCGTAAAAAAGGCGCTGAAGGATGAACCGGGCATCTTTGACGGCATAGATGGTGTTCATATCCATTCCAACAGCGAGGCAGACAATTTCGCGCAGTTCAGACGTACGATTGAGAAGATAGAGAACCATATCCCCGAACTGTTAGGACGGTGCAAGTGGATCGATCCCGGCGGCGGCTATTTGTTTGATAAACCCAAGAATCTTGATGATTTTACTACAAGTATTAACCGGTTGCAAACGGATTACGGCCTGGATGTCTTGATTGAACCGGGCCTTACTTTCGTGAACCGGGCGGGTTCACTGATTACATCGGTGATTGATATGTTTGACCAGAATGGAAAAACGGTTGTTATCGTTGACGCGACTGTAAATCATCTGCCGGAAGTACTGGAATTCGTGTATGAGCCTGATATTGTAGGACACACCAAAACGGGTCAATATGAGTACCTGATTGCCGGATGTTCATGTCTCGCCGGTGATATATTCGGTGAATACAGGTTCACGGAATCGCTCGAGTTCGGGTCGCGCCTGCAGATCGAGAACATCGGCGCCTATTCGCTGGTCAAAGCCCACCGCTTCAACGGCATTAATTTACCGGATGTCTGGTATCTGGCGGAAAACGGTGAATTGAAATTACTGAAAAGGTTTACATTTGAAGAATACGCTTCCGGCAATGGAGTCATATAATGTTTGCCGTAGAAAAAGAGTTGAATATACCGGCCCGTAAGGGCCACAACGGACTGATTGCGTATTTTCGCGAAGCTGTCGGGGAAAGGCTTAGACCCGATGAGACTGCGGTTCGGTTTGTGGTCACCAAATCGGACGATACGCTTTACAACTGCGAACTTGGCATCGCCTCAGGTCTTAAGGGATATAGCACCGATTCGATATTCGAATACCGCCAGCGTGAGCGGGAAAACACGGACAAGTTCAACGCGGTTTTTCTGGTGCCGACAGGTATCGGTGCGGAGATAGGGGGTCATGCCGGTGACGCAGCCCCGGTTGTACGGTTGCTTGCGACGATCTGCGACAACCTTATCACCCACCCGAATGCGGTCAACGCATCGGATATCAACGAAATACCCGCAAATGGGCTTTACGTGGAGGGCAGTGTTATCTGCCGGCTGATCATGGGGACCGCCGGACTGCAACCTGTCCGGTCCAACAGGATACTCGCGGTGATCGAAGAGCACAATGAGTCATCTTTCATACGTGACGCGATAAACGCCATCAACGCCTCACGCGCGTCATGCGGTTACAACTGTGTCCGTATCGTTGTGCTCGACACGCCGATCGCAATGAAACAACTTTACACAACCTCAGGTAGAGCGGCAGGAAGGATAGAGAAACTCGAAAACCTCTGTCGAAAACTCGACGCGTTCCGTGGTGAATATGATGCCGTGTCGCTCTCATCAGTGATCCAGGTGCCGTTTGATTTTCATAGCGACTATTTTAAGAGTGACGGTCGTATGGTCAATCCCTGGGGTGGTGTCGAGGCCATATTGACACACACGATTTCGGAGCTCTACGGAGTGCCCTCGGCTCATGCGCCGATGCTCGAATCTGAAGCTGTATACGACATCGACTTGGGTGTCGTTGATCCCCGTATGGCGGCTGAAGCGGTCTCGATCACCTTCATGCACTGTCTCCTGAAGGGCCTGCACAGGAGCCCCCAAATAATCCGTGACAGGGATGTAATTGTCCGTGATTCGGTGATTTCGGCGGAAGATGTCTCCTGTCTTGTAATTCCGGATAGCTGTATCGGACTGCCCGTTCTTGCCGCGCTTGAACAAGCGATTCCGGTTATCGCGGTCAAAGAGAACCGCAACAAGATGAAGAATGATCTTTCGGTTCTGCCTTGGAATCCAGGCCAATTGATAACCGTGGAAAACTATTGGGAAGCCGCGGGAGTCATGAATGCACTCAAGGCTGGAGTGGAACCCAAATCTGTTCGCCGTCCTATGGAAATGGCCCCTGTTACCCGTAATCCAGAAAAAGAAAAAGAGCAGCCTTTGATTTCCATACCCTGTGTGCAGAAGACAGGGTCTAACACCTAAAAATTGATTGAATACGCAAAAGGGGTGGTATTATGAAAAAAACATTCATTTTAGCATTTGCGTTTTTGCTTATCTCTTCCTTAAATTGTGCACCAACCAAGCAAAAAGCTACCAAATCCGATGAGCTTTCACAAGAAGTCACTAGCACTGGAACGGCCGTAAACGCACCTATTGACCTCACGGGGACTTGGATCGAGACTGAACATTGGTGGGGATGCGGGGAAAGCAATGTAAAAGAAGAACATACTTATAAAATAACACAGCAAGGTGATACGATTCAAATCGTCGATACTGAAGATAATAGTCTGTATATGGGTAAGGTACATAATAATACCATCACGTTTAAAGGTATCAAATACGCAAGTTCGGACGTGGACAGTCCAGGGCAAATTGTCGTCGGTGATTTTACGTTTATGATAAGTCAAGACGGCAACACGTTAAATGGAAAATCAAGGTGGACCTGGAATGGGGATAAAGGGGAAATCTGTGAGGGTATTTCCGATATTTCATCAAGGCGAATAGAGTAGAACCCATCTCAGAAAAAATCTAAGTGCCCCTGGCGGTGTTCCCCGCATTGCGGGATTCAGCATCTGTTTTTTTATAATTCAGTGCATCGTGAACCGGCTCAAAATGCTCACATACTATGTGTATGCTCCGCTTTCTCGCCGTCTCACGCCTTGCCAGGAACCCTGATCTTTATTTTGAGATAGATTCTAGATGTATTTAATCCGGATCATTGAATGGCCGTCATTTTTCGGTCCTAAGAACAAGATGTGCGATTCAATTACATGGTTTCAACGGCCAGAAGTATCAGGCACTCACTATTCATAAAAATGCTCAAACCGGTGTAAACTCACAAGAGGGTTCCGCTTCCACAACCCAGAGTCCTTCCACCCGTGTCTTGACGACCGAACCTGGAAGAGATCAACTTTGGCATTCCGCATCCGTTGGCGGAGGCCGCCTGAGCCTCCCACGTTCTCAATACCCGGAGCTTACACTCTATTTCTCTTCGCAGGCTGTCCAAATCTTGGGGGCCATTGTCCGGTCAATGCGCTTTTGAATCGCTAGCGGTCTGCTGCCGATCTGCGCCCAATGCAAACAAAGCCGCGACAACCGCGGCTACTGGAACCAGGTCAAAATTTAGATAAACGCAAACGTACCAACGTCGATTTCAGCCCCGGCGTGTGCCCTGACTGCGCCCGTACACTCCATCCCGGCCTCGAGATCAATGTCGACCCGACATCGGCTACACACAACGCGATGGCGGACGACATCCATGGGGATAACGCCCGGCAGCCACCAAGGGTGAAAATCGCTGCTCAGGGAGGAAACGGAGCGCAAACCCACCGACCCTCCGGCCAAAGGATTACGGGATGATCGTTTTTACTTTCGAGTTTCAGGTGGCACGGCCGATCGAAGACGTTTTCGCCCTGATCGCCGACGTCGCAGATTACCATCGGTGGGCACCTTCCAACAGCCTGGTGCTGCGCGATACGACGATCACCTCCCCGCAGAGGGAAGGCCTTGGGCTGACGTTCGTCGACAAGGTGCGGTTCGGCGGGAAATCGATCGGTGAGGTCGTTAGGTACGCGCCGCCCGAAACATTCGTCATCGAGCAGACCACCTATTACGCGCTGCCGTTTTTTACGGCTCGATTCGTTTATCGCTTGCGCGCCGGTGAGCACGGGACGCACGTCACGCACACGGCCACGGCCAGGGTGCTGGGCGTCTTCAAACCGTTCACACCGATATTGAGGAACTTCATCCGTCGGGAACGGACCATGACCTGCGAAGGACTCGCACGCGAACTGGAAAGCGCGGAATGAATAACGGACCCGATAGAAATAGTCTCAAGCTGTCCAACGGGAACGGCCCGGGCAAGCCATATCATTGCAAGGGTGTATCTGGTGTTGCTGTCAAGCGCGCGCAAGCCTCATCGAAATTTAATTTGGAGCTAACGCCAACCTAACGCCTGTCCGGGATTTTTCCTCACGACGGGTGCAGCCAGCGTCCAGTTTTCCCTCCCTTCGAAGTGGCGATCAGCGCAAAGTTGGTCGCCGTCTTCATTTGCGGAGTTAAACCTGGTCAGCGGGGGTCGTTTGCGGGTCAGGCTCCGCAGCAGCGTTTGTACTTTTGGCCGCTGCCGCAGGGGCAGGCCGCGTTGCGTCCCGGTGCGGTCGGCCCACGGCCGGCGTGTGGTTGCCGGACGATGCCCATGATTTCGGCGGCTGGTCGGCCGGAGCGCACCAACTCCGCCATGATATTGAGATAAGGCGCCATGTGATCGAAGATCGCCTTGTAGGCCGGGCAGAGATAGCTCAATCCCGGCTCGCCGTCCGGGGTTCGGACGAAACGGTGTTTGGGGCAATCCCCGTGGCAGGCCGGACGTACCGCACACGCCTGGCAGTATCGCGGCAAAAGCGTCTGCTTCGCCCGGCCGAAGGCCAGCTGCGGCGCCGAGGCCATGAGGTGCGCCAGCGGCGTGTCCATGATGTTGCCCAGCTTATAGCGCGGGTAGACATAGTGGTCGCAAGCATACAGATCGCCGTTGTGTTCCAAAACCGCCGCCCGCCCGCAGGTCGGGGCGAATTGGCACAACCCGGAGCCCGCCCCCATCCAGTTGCCCAGGGCGACATCGAAGAACTGCACGAAGACCCGGCCCACGTCGTTGCGCACCCAGGCATCGAAGATACGGATATAGAAATCGGCCAGCTGCCGGGGGGAAACGCTCCAGGGCGTGACCCGGTTGTCGGACCTTCGATCTCCCTCCGGCGGCAGAGCCAGGCCGAGCCCAAGGTCTCTGGCGGTTTCATCCGGCGGGCGTTCCACAGCCGGGATGAACTGCATGTGGCCGTCGCCGATCGCTTTCAGAAACCGGTAGACCTCGAGCGGCCGGCGGGCATTGTGGGCATTCACCACGGTGAGGGTGTTGAAGGCGACCTTGTAGCGCTTCAAGCGCTTCCCCGCCGCGGTGACGGCTTCGAACGTCGAATGCCCGCCCGCCCGCGTGCGGTGACGGTCGTGAAGTTCTTGCGGGCCGTCGACGCTCAGGCCCACAAGGAATTCGTGCTGCCGGAGAAACCGGCACCAGTCGTCCGTGAGGCGCGTACCGTTGGTCTGAATGGCGTTGGTGATCTTTTTGCTTCCGGCGTAGCGGGCCTGCAGCGCGACCGCGGCCCGGAAAAAGTCGAGGCCCATCAGGGTGGGTTCGCCGCCCTGCCAGGCGAAGTGAACCTCCGGGGCATCCTGGGCCTCGATATACTGACGGACGAAACGCTCCAGAACCTCGGGAGGCATCCGCAAACGGTTTTCGCCACCGTAGAGATTTTCCTTTTCGGTGTAAAAGCAGTAGGTGCAGCGCAGGTTGCAGGCCGCCCCCGCAGGCTTGACCATGACCTGAAAATCCATCACCACTCCTTATAAAATCCTGTGCATCGTACCGTCATAACCCCGGGCATCAGGGGTCGAACTCCTCGAAATTCCATTCAACCCCGGCGATGTCGGGAAAATGCGAGCCGTCGTCCCGGCCGACCTCGCTGTCGATCAGGCGGTTGAGCTTGGCGTTCATGACCAGCAGGAGATCATGTTTATTGCGGTCCAGCGCGAGGTTGATCATTTCGTGCGGGTCGGTTTCGAGGTCGAACAGCTCGACGTCATTGACCTGAAAAATCTCCTCGATCGAAGTGGGCTGGTTGTGCTCCTGGGAATTGAAGTAGCGGCTGTATTTGTGACGGCCGTCGAACACCGTGCGGATGTTGGAGCGTTTGCGGATGTCCGGCCGGGGCAGATTCTCCGGTGTCATCTCGCGGCCCGCGGCCACGGCCCGGGCAACCCTCTGCAGCCAGTCGGCATCCATGAACGACCACATGCTGTAACAGTAGAGGGCGCCGTCGCGCAGGGAATCGTGCGCCGCCTGCCGGGGGGCGGCCAGCAGGGGGGAGAGGTCGTGACCCCGCAGGCGGGCGGCCACCGCCTCCTTTTGTTTGGCGGCGGTGCCGGTCAGGCCCAGAATGGTTGGCACGAGATCGAGGTGGCAGGTGACCGCTCCGCATGTTTGCCCACCGGCCAGGTCCGGATGGTAGACGATCAGGGGAACGTGGTTCTGCTCGCGGTAGGCCGTGGCCCCTTTGCCGGACATGCCGTGGGCCCCGCAGAGTTCGCCATGATCGGCCGTATAGATGACGATGGTGTTCTCCAGCAGCCCCAGATTTTCGAGCTCGGTCAGGATGGTGGCCACCGAACGGTCGTTGTCGCTGATGCAGTTGAAATAATAATCCTGCCGTTTGCGCCAGCGGGCGTCTTGGTTGGGGATCCGCCCGGTGAGCAGCCCCATGGCCCGGTCATAGTCGACATGCGCGGCTGGGCGTCCCGGTTCGTCCCAGGTCTGCTTGCGGCTGGGGGCCAGGGGCAAATCCCACCTCTTTTGATAGATCGCATCGTCCGGCGCCGGAGCAATCGGCATGATGGTCGGGGGGGCACCCTGGACCCTCCGGCCGGGCACGTCGGTGTCGTGAAACATGACGTCGTGGGGGTTGACCAGGCTAAGCCCCATGAACCACGGCCGCCCCTCGGCATCGAGCGACTTGCCTTTGCGTCGCAGCCACGCCTGGGCCGTTGCGGTGACGACCTGGTCGGAGCTATACCCTCCCCGTGTATCGCCGACGGCGTCGCCGATACCCGTGAAGTCGGAAAACCCGTATTTATCCATGATGTCGTGCCCCACGAGCTGGAGCGGTTTGCCCGGTGGAAAACGCTCGTGGATGCGTCTGTTGAGGTGCCATTTGCCCTGATAGGTGGTGTAGTAGCCGGCGTCACGCATCATGTGGCCGATGGTGGGGATGTCGAAAGCCATGTCTTCGATCCAGGGGAAGTTCGTATTGTCGAACATCCGGGTATGCTGGATGTGCTGCCCGGTGAAGATGACCGATCGCGAGGGGGTGCAGACCGCCGAGCAGATCTGGTGGTTTGCGAATGTCGTTCCCATGCGGGCCAGGCGGTCGCGCCCCGGCCAGTGGCCCTTGCCCAGCAGTTCGGGCTGGTAGCGCTCCTGATCCGTGAGGAGGAAAAGGACGTTGTAGGGTTTGGGCTCGAGAGGCCCGGCCTTTCTGGATTTCTCCGAGGAGGATGCCGCGGCCTGTGCCTCGCGCGCCGGCAGCGGCACGGCCCCTGATCCCATGGCCAGTGTGGCCATCCCGGCCGTTTGAAGAAAGTCGCGCCGGGTGAGGCCCCGGGCGCCGGCTTTTTTCTCATTGTCGGATGGGCTGCTCATTCTACCTCCTTTAATATGTTCGCATGCTGATCCGGGTCCTCCACCAAAGGTGGAGGGTTTGGATCAAAACCAATCGAGCAATGACACCGGGTTTGGCGCCGAACCCCGGCCTTCAATCCGCTGCCGGCGCCGGCAGGGCCAGTCCGCTGCGGATGTGCAGATCCCGCTGGGGAAAAGGAATTTCGATGCCCGCCGTCTTCAGGGCTTCGAAGATGGCAAAATAAAGTTCGCTGCGCACCCGGCGCCGGGCCGTCTTGCGCACGTCGATCCAGAAGAGCAGCTCGAAATTGATGCTGTTGTCGCCGTATTCCACGAAACGTACGGCCGGCGCGCGAAAGTCCGAGACCAGTGCTTCGGCGGCGGCCACGTCCAGCAAAATCTGCTCCACCTCCCGCGGGTCGGCATCGTAGCCCACGCCCACGAGCAGGTCCATGCGGATAAAGGACGATGAAAGCGAATAGTTGACGATGGTG
Source organism: Desulfobacterales bacterium (assembly GCA_030066455.1). Next base: position 10,385 of record JASJBQ010000106.1, read on the forward strand.
CTGGTCACCAGGTCGGCGTTGGGAATCAGGTATTCGACGTTGTCGCGGGTGCGGATCTTGGCCGAGCCCAGATAGATGTCGGTCACCTCGCCCAGGGTGCCGCCCACCTCGATCCAGTCGCCCTTGCGGACCTTGCCGCCGAAAATGATGCTGAACCCGCTGATGATGTTGGCGGCCAGGCTCTGCAGCCCCAACCCCACGCCGATACCGACGGCGCCGGCGAACACCAGCAGGAAGCGCAGGTCGAGCCCCACGATCCTGAGGGCAATCAGAAATCCGATGGCCAGGAAAGCATAATTGAGCAGGGTGTTCAGCACATAGCCCAGCCCCTGGTCGATGCCCAGACGCGGGTAAATCCGGTAGTCGAGGTAAGCCCGCAGGAGCCGCGATGCATAAAAGAACGCCAGCAGAATGATGACCGCGCTCACGATGGTCCAAAGGGTGATGACGGCCCCCCCCAGGACCAGCACCGGAATGGACATCACGGTTCTCAACACCGCGAGGAGCCCCAGAAGGTTCAACACGACCGAAGCCGTCGCGACCACAGTGGCATAGAGCAGCAGACTGTTCAGCGATCGATGCAGGGTGTGGCCGGCCTCGTCGTGACGAGGCAGTTTGCGGGTGCGGCGCAGAAGCGCCGTGCGGGCGGCATGGTAGACCAGCATGATGAGGACAAAGGCGGCGCCCGAAGACCAGATCTTGACGATGACGATGCGCCCCAGATTGGCATAGCCGAAGCACCACAAAAGGGCGGCCGCCAGTACCACCCCGATGACGAAAGAATAATAGCGGGTCAGGAAGCGGACAAATGCCTGGTAGAACGGGTAGGGAAATTTCGGCAGAAAGGAAAGCAGGGCGGTTTTCTTGAGGTGCAGCAGGAACAGGACGACGACGATCGAAAGCGCAATGACAAACTTGGCAAACGCCAGGACGTCAGCCGGCAGGCGCAGGGCTTCGGCACTCCAGAAGAGGGCAATTCCCGCCAGGGAATAAAGCAGCACCAGGCGCATGAGGCGATAGATCGGCCGGCCGTATTGGGTGGTGACCTCGAAGAGATCCCGGGTGAGGGACTCGCGCAGCAGATTGAGCACCAGGGCGCCCGCCGCCCAGAGAATGATCAGCCGCCCCAGAATGACGAACCAGGCGGCATCGTAAGTCACCAGGGCGCTGACGAGGCTGTAGGCTGCCAGCAGGCCCAGCGGAATAAGGGCCGCCACGAGGATTCGCAGGCCCGAGAGCACGAAAGGAAAGACCGTTTCCGGAATTTTTTCCCGGTAGGGCTCCATCCCCCGTTCGATGCGCCGCAGCACACGCCGCTGGCCGATCAGGCTGTAGAGGACGGCCACGATGAAAATCAGCATGACCAGGGAGCCCGCGACCCCCAACACGCGGCTGTGCTCGATGACCATGGCGATCAGGGCGGCGATGTGCTTCGGAAAATCGAGCGCCCAGCGGTAGATCACGGCCAGGGTGTCCATATCCCATTCCAGCGGCTCGCGCTCGAACAGCGACTTGGCCTGCCGGGTAAGATCCTCCCCGACCTCGGTGGCCTGCCGCAGCATGGCTTCGCCCATCTCTTCGGAAAGGCCGATGGCCGGCGATTCCGCGGAAGAGGATTCCGTATCGGCGGCCAAGACCGCCAGCGGCATCAACACCAATAGGAGGCTTATCAGGGTCAGGGTAAGGCGGTGCATCGGTATCCGCATGAATCTTGTTTCCTCGATTAACGTGGTATCGTGTTGGTGATGCCGGAACAATTGAAATCCCGCGCTCAGCGTCGCAGCACGGCGCCGGCGCGCACGCCGTCGACGACCTCGCCGTCCATGAAGGCCGCAACGCCATTGATCAAGACGTGGCAGATACCCGAGGGCAAACGGCCGGTGGCCCGCGGGGTGGTGTTGTCGCGCACCTGCTCGCGGTCGAAAACGACGATATCCGCGGCCAGCCCCGCTTTGATGCACCCGCGGTCCCGCAGGCCGAAGCGCGCGGCGCTCGCGCCGGTCATTTTGTGAATCGCCTCTTCGAGGCGGATGACCTTTTCCTCCCGTACCGCCTGTAAAAATCCGGGAAAAGCGCCGAATGCCGACGGATTCTGCGTACCCACCGGTTCCACCCAGGCATCGGTCATGAAATGGGCGGCCGGGTGGCGCATGAGGGCGCGCACGATCTCCGTCGTGCTGTATTTGAACATCAGCACCCGCGCCTGGCCCCGGCTGGCCGCGGCCAGGCGGATGAAAGCGCGGAAAGGCGACTTCCGCATCCGCCGGGCGATGGCCGCAACGGTCTGGCCGTTGTAGCGTTCGAATTTGGGATGCACCGCATCGGCGATGACGATGTCGCTGAAGTCGATCCCGAGGACGAATTTCATGCTCGTCATCTCGGCCTGCAGTCTGAGGAGCAGGCCCCGGTTGCTGTAGGCCCCCGGCACCTGGGCCAGAAACCATTCCGGCAGCAGGACGTGAATCAGCGAAGCCCCGCAGTGATGAAAAAAGGTGTCGAAACGCAAATCGATCCCCTCGCGCCGGGCTTGGTCGAAAAGGGCCAGAGCCTGCGGGGCGGTACGCCAGGTGCGGGCGCCAAAGAAGATGAGGTGTGAGAATTGCAGACGCACCCCGGTTTTACGGGCCAGCGCGAGCATGTCCCCGATGGCCTGCAGGTTGTGGGCCCGGCCCAGGGGCCTGAAGCGGTAGGCGGGCGAAAGGGTCGAAAATGCTCGCGGGTGCACCGTGAGGACCTTGTCATGCCGCTGGACCAGACGCGCGACGGCCTCGAGTTCTTCCGGCGGCGCGAAGATGCCGGGCTCGTACTGCAGCCCCAGGGAGACGCCGGCCGCCCCCTGATCCAGGGCCGTCTCCAGGTCGCGGTGCATCAAACGTTGTTCATCCCGGTCGAGCGGGCCGGGCTTGAAATCCCGGATGGCGGTGCGCACGGTGCCGTGGCCGGCCAGGAGCAGCAGGTTGTGGGTCAACCCGTTTTGGGACAGGACGCGGAAGTATTCATCCACCGAATACCAGCCCAATTTCAGGCCGGTGGCCTTGTGCACCAGGTTGCGGATGCGGCCCAGATAGGGTCGGCCCGGGTCGAAACCGGCCGCACTGAATCCGCAGTTGCCCGTTACGAAGGTGGTGATCCCCTGGTGCAGGAAGGGCCGTGTGGCGGCGTCATGCTCCGGGGCGGCCATGAACCAGTCGTTGTGGGAATGCATGTCGATAAACCCCGGCGCCACGACGCGGCCGCGGCAGTCGATCACCTCGGTGTCTTCCGGCACCGGCAGACGGGGGCCAACGGCCGCAATCCGGCCGTTTCGCACCAGGACATCCCCGCCGAAGCCGGAACGTCCCGTACCGTCCACGACCATGCCGTTCTGCAACAGCAGGGGTTTGCGGCCCATCCGTTGGCCCTCGTTTCTCTCATTGATGGTCATCATGCACGTTCGCCGGGATCAAATCCCCGTGTTTTTCATGGTCCGCATCCAGACCGATGGTGAACTTATTGCCCGCTATTGGCCAGGAAATCAACCCGCAGACCGCCGCCGCCCTGAAAAGGTGGCGGCAGGGCCTCAATCGGTCGTGGCCTTGTCGTTCACATGAAAACGGTGTTTAATGCCGCTTGGACAGGAATCCGCCAGCGACATTAGCCGTCGCCGGCCCCGGACCGACAGAAACGGGAGTGGACGCGTGACCCTGGAAGCCTACCTGACGCTGGCGATTCTTCTGGTGACCCTCGGCCTGCTGACCGGCACCCGGATTCCGGCAGCGGCGATTTTTTTCGGCGCCCTGGCCACCGCCATGACCCTCAAACTCGCCCCGGCGGGAGAATTGCTCAAGGGCTTCAGCAACCGCGGCACCCTGACGGTGGGGGTGCTTTACATCGTCGCCGCCGGCATGTATGCCACCGGTGCTATCAACATGCTCATGGACCGATTGGTGGGCAAACCGAAGAGCGTTACCGGCGCCCAGTTCAAGATGCTGCCGCCGATCGCTCTGGGAAGCGCCTTTCTCAACAACACGCCGCTGGTGGCCATGATGATACCGGTCATCCGCGATATTTCCCGCACCTACCGCCTCACGGCCAGGCACCTGCTGATCCCGTTGAGTTTCGCTTCCATTCTGGGGGGCATCTGTACCCTGATCGGCACCTCCTCCAACCTGATCATCGCCGGCATGGTCGGCACCAGCCTGAAATCCGACCCGACCCCGGGGCTGCGCGCCATCGGGATGTTCGACACGGCCTGGGTCGGGGTGCCCGCCGCCCTGATCGGCATCCCCTTCATGATCGCGGCCGGGCGCTTTCTGCTGCCGGGGGAATCAAAAAAGGTGAGCCCGAAACCACTTACAAGACGCTATCGGGCCGAATTTCGTATTCGGCGCGACACCTGTCTGGAGGGCTGCACCCTGGAAGAAACCGGCCTGGGGCATCTGGATGGCGTCGAACTGATTGCCATCACGCGTGATGCGCAGGAAGTCCCGGTCGACGAACCGGGCCTCATGATGGAAGCTGGCGATCGGGTAACGTTTGCTACCGACCTGGCGTCCCTGTCCGAACTCTGGCGCCACCCGGGCCTGACCCCTTTCGTTTCCGGTATCCCGATGAAAACCGAACGTCACACCCACCAGTTGGTCAACGTCACGATTTCACGACGCAACGTGGCCATCGGTTGGAAAATTGCCGACCTCGCCCCGCCCGTCCTCAACTATCGGATCAAGCTGGTCGCACTCTCCCGTCGGGCGGAACCGCCGGAAATACCGCTGATGGATCTGCGCCTCGAGGCGGGCGACAACCTGGTGTTGGAAGTCAATGACGCCTTCTTCTACGAAAACCGGCTGGACATGGACTTTTCGGTCACCAAGACGCTGGAGGGCTACCGGCTGCAGCGCTACAACCGGGCGGTGATCGCCGCCGGTATCACGCTGGCCATGGTCGCGATCGCGGCCATGGGTTGGATGACCATGCTCAACGCCGGCATGCTCGCCAGCGGGGCCATGCTTCTGACCGGCTGCCTTTCCCTTCAAACGGCCGGCCGCAGCATCGAATGGGGCACCCTCACGGTCATCGCCTGCGCCGTGGGGCTGGAGTCCGCCATCACCCACAGCGGCCTGGCCGAGCAGATCGCCCACCTCCTGACCCGGGCCGGCGGCAGCAGCCCGATGCTGGCCCTGACGACCATCTTTCTGGGCGGCACCCTGATCACCAACATCATCACCAACAACGC
>JASJBQ010000104.1 GCA_030066455.1 Desulfobacterales bacterium
CCGGCGCAACTGCCCCCGAGGCGCCCGGACCGGGTCGGGAACCGCAAGCTTCAAATCCAACCGGTAGACGTCGGCCCGGAAAGGCCGCCATGATTCACAGCGATACCATCCGCAGGCTACGCAGGTTGCTGGCCGGCGCTACAGCCATCGTGATGCTCCTGACGTCCGTCTGGGGTGCGGTGGCGGCCCAGACCGAATCGGAACCTGCATACCGCATGGACGAGACGGAACTCCAGTCCAGCATCATGAGCTTTGCCGATCGTCTGGCGTCCATTTTGATGACCGCCTTCGCCCGCTACGACAAGAGCGGCCCCATCGTCAGAGACCGTAACGAGGTTCAGTCGATCGTCGTCTACGCCTTGTGGAACGCCTACATCATCGCCAGCGAGTCCGATCCGGGCATCGCCCTGCTGGACATGATCAGCATGGTCACGCTGGGCCGCATCATTTTCGAGGACCAGGGAATAAAGACCTTCGGTCCCAATGTCGAGCCGCTCGTGAAAGGCTTTCGCAAGGCCGAGAAAGATATCCTCGGCGTCGCCATTCTGACGCTTGATCAGGAACAGCTCGACGACTTGATGGTGCTCATCAATCGCTGGCGCAAAGCCAACCCCAATGTGACCTATTTCCCCTTTATCCGTTTCAGTAATTTTGCGGCCGAACGCCGGGAATCGAAACTGGCACGCAGCGAAGCCCCGGACGGGCTGATCGACTCGGTCGAGGCCGTGACACAACAGGCCGAAGAAATGCGCCTGCTGGCGGAGCGCGGGCTTTACCTGGGCACCCGCATGCCCCAGTTGGCCAGCCTTTTTGCCGAGCTCTGGTCGGCCAGGCTGGCCAATGAGATTACGACCGAACGCCAGAACGCGATCATGCAGCTCATCGACGTTTTCAAGGCCGAACGACAGGCGGCGATCGATGACTTCATGGCAGGCGTCGCGGTCGAGCGCCGCAACACGATCGCACAGCTGAAAAAAGCGCTCCAGGCCGAACGGCAGGCGGCCATCACGGATTTCATGGCCGACATCACGGTCGAACGCCAGAAGGCGGTGGAGCAGATGGGGAATGTTTTGAAGTCCGAGCGGCAGGCAACCGTCGATGACTTCATGGCCCGCCAAATATTGATCACCCAGGATGCCCTGGTCCAGTTGAACCAGACGGGCGAGGCGCTGGTCGATCGCGCCCTCACCCGGGTGACCATCCTGGTGGCCCTCTTCCTGGTGGGGCTCACGCTGGCCAACATTCTGGTGGGCGTCATTCTCCTCCGCAAAGCCCGGGACCGCCGGCCGCCGGCCTGACGGTGCCACCCACGCAAAAGTCCACTTTACTTTTAGCCGTCAATTCCCCTATATCGTTATGAAGACAGAGGCGTTGCGGGCCCACCCGCAGCCACGAGCCCACCTCCGGCGGCATGGCGGCGTATGGATCTTGACCGACTGATCGAAGAGTTCACCAAGCTCAAAAGCGAGAAGCTGGCCCTCGAAACCCAGGGCAAACTGCTTGAGACCTTCATCCGCCTGGTGCGCTCCTCGTCCCACGAAAGCCGGATCAAAGCCACGTTGAAGAAAACGGTGGATCTGACCGTCGAGCTGACCGGAGCGGACGACGGCAGCCTCTTTCTGCTCGACAACGCCGGCTGGGTCACAGACTGCATCCTGATGCGCGAATCGTCCTCGGCAGCCGAGCGCCGGCGGCTGATCGGCAAGGTGCTCGACAGGGGGCTGGCGGGCTGGGTGATCAAGCACCGCCGGGTCGGCCTGATCACGGACACCGCGCAGGATCAGCGCTGGTACCAGCTGGAAGACCAGCCCTACGAAGCCCGCTCCGCCCTGGCCGCCCCGATTCTCAAGGGGCGGGAACTTTTCGGCATCCTCTCGCTGGTCCATTCGGAACCTGGTCGCTTTACAGAAAAAACCGCCTCGCTGATCCAGGCCACGGTGGACCATATCGCCATCGTTCTCGAAAATGCCCAGTTTTACTCCCGTCTTGAAAATGCCTACCAGTCCCTGGCCCAGGCCAAGGAGCAGATCGAAGCCTATTCCGGGGCGCTGGCCGCCGAACTGAACAAGGGCCGCCGCATGCAGCGCAATTTCCTGCCGCGACGCCTGCCGACCATCGGCGGCTGGACCCTCGATGCCCGGTTTCATCCCGCCCGCCAGGTGTCCGGTGATTTCTACGACGTGTTTCCCCTGTCCGGCCGGCAGCTCGGACTGGTGATTGCCGACGTCTGCGACAAGGGCGTCAGCGCGGCCCTGTTCATGGGGCTCATCCGCAGCCTGATCCGTATCTTCACGGAAGACCCCGATGCCGGTGCCGGAGACCCGGCGACGAACCCCGCCGCGCCCACGGAAAGGGAGCCGCTGCAGGCCATCGGCCTGATCAATCGCTACCTGGAGACCCATCACGGGCACGAAGGCATCTTCGCCACCTTGTTCTTCGGCATGCTCTCGCCGGAAACGGGTCGGCTGCGTTACGTCAACGCCGGTCACGAATCCCCGCTGCTGGTCAAGTCGGCGGGCGATATCCAGGCCCTCGCGCCGACCGCGCCGGCCGTGGGTATGATGCCTCAGGCCCGGTTCGCGACCGCCGAAATCCAGATACAGCCCGGCGACACCCTCATCGCCTACACCGACGGGGTCACCGAAGCCGGAGATACGCCCGCGTCGTTCTTCGGCACGGCCGGTGTCCACCGCGCCGTCGCCGCGGCTTGCCGCCAAAACGATGACTGCCTGGGCACGCTCGAACAGGCCGTGTTTGAACACCTGGACGGGGCCGACCTGACCGACGATATCGCCATGATCGCGGTCACCCGCGAAAAGATCCAACCCTATCCGCCTTAAGGAGACGGCTGTCATGACGCCACGACGCTCAACGCTCTCCGTCCCCGGCCATGTGACCAAGATGCACGCCAAGGCCCTGAATAGCGCGGCCGACATCGTGATGCTCGATCTCGAGGACAGCGTGCCCCCCGACGCCAAGGAGAAAGCCCGCCGCCAGGTGATTGAAACGCTGCAATCGCGCGAAGCCCGGCAGCGGCCGCTGGCCGTGCGCATCAACGCCCTCGATACGCCCTACGGCTACCGCGATCTTCTCGAGGTCGCCGAGGCCGCCGGTCCACGGATCGATACGGTCGTGGTGCCCAAAGTCAACTGCGCCGGCGACATCCATTTCGTCGATCGCCTCCTGAACGGCATCGCCTGGCATCATCGCCAAGACCATGCGGTCGGGATCGAGGCCTCCATCGAAACGGCTGAGGGCCTGAACGACGTGCAGGCGATTGCTGCATCCAGCACCCGGCTTAAAACCCTGGTGTTCGGCATTGCGGATTACGCCGCTTCCGTGGGCGCACGGCTGGTGTCCCTGTCGGGGCATGGTGAAAAAGAAGAGGCCATTTACCCCGGCCATCGCTGGCACCATGCACTGAGCCGCATCGTCATGGCCGCCAAGGCCAACGGCCTCATGGCCATCGACGCCCCCTATGGCAATTTCAAGGATACGGCCGGACTGGAGTATGCGGCCGGATTGGCCGGGGCGATTGGATGCGACGGCAAATGGGCGATCCATCCCCTGCAGATCGAGACGATCAACACCGTCTTCACCCCCTCCGCCGAGGATATCGACCGCGCCCGCCGGATCATCGATGCCGACGAGGCCGCCCGCACCGGTGGCCGCGGCGCCGTGGCCGTAGACGGCCGCATGGTGGACCAGGCCACCGTGCGTCTGGCGCGCCGGTTATGGGCCCAGGCCCAACATCTGGGCCTGCTTTGAGATGGCTCCCGGAACGGCCCGTCAGACTTTCCAACGCCGGTTGAAGGCCGACAGGACAGCCAGCCGATCCATCCGTAGTTATTGACAATAATTCCCTTTTTCGATAACCGGTATTCACGCAACAGAATACGCTCAGGATACGCTCAGATTGGCTATGTTGGTTTCATGCTTTGAACCGGCGGCCTTGTGTCTTCCTGCTCGCAACTTTCCCCGCCCCATCTCGGTCTTCACCGGGCGCCTCACCGTCTTTAGCAGGAATAGGCCTTCCCCAGAGAAAGGAGGAGGTATGTTTCGCTACCGGCAATGGCTCCGCGTTTCCCTGCCCGCTGTTTTAATTGCCGCCAGCTGTTTTGTCGGCATCCAGCCCGTGGGAGGGGCTGCCATCCCGCCGGATATGGATCCGGCCAAATACCCGGCCCCCAACGTCGGATGTCTGGCGCCGGGCAAATGCCACCAGGGCATCGAGCCGATCCGGGGGCACGACTCCGGGATGGCCCAACAAATCTACGCCAAGGGCAAGGAACTGGGCGATCCCAACGGCTGCGTCATCTGCCACGGCGGCAACCCGGCCGAGGAAAAGGATGCCGTCAAGGCCCACACCGGAGCGCCGGCCGGCGGCATGCTGGACACCTTTGTGGTCCATTCCGGATCGGTCTGGGTCAATGCGAAGATCTGCGGCCAGTGCCACGAACCCCACGTCTATGCCCAGCACCGCTCCATCATGCAGACCGAGGCCGGCAAGATCCAGGGCGCCCTCTGGGGCTGGGGACCGGCCAGCACCGGCTACGAAAAGAAATACGGCAATTATGACGTGGACGACCCCGACGGGCCGGACCCGGTCTTCGGGACCGAGCAGTACAAGTCCTACACCAAGGCCCTCATGGAGGCTTATCCCGGCAACTTTCCCAAGCAACTCAGCCAGGTCCCCAAGACCAACCTGGACACCCTCAAGGAAAAACCCTGGGAAGCCATCTACACCTACGTGCGCACCGACTGCCAGCGCTGCCACGTGGGGGTCAAGGGGCGTGACAAGCGCGGCGACTTTCGCGGCATGGGCTGTTCGTCCTGTCACATCCCCTACAACAACGCCGGCCTCTACGAGGGGATGGACAAGACCGTCAAACGCGACGAGAAGGGCCATGCCATGGTCCACTCCATCCAGTCCTCGCGCAAAACCAAAGTGGTCGTCAACGGTCGGGTCTACTCCGGCATCCCGCATGAGACCTGTGTTTCCTGCCACAACCGGGGCAAGCGCATCGGTGTCTCCTTCCAGGGACTGATGGAATTTCCTTACGGCAGTCCCTTCAGCGACCAGGGCAAGAAGCAGCCCAAGCTGCACACGAAATTCTACCAGTTCATCAAGGACGACGTACACCACCGCCTGGAGTCCCGCGAAGGCAACCCCGAGGGGGGCCTGCTCTGCCAGGACTGCCACAGCACGACCTCCATGCACGGCAACGGCAACATCACCGGGACCCTCCTGGCCAACGTCGAGGTGGAATGCTCGGATTGTCACGGCACGGCCAGCGAATATCCCTGGGAGCTGCCATTGGGCTGGGGCGACGAATTCGGCCAGAAGCTCGATGCCGGCCAAGCCCGCGGTCTGGCCGAAGAACCGCTGGCCTCGCAGAAGCGGTTCGGCGTGGTCTATCCGGCCCAGGAGGGCTACCTGCTGACCGCCCGCGGCAATCCCATGGGCAATGTCGTGCGCCAGGGCGACAAGGTGCTGGTCCACTCGGCCACCGGGCTGGACTTCGAAGTGCCGACCCTGAAATCCCTGGCCCTGGCCAACAAATGGCAGGACCCGGACAGGGCCATAGCGGCCAAGCTGCGGGCCAAAAAGCACATGGAAACCATCGAGTGCTACGGCTGCCATTCGGCCTGGGCACCCCAGTGCTACGGCTGTCACGTGAAGGTGGACTTTTCCGGCGACAAGAAAGCCACGGACTGGGTGGCGGCCGGTAACACCCACTTCCCCAACGGCCACACCGCCGAGTCCATGCGCAACGTGCCGCCCCCCACGGCCCCGGGGGTGGCCTACGGCAAGACCAGCGAAAACCGCTCCTATCTTCGCTGGGAGGACCCGGTCCTGGGGATCAACGGCGAGGGTCGCGTGAGCCCCATCATCCCCGGCTGCCAGCAGATCACCTCGGTGGTGGCGCCGGATGGCACCCTGCTGGTTCACAACAAAATCTGGCGCACCCCCGCGGGGCTGGAAAACAGCGGCGAAGAAGGCCAGCGCAGCATCGACATGGCGCCGGCCGCGCCCCACACCACCGACCGCAAGGCCCGGGAATGCACCTCCTGTCATGCCTCGGCCAAGGCGTTGGGCTATGGCACCCATGACGGCCGCTACCTTCAAGGCTACAACCAGGGGGTCTATGTCGATATCATGGACAACCAGGGGAAGTTGCTGACCAAGACGGCCCAGTACCAGATCAGCCCGGTGCCGGAACTCTCCATGGACCTCGACAACGTCATCGATCGCGAAGACCTGCAGCTTCAGACCGTGGGCCATCACTGGCCGCTGGACGGCCCCCTGCCGGCCGAGGTGCGCGCCAACATGGAGCGCACCGGGGTCTGTCTGTCATGCCACCAAGTGATCCCGGACGGTGCCTTTGTCTACCAGATCATCTCCAAGGTGGGTGAAACCCTGGGCATGGTGCCCGAGAACGACGCCGAACACCGACGCTTGATCGGACGGGCCATGTTCGTGGCGGCCAATGTCGAAATCTTCGGCATTCCGATCGCCATCCTGGTCATCATCGTGTTCGTCGTACTGCTGCGTCGCAAAAAGGCAAGTTAAGACACCCCCCATGATGTCCGCCTAAAAAGGCTGCACCGGCAAGCGGTGCAGCCTTTTTTGCATTGGCCCGGGCTGCGCTGGCGTCCGCGCATCGACCGTTGCATTGCCCGGCGACTGAGTGAAGCTCCTCCCGCCTGGCGGAAGTCCTCAGGGAGCCCCCCGGAGGAGGGCTTATCAATCGGTTGGGCTTTCGTTTTTATCCCTTTGTAGGCATCGACACGTCGGGCGGGATAAGCGCGCGGACCTTGTCTGAGCGCAGCGAGTTTCCGTGCGCGCCGCCTATGGCAACCGCTCGTCGAAGCAAGCATCATGCTGTCGGGCAAGGCACAACTTCAAGTGTTGGGTTTCAGGTGTCAGGGCTGCTGACCAACGACCCAGCTTGTTTCCTGACACCTGACACCCGACACCTGACAACCGCTTGAGCACCCGAACGAACTTGCGCCTCACCGCGATGCTTATCAACAGGCGAGAAGTCCCGCAACGCGGGACAACGCCGCATGGCGGCATGAGGCGCCGCGCAGGATATGCGGGACACGGGCGTCTTCTTTGGGTTCGTCTTCTTCCGCGTGGAAGAAAATGAACAAACCAAGAAAAACCCCACAGCGGATCGGTAGAACTATTTCAGGTCCTCCTCCAGAGGTGGAGGGTTTAGATCAGAACCAACCGGCGGCCACATCCTTTTCGTCTTCAATGGCCGCATCTTTTTCTTCTTCAATTGGCGGTGTCGCAGCCGCTTTCCGACCCTCAAGTTCGACAGCCGCATCCCACCATCCTTTGGAGAGCCCCGAAATGGTCATAGAGCTCACGATGTCGAGAAAACCGCCGATGCCCATGCCGGTCAGCACCCATTGATCTCGATGCCGCTTGCATGTTTATGGTAAGGTGTCGGCGCTAGATGATCAAACCACGGCCGAACAGGGAGAAAGACGGTGAAGAACGCGCGTAAGCTTCTGTTGGTCATCGATGCCGGGGTGAACCTGCTCCTCGGCGGTCTGCTGCTGCTTTTTCCGTTCGGGATCGCTGCCTGGCTGGGGGTCCCCCAAACCGCAAGCGCCTTTTATCCCACCATCCTGGGCGGGGTCCTCTTCGGTATCGGCTTGGCACTGCTGCTGGAAGCCAGGGGTAACGGGAAGGGTCCCCGCGGCCTCGGCCTGGCCGGGGCCATCGCCATCAACTTCTGCGGGGCCGGGGTGCTCGCGGCCTGGCTCATTGCCGCACCGCCCGCCGTCCCCCTGCGCGGACAGATCCTCATGTGGTCGATCGCCGTCGGCGTTCTGGCCATTGGCTTGATCGAATTGTTCTCCGGGTCCTGGCGAACCTGACCATCTCCCGGGTGGGGGCTGCGGTCGGTCTGGGACTGGGGATCGCGCTGCTCGGCTGAACCGCGCCGCTATCGATCCGCAGGGTGGCCGGTCAACCGGGAGCGTGGCACCGGACACGATTGCGCCCTTCTTCCTTCGCGCGGTAAAGGGCCCGATCGGCCGCCGCGATCAGGGTGTCGATGCCCTGATGACGGGCATCGTCCGCCCAGGCCACGCCCACGCTCAGCGTTACGGACAGCGTCCGCCCTTCGAGCGTGATCGCCTGGTCGGCCACCCCGGCGCGCAGCCGCTCAGCGACGAGGAGCGCGTCTTCCCGCCCGCATTCGGGAATCACGAGAAGAAATTCTTCACCGCCGAAACGCCCGATGGTGTCGTAAGGGCGCAACAGGTGCCGCATGCGTTCCGCAATCGCTTTCAGAACGGTATCACCGGCCAGGTGGCCGTGGGCGTCGTTGATGCTTTTGAAATGGTCGATGTCCACCATCACCACGGCCACCGAACGGCCGCTGCGTCCCGAGCGGCTGAGTTCCTTGGACAGGGCTTCGATGACCGTGGTGCGGTTCGGCAGACCGGTAAGCTCGTCGTGCGTGGCGCGGTATTCGAGCTCCGCATAGGCCTTCTGAAGGGCAGCCGTGCGCTCCTCCACCAGGCGCTCGAAACCTTGCTGGATCTCCTGAATACGCCGCTCCATCCGCCAGCGAGCGGCCAGGGTGGAGGCAAACTGGCGAATTTCAAACGGGTGAAAGGGCTTCTGGATGTAGAGCAGGCGATCGCTGGGGGGCACCCTTTGCTCGATGGTCTCCGGATCGACGTCGCTGTAGCCGGTCACCATCACGATTTGGGTCGCGGCGGACAGGGCGCGTAGTTCCTCCGCCGCCCACAGGCCGCCGCGCCCCGGCGGCATGCGCACGTCCAGAAAAGCGATGGCAAAAGCGTCCCCTTCGGCGGCCGCCTCGCGCGCGATCGCCACGGCCGCCTCGCCCTGGTCGCAGAGAACCAACTCGTAGGGACCGTGCATGTCCCCGGAATGCTTGTCCAGCACCTGCCGGTAGAGGTTGCGCATCATCTCCTCGTCGTCGGCCGCGAGGATGCGTATCTTCGAGGTCGCGGTCATGGCGCGTCCTTGGGCTGTGGGGTTATGCGGTGGCGCCCGTGGTTTGGATGAAAGCGCTGACCGGCGGACGCCGTATCCGTACATCTATCCGATTGCGTCCCTACCTTCAAGTCGCCCGAATACGCGATTCAGGCCCGAGCCTTGGCAGGGTGACTGTCAGAGGTCCGCGCTTTTATATTCCCATGATCTATGCCATACAGAAACAAGCTGACCCCTTTACACGCACGAAAGGTTGCGACATGATCCCGAACCAGCGCGATGGCTTTAGTCTGCCCCCCGATGTGGCTTATCTGAACTGCGCCTACACGGCCCCCTTGATGAAATCGGCCGAAGCGGCCGGCCGCCGGGCCTTGGCCCAGAAGGCGGCGCCCTGGGAGTTGACCGCCGGCCATTTCTTCGAAACCATCCATGAAAACCGCCGGCTCTTTGCCGCGCTTGTCGGAAGCGCAGCAGAGAATGTCGCGCTGATCCCTTCCGTATCCTACGGCGTGGCCCTGGCGGTCCGCAACCTCCCGGTGGCCGCCGGCCAGAAGATTGTCCTGCTGCAGGACCAGTTCCCCTCCAATGTCTATGCCTGGCGGCGACGGGCGCTGGAGACGGGCGCGGCGCTGACCACCGTCGCTCGCCCCGGCAACGGCGACTGGACCTCCGCGCTTCTCGACGTCATCGACCGGGATTGCGCCATCGCCGCCCTGCCGCACTGTCACTGGACGGATGGCACGCTGATCGACCTCACGGCGGTGGGCGCCCGCTGCCGCGAAGTGGGCGCGGCCATGGTGGTGGACGGCACCCAGTCGCTGGGGGCCATGCCCTTTGCCGTGGCCGACATCCAGCCGGACTTCCTGATCACCACGGCCCACAAATGGCTGCTGGGCCCCTACAGCTTCGGTTTCTGCTATATCGCCCCCCGCTGGCAGGAGAACGGTGTGCCCCTTGAGGAAAACTGGCTCAACCGGGAAGGCTCGGAAGATTTTGCGCGTCTGGTGGACTACCGGAGTGCCTATCAGCCCGGCGCGCTGCGGTTCGACTGCGGCGAGGCCAGCAATTTTATTCTGGCGCCGGTGGCCGCCGCAGCGCTGCGCCAGATCCTGGACTGGGAGGTCGGCGCTATCGCCGCCACCCTCAAGATCCGGACCGACGCGATCGCCGCGCGAGCGCACGCTGTCGGACTTGAAGCCGCCCCGGCGGCCTTTCGCGCCCCTCACCTGATTGGCCTGCACCTCTCCACCCCTCCCCCGCCCGACCTGCCGAACCGGCTGGCTGCGGCCGGCGTCTACGTCAGCGTGCGCGGCAGCGCTATCCGTGTGGCGCCGCATCTCTACAACACGGAAGAAGATATCGACAAGCTGTTCGACGCCCTGCCATCGGGAATTTAGGCCCCCGGACGGGTCGACGGGATTCAAGGCGAGGTCTTTTATTCGCTTGATGCCGTTAGACCCGCACCTCCCGGTCGATCCGTTCGATCTTCTCCTCCAGGCGATCGAGTTGCTCCGCATGGTCCGGCGCGGTCAGGCATTACGGTTGCACGGCAAGGTGGCAACGGCTATAAAGGCACCTTCCGCCCCGCACGCCGCTGGGAGGATGTGCCGGCGGGGCAACTTCGCACACCAGACGCAACCAGGAGACCATCGCCATGGATGTCATTCGCATTTTGCTGGCCATTATCCTTCCGCCGCTGGGCGTTTTCCTCCAGGTCGGCATTGGGCTGCATTTCTGGATCAACATCCTCCTTACGCTGCTGGGCTACGTTCCGGGTATCATTCACGCCATCTGGGTGATCGTCAAGAAATAATATGATCGGCTGCCGCTGCACGGTCTTGACGACGGCCTGCGGGGTCCGAGAAAGCATCGTGTCGCGCGTTGGGTGTTAGCGGAGCGACATGCGGCTGAGGGGCGTTAAAGGCTGCCGGAGGCTTCGGTGATACGGAACCGCCATCAGACCGGCTGCTTTGTGGAGCGTAAGCGCCGGCGCAGCAGCGGCGTCCATTTCAGCCGATCGCGTCGGGCGGTCCGAGAGGGTACGAATTCGCCCAGGAAATGGGCGCCATGCAACCAGGCGAGCCCGCGCAGCAGGGCCATGGCTGTCAAGGCCAGCCAGAAGGCGTTGCTTTCGATCGCGCGCAGCCCGTGCTGCCCCAAGGCAATCACGGCCACCAGCCCAAAAGCCGCCTCGGCCAACGAAAACCAGGCGCAGGGGCGCCGGTGGCCCAGATAGCCGTACCCCCCTCCCGGGGTGCAAAGGGTGGCCAGCAGGGCCAGGGCTTTCTGCTTGAACGCCTGACCGCAGTGCGCACAGGAGGCGACCGGTTTGATCAGGGGGCGGGTGCATCGGGGGCAGAGCTGTGTGCGCGTAGATGGTGAAAGCACCTTGCGGGTGAGCGGCAGGGCCGGCAGAAGCTGCTTGATCTTGCGCCGCTCGGCAAAGGCAACGGCCTTGAATTGCTCGCCGGCGCCCTGCTTGTAAGCGACCACCAAGGCACCCCGCCGCAAGCGGATGCTGCGGATATCGCCATAGCGGATCTGGGCGATGGATTGCCGGTAGCGTTTATGGCGCCCCACAGGTATATGCAGGATACGGTAGTTGGTGAAAACGACGATGGCGCGCTCCAGATCGAGGAACAGGCCCGCGGTCAGGAGCTGTTCCACCAAGCGCAGCGGGCTGTAGGCCGTGGTCACCAGAATAACCTTCTCGCCCGGGTGAAGAAACGATCTTAAAAAGGACAGCTTGATGATCAGCTGCCGCTGCCTTTTTTCGATCCGCGCGCGATAGATGTTACCGGCGTCGGCAAACAGTACCCCCGGGTCGACGGGGATACCAAATATCCTTTCGCGGATGATCGGTGCCGGAGCTTCGGCCGGCCGGGGGACAGGGGCGTCGGGGCACAGGAGCAATTTGTCGGTGGTGGTCAGCATGGTCGCGCTCGGTCCTCTCTGGAATTGCCAATCGGCCGCCCATTCGAGGCGACCGGCCGGGTCCATATCGTGCGCATAAACACACACCCGGCGTATCATTCCGATCACACGGTGCGATGACCCGGTGGTCATCGGGGCCTTTGAATCAGCTCCGAGGCCATCGGATGCAGCCGCCCCCTGTGATATAAGCAACAATCACGCCATGTCAGGAAGACGGTGGGTCTGCCAACACGATTGACGGCGGGACTGCAAAGCGCTTTGGCAATCCGACACGAGAGTGCCCACCGGCCGGGAAACGCTCAGATTGCTTGAATGCCGATAATACACCCTTTTTTCCGGTGGTCGCGAAAATTCAACGCGCCTGCCTTTCCATGGCATGAGACATGCTTATTATATAAATTAAACATGTTTTTGTAATCACGTCCCCACCGACTTGCGCCGACCACTGCCATGAAAACGGGAAAACACGACGAAGTCATGGATCGCATCGACAGCCTGCCCAACTGGCAGGTCTTTTTGTGCTGCCGAACCCTGGTGATTCTGCTGAACAGGGAGCTGTCCGCCGCCAGCGCCAGCCTGCGTCCCAGGGATCTCGTCGTCGACGATTTCAACCAGTTCCCGCGCCACGCCAACATCGAGATTCAACGCTGGTGCCGTTCACTGGGATCGGTCCGGCGGCCCGTACTGGCCCGCTTGGGGCGTTTCCTCATGTCCATGTGCCTGAACCGCGGCTATCAGCCGGCGGTCGTGAGCGCCTGCGCCACGGCCCAGGCCCCGGTTGCCAACCTGGGCGATCTGCAGCCGGCCCAGATCGTGGCCGCCCTCGGTGTCGTGATGTCCTGGATGACCAACGGCCAGGAGATCCCCCTGCCCCAGGCCCAATTGTTCGAACGCCTGAGCGGGGCCCGCGAATGGCCCTCGCGTCGGATGTCCCCCGCCCCACCCCGCAAGACCAAGGTCATTTGATGTCTGGATCCCCGGATGGGGAAACGAGACAGGCGGCGTTCGATCGTAACGGCGATCAGGACGCCACCTTGATCACCACCAGGGTGGCGTCGTCCTCCACCGGCAGATCCCCGCGAAATTCGGTGAGTCGCGCCAATACGGCCTCCACGATGGCGTGTGGCGGCTGATCGGCATTGGCGCCGATGACGTTCATCAGCCGGTTCTTTCCGAAATACTCGCCCTGCGCATTGCGGGTTTCCCAGATGCCATCCGTACCGATCACGATGATCTGACCCGGGGTCACGGCGCGCAGGGACTCTTCGTAGCGGGTGTCCTCCAATACCCCCAGGGGTAGCGGCATGCCCGGACCCGCCAGTTCATCAAAGGCGGATGTCTGCGGGTCAAAAAGAAAGGCCGGGTCATGACCGGCGCGCGTCCAGCGCAGCAGGTGGTCGATGGGATCGACTTCGCAATAGAACATGCTCATGAAGCGGTGGGTGCCATCCACGTCGCGTACCAGATGGCGATTGACATCGGCGACGATGGCCGCCGTATCGCCGCTGTTGAGAATCCGTTCGCGCACGAAAGCACGGGCCGTCGTCATCAGCAGGGCCGAAGGCAGACCGTGGCCGGTCACATCCCCCACAACGATCCCGGCCAATGCCTTGCCGCCGACATGACGGGTAAAAAAATCATAGTAGTCGCCGCCGGTCTCGTCGCACCAGTCGCTGCGGCCGGCCATTTGCAGGCCATCGACCGCCAGGCGGTCTTTGGGCATCAGGTTGCGCTGAATCTCGCTGGCCTGGGCCATGGACTTGCGAAAGGCGTTGAGGTGCGAGGTCTGACGGGCCTTACGGCTGTATTTGGCAATGCCGTCATGGATTGCCCGGGCGAGCGTGTCCGAGGGACAGGGTTTGAGGTGAAACTGAAAAATGTTGCCTTCGTTGACGGCCTGGACCGCCGTCGAAAGATCGGTGGATCCGGTCAGCATCATGCGGACCGTGTCCGGGTTGAGATCCTTGACCCGGGAGAGCAGTTCGATGCCGTTCATGCCCGGCATGCGGAAATCAGAAATCACCACCGAGAAGGGACCGCTGTCCCCCATCACGGCCAGTGCCTCCTGCGCGCCGCCGGCCGTGAAAACTTCGAACTCGCGTCGCAGTTGACGTTTGAGTCCGGCCAGGAGCATGGGGTCGTCGTCGACCAGAAGGATGCGGGCCTTCATATAGATTCTCCTTGCAGATCGGCACAGGCCTGCCGCCAGTCATCGACTTGGCGGTGGACGCCGATCGTTTGCAGATAGTCATCCTCGCCTTGGATGCCAGTGGTGCCATGGCGGCTTTCATGTTCGAACCGGTCGGCCAGATGGACGGCGGCCACGGGACCAAATTCCCCAACCTGACTCTGGGTCGGGCTGTGATGAAAGGCGATCGCCGCCAGCAGCGTCGTTTCAAGCCCCCACAATCCCATGAGATAGGCCCCGATCTCTGCATGCGAGGCCCCGAAAAGGGCCTGTTCGCGCTCCCATAGCGGTCGCGTGTCCTCGCTCGGGGCTTCGAGGGCTTCCCGGTAAATCTCACTGAAATTCACGGCCAGGATGAGCTTGCCGACGTCGTGCAACATCCCCGCCATAAAAGCGGCGTTGACCGCATCCCGCGGCTGCTCCGCGGTCCGCATGATCTGCTTGGCGTAACCGCCCGCGGCCAGGCTGTGATCCCAGAGACCGTCAAAGTCCAGGCCGGAGAGTTTCTCCTTGTTGAACGCGGAGAAAACGTTGACCGCAAGCACCAGGGATTGGATGGCGTCCAGTCCCAGCAGGACCACCGCATCTCGAATATCCGTCACGCGGCGGCACAGGCCGAAGAAGGCGGAGTTGACCATCTGCAGAATCTTGGCGCTCATGCCCAGATCGCGGGCGATGAGATCCGCCACTTTCTGAATCGATGCTTCGGGCCCCTGGACCGCCGCCGTCACCTCCATGCAGATGGACGGCATACTGGGCAGGGCGTCGATCCGGGCCACAACTTTCTTGAGGCCCGCATGCGCAAGGATCCGGTTGAGGGCGAAGGTCCTGGCCAGGGCGTCCTTGAGAACGGCAGCCTCGCAAGGTTTGGAAAGATGCTGATGGGCCAGACGCACCGATTTGAGCGTCATTTCGCGGTCGAGCTGTCCGCTGAGGATGATGCGCACCACGTGGGGGTGATCCTGCTTGACGATTTCCAACAGCTGGGCGCCGTCCATCTCCGGCATGCGCATGTCCGAGATCACCACGTCAAAGGACTCCCGCTGCATGACCTCCAGGGCTTCGCGGCCGTCGGCCACAAACGTCATCGCCCATTCCTTGCGCATACCGCGCAGCGAACGCTGCAAACCCTTGAGCACCATCGGCTCGTCATCTACGAACAGCAGGCGCTTTCTACCCATGGTCGCCCGTCTCCTCCCGCGGCAGGCGCAGGATAAAAGTGGTGCCGCAGCCTTCAAGGCTCTCGAACGTCAGCTGGCCGCCCAGTTGCTCGACGATCACGGCATGCGCCAGCGCCAGCCCCTGCCCCGATCCGCGCCCCTCTTCCTTGGTGGTGAAGAACAAATCGAAGACCTTGTGGCGGATAGCCTCCGGGATTCCCGTCCCCGTATCCGCAATGCGGATTTCCGCCCATCCGGTGCAGGCACGGGTCGAGATATGAATCCGCCCTTTCGCTTCACCACCGGCCTTGGCGGCATCGGCAATCGCATGGGCGGCGTTGGTGATGAGGTTGAGGATGACCTGGTTGAATTCACCCCGCAGGCAGGGCACCGGGGGAAGCCCGGGGTCGAAGGCGGTGGTCAGCTCGGCCCAGTACTTCCATTCATTGCGCGTGATGACGATCGTGCTTTCGATGGCCTCATTGAGGTCCACGGGCGATTTTTCTTCACCGCCGGGATGGGCAAAGAGCTTCATCGAGCGCACGATCTTGGAAAT
>JASJBQ010000010.1 GCA_030066455.1 Desulfobacterales bacterium
GGAAAAACGGGAAGCTGATACGACCTCCGCAGATGATTTGCCGCCTCCGGACGAGGCGCACACCGATTCCGCCGTGACAGCGCCGGATCCGGGCCGGGAGAGCCAAGCCATCGAGCCCCCCCGGTCGGAGGTGCCTCCCCCCGATGCGCCGGATGCGGGTTCTCAAATGCCGGATGCGTCGGTATTGGATCGATAATGTTGGATTAATCCGCGATGCTCGAACCTATTGATGAAAAAGCCTGATCCCAACCAGCCGAATGCGTCCCTTCACCGTGGTTACAGTTTTCAGAGTCTCAAACAGCGCCTGCGGACCGAGTATCAGACGCTTCTGTCCGTAACGACGGAGCGGAAAGAAGCCGTATGCGACAGCATCATGGCCGGTTCGACACCGGACATGCGCTACTACATCCTGCTTTCAATTTCCTCCCTCATTGCCGGGCTGGGGCTGATTACCAACAGCCCGGCGGTCGTGATCGGCGCCATGCTGATTTCCCCCCTGATGACGCCAATTTTCGGTGTCTCTCTCGGAATCTATCGCGGCGATGCCCTGCTGCTGAGAAGGGCGCTTATCGGTATCATTGGCGGGGTGCTGCTGGCCATCCTGGTGACGGTGCTGTTAGGATCGCTGCCGATTCCGTTCGAGGTGACCCCTGAAATGCTGATGCGAACCCAGCCCACGCTGCTGGAACTGGGTGTGGCGACCCTGGCGGGTCTGGCCGGCTGTCTGGCGATGATCGACGAGCGCATGAGCCCGGTTTTGCCGGGGATTGCCATTGCCACGGCGATTGTTCCCCCTCTGGCGACCTGCGGCCTGTGCCTTGCACTGGGGGCCTACGAGGGCGCGTGGGGCGCCTTTCTGCTTTTCTTTGCCAACTTTCTGGCGATCCTCATCGTTTCCTCGGCCCTGTTTTCCGCCACCGGTTTTATGAGTCTCAGGGAATTCGGTACAGGCTGGAGCGTCATTCGGCGAATGTCCGGGGCGCTGATCGGATTTGTGGTCGTAGCCTTTCTTCTGACCCAGGCCCTGATCGGCATCATCGAGAGTGAGCGGACACGCAATGCCATCCAGTCGATCCTGCAGCATGAACTGGCGGATGAACCGGCGACCACCATTTTTGATTTTTTGGTCAAGGAGCATGAAGCGGAGATCGATATTCTTGCCACCATAAGGACGCCCAAGGTGCTCACACCCGGCAAGGTCGAAACGATTCAGCAAAAAATTGCGGACGAACTCCAGACGGATGTCAAACTGATCATTCGCTGCGATATCATGCGCGACATATCTGCCACCGGGGCCACGAGTGCGGTCGTCAATACCAACCTGGACGGTGATTTTCTTTCCTCCGACCTGAGCCCCAACGTCAAGCGCTACCAGTTGGCCGAGCAGGCTTTGCGCGAAGCGCTGGAAGGCCGTCCGGCCTTTTCGCTGCGCGATTTCGAATTGTTGACCCTTTCCCAGGGCCCGCTGGTGATCGCCACCATCCGCAGCCCCCGCAAGATCAGCACCGACGAGGTGGCCCAGCTGGAGGAGACCATTCAGCAACGGCTGCAGGACAGAGAGCTCCGTATTCTGGTGCGATCCGACGCCCCCGCCGGGGTCAGCAGTAAAGGCAAAGTGCTTTATGGACGTGCACATTTCGGCAATCTGCCTGCCGGTGAGGTGGACATGCAAGCGTCAATCGAGGCCCGCGGCCGAGAGGCCATCGGCATCCACAAGAATATCTACGTGACGGCGATCGACGCCGTCAATAGGGGGGACCGTTGGGCCATAAGGGCCGAAGTGATCGGCCCACGTGTGCTGACGCCCGCTGAGGTGAGCGCGAGCGAGGCGCAGCTGTTGAAGGCGACCGGGCAGAAGGTGGATCTTGAGATTTGGTCCCGGACCGATCTGATTGTCACTCGCGAGCGCTATTTTCCCCTCGATGGCGCCCCCCGCCAACAGCGAAGATAAGCGCAACCCGATGGGGTTGTGGTGCCGCCGAATGCCTGCCGCAGGGCAGGGTCAGGATGGCGATTGTTTGGACGCCGCGCGGAGGGAGCGGTCAATCCTGTTCTTCGACCGGCTTACGGGGAAAATCGTCGAAGATCTCGGACAGCGCCGTCGTCGCCAGTTCCTCGGCCCTTACCCAACGGCCGCCGCGTCGGAAGAAATTACCGATGCCGCCCAGATTATCGCTTAACGCTTCCTGGGTGTAGTCATAGAAGGCGGACCAACGAACCTGCTCTTTCTGGCAATCGATCAGGTAGATGTCAAAAGCCACCGAGGACGGCGACTCCGATGCCGCCCCACCCCCGGTGCGTTCCCGAAAACGGTAGACGTGTCCCATGATGACCGCATCGGCACCCAACCGCTGACCGGTGCGGGCGACAAGCCGGCGCCGCGGCCATTCGCGGCCCTGCTGCTCCGACAGCCCACCCATGATGGCACCCGCGTCGCGTGAGGGCACGATGGCAAAATGGGTGTCCCGGCGTACGTGCGTGACCAACTGCGCGGTCAGGAACCGGTCGGATTGATCGACCACGGGACCGGTGACAAAAACCCGCCCGGTAATCGGGCTGCGCACACTCGTTCCGGTCCCGTGCAGGGCGGACATGTTTTCGAACGGCAAAATGGCCACTTTAGCGATGGCATCCAGGTTCCCCTGTTTCCGGACGACAGGGCCCTGCGAACTGCACGCGCCCAGTAGTATGAAGGTCAGGACAAAACCGGCTAAATGAAGAATTCTCCGGTTGTCAAATCGCATGGTACCCCCTGGGTTCGGATAAAGACAGCCTGTGATCATGGCCAGGCAGAATCGGCGGCGGTCAAGATGGCGGACGTCAATCCCCGTTTCCCGTCAATGGAACCGGCGACCTTCGTCGCCCGATCGGCTATGTAACATGCTCGTGAGGGTTGTGTCACGAAGTTGCGGCGGCATGCGGGCGCCTTCGGCTCGCCGGCATCCGAATACCTTCCTTCCGGGCGCGCCCCGATCATCATCGTCAACCGGCCATGCATTACCGGGCGGCGACAGCGCCCTGGCCGGTTGTCCGGCGCTTGCTGTCGCAAGCCTGTTCGCCAACCTTTGAAATTATTGGGCATAGCACCATAGGGTGCTTTAGCTCCAGGCCCCGCCACCCCGCGGAAGAGGACAGCGTTGGCGATCATATGCGGGTCGACATCGTTAAGTACGCAATTCGATTCCTTCCTTATCAATTGGTTCTCCAATTGGTACTAAATTTAGGGTAAATAACTTGTGTTTAGGGCCCAATCAATTAAATCCGCGACCCCCACGGATTGTTCCGGGAAGGAACGGGCGCTTTGGGATTGAATCGGCTGCGGCGGACCCATTCCAAAAAAATTTCAAACCGGTTCCGGGGCGTGGCCGTAAAAAAAACCAACGGTTTCAGTTTAGCAGACCATGAGCGCACTGGACACACCGGCCCGAAATGGGCATCGCGCCTGGGCGGCACCTCAGGTCTGAGCGGCGAAAAAAAGACCGACCCTAACCTGCCGACAGTCGATCGGGCCGGGAAACCCGGCCTGTCCTTTTACCCCGTCTTTCCGGAGGCCGGATTGCAATCCATACGGCCACATCAGGGGTGTGGGGCGTGATTGAAACCCACTTCCAGAATGGTCAGATCATCCTGTAGCCGGATTTCATTGGAAAAAAGGAGTAATTGCTCCTCGAGGCGGTGCATGTCCAAGGGGGTGGCGGGATAGTCGATTTGCTTCAGAACGGAAATGAGGCCATCCATACCGAGTTGTTCCTGGCGGGCGTTGTCGATTTCGAAGGCCCCGTCTGTGACAAACAGAAAGCTGTCACCAGGGGAAATGGTCATTGCCGTCTCCTCGTACGCGAAATCATCCGCGATCCCAAAGGGCATACCGGTTGACACCTCGAGCGTGCGCGCGCCGTCCGTACGGCAGAGAATGGGTGGCGGTCCGCCGGCACTGGCCAGACGCATGGTTTGGGCCTTGATATCGATCAGGCCGCAAACGGCGCAGGCAAACGAAACGTCCCCGCCGAAGACTTCGGCCAGATCCCGGTTGACGGCTGCGGCGAAATCGGCGGGTTGGCGCATGAGCGGATAGTAGCGGTTCCAGAGGGTCTTGAGGTGCATCATGTAGAGGGCCGGTGCCGTGCCGTGGCCCTCGAGGTCGGCCAGAAGGAAACCGTACTGGTCGTCTCCCAGTTTTTCAACGGCATAATAATCACCGCCGACAAGGTCGAAGGGCATATAAAAGGCGGCGAACTTCAGACGATCGTCCTTGGGCAACTTCCGGGTCAGCAGATTCTTCTGTATCAGCCGGGCGCGCTTCAGATCCGCCATCTGTGGTCGCAGATCGCGAAAGGTCTCGACACCCCCCACGATTTCCCCCTTGGCATCGAGGAGTGGGGCGGCCGTGATCTGCATGGGGATCCGCTGGCCGTCCTTGCCGCGGGCATAGGCGATGATCGGCAGCGCGGTGACCGTGCCGGTGATCATGCTGCGGTGCAGCGGGCAGTGCTCCCTGCCACACAACCGATGGCCGTCCTTGTCCACATGTGCCAGGACGTCGTCGGTACAGCGCCGCCCGATAACATCATTGGCCGACCATCCCGTGATACGCTCGGCGGAGGTATTCCAATAAGTAATCCGGCGGTTGCGGTCGCAGACATAGACACCGTCGCTTAGGCAGTTCAAGATGACGTCGTAGGGTACGGTCGGAGCGGGCATCGGTACTCCCTCTTACAAAGGTTAGCTGGCCTTCAATTGGCTGTCGCCGAGCGGATTCGGGGCAGCGGTTCTCATCCTTAGTGCAAACCAATGCACATGTAAACCACCGTCCTTTGCTGGGCTACGGTTTCATACCAGCATCCAGATGTGGCTGATGATTGGCGCATAGCAGAGGTCTATCCTTGCCCGGTGTTAATTTCGATATTTTTAGAAATATAGTTGACTGGCAACGGCGAATGCCTTAATTTGCCCATTATGAAAATTGACAACAATACCGCCGCAAACCTTATGAGCCAGTTGGGCAATCCGACGCGCCTCAAGATCGTGCGTGAACTGGTGCGGGCCGGGCGCAGCGGGATGCCTGTGGGGGAAATCCAGCGCCGCCTGGGTGTGCCCCACTCCACGCTCTCGCATCATATCCGCCTTTTGTGCAGCGTCGACCTGGTGCGCCAGGTGCGGGAGGGCACCGTGCTGCGCTGCTTTGTGGACTACAGTAAAATCGACGGCATCGTCCAGTTTCTGACCAGGGAATGTTGTGCCTATGAGACAGAACAGCAGGTGGTCCGCTAATCCAAAATTTTTTACAGCGCTATTTTCATAATTCTAAAAATTTAAAAGGAAAAACAGCGATGAAAACCCTTGCTTCCCGGCTTCCCCGACCGCCGGTGATAGCGGCATGGATGCCGATCCTGGGTGACCGGGTCCTGTGGGCCCTTGTGACCGGAATAGTCTTATTGGGACTGCTGGATCCTGATCAGGTCGCTCCCAGTCTCGCATTCATGCGCAAAGCCCTGTTGGGCATGGCCCCCTTTTTCGCACTGGCCGTGGCCTTTGCCGCCTATGCCAAGGCCAGCGGTCTCGACCAGACCCTGGCGCGGGTCTTTTCGGGCAAACCCTGGGTGACCATCCTGGCCGCGGCCGCCACCGGAGCCCTGTCGCCTTTCTGCTCCTGCGGTGTCATCCCGGTGATGGCCGCCATGCTGCGGGCCGGCGTTCCCTTGGCGCCGGTGATGGCCTTCTGCATTGCCTCGCCGGTCATGGACCCGAAGATGTTTATCATCACGGCCGCCGGGATCAGCCCGGAATTCGCCGTGGTCAAAACCTTGACGGCCTTCGGCATTGGCCTGCTGGCCGGGTTTACGATCTTCGGGCTGCAGCGGGCCGGAATGCTGCAACAAGCCCTGCGACCGAGCCTGGAGACGGTTGGCTGTTGCAGCGGCGGCGAAGAAAAAACGGCCACGGCGGTGGCCTGGCGTTTCTGGGGGTCGAAACCACGTCGTGAGATCTTCTCCCAGGAGCTCATGCGCACCGGCTGGTTTCTGGGGAAATGGCTGACCGTGGCCTTTTTTCTGGAAAGCCTGATGGTGGCCTACATTCCGCCGGAGTGGATCACTCGCCTCGTGGGCGGAGAAAACTGGATGGCAATACCCCTGGCGGCCCTTGTGGGTATTCCGGCCTATATGAACGGTTTTGCCGCCGTGCCCCTGGTGGGCGGTCTCATGCAGATGGGCATGTCACCGGGTGCGGCCCTGGCGTTCATGACGGCCGGGGCGGTATCTTCCATCCCTGCCGCCCTGGCCGTCTACGCTCTGGTGCGCCGGCCGGTTTTCGTGCTCTACATCCTGATGGGTTTTGTCGGGTCGGTTGTTGCCGGTCTGGCGTATACTTTTTTTGTTTAAGCGGTCAGCGTTAAAGCGGATCGGTTCAGGTTTTGGGATCAATCTTTGACCCGCTGGGAAGAATAGCCGCACATGGATGGAGACAAACAGGTGATCGACGCGACCGCCCAAAAGATATTGCTGCTACTGGCCCGGGAATGGGATTTCAAGGGACCGCCGGGCCTTCTGGACATCAGCGAGATCGTCGCCGCCCTCCCGCTGGCGCCCAGCGATATCCTGGCGGCCTTAAAGGATCTCTTCGAACGCGGATTTGTGGACATGAACAGCCTCAAAACCAGCGCTTTTCTGACTCCCGAAGGCTATGCGGCTGCATCGACCCGGGATGCCGATGATCTGTAATCGCCATGAATGCTATCTGAAAAAAGTACTTTTTACCGCATTGATGGATTGATTCCCGAAAGCGGGCAAGTGCTTGCAGACAACTTTTTGCACGAAATCACATCGCACCTGTCAACCTCATTCCTCTGAAGGCGTTTTAGCTCTCTAAATCCCAAAGGAGGAATCTGAAATAAAGAAACTGGCCATCGTCATCGGTGTAGGCTTTACAAGCGAGAATCTGTCCCTTGTCCGCATCCAGGTGGCGCGGAATCGGGAATGATAACTTTCACAACTATTTCAAGGTAACGAATTCGTATCTGCCATAGAAAAATGAACAGACAGGCATATTGAAGAAGGTGAACTGTCCCCGTGACGGTGCCCCTTTGGAGCCTCGGGAAAAAGCGGGCTGCGCCTTTTATTTCTGCCGTCACTGTTCCGGGCTGCTGATCGACCGGCATGAGCGCCGCAAGGCCGGTCTGCGTGGGCTCGCGGTCGAGGGGGGCGCTTCGGCTCCGCGCCCGGCACCATTGGGAAAGGGGCGGATGGTGTCACCGGTTTCGGGCAGCCTGATGGATGCGATCGTGTTCCAGGGCGTGACCATCGATCTGTGCCGCCGGAGCGGTCATGTCTGGCTTGACTGTGGCGAGCTCGAGACGATCCGCAAGCAATTGATCGCCAAAACCCGGCCGTCCGAAAAAACAAAGGGTGGCGCGGATCCAGTCGAGCTTGCGGAAATCGCTGTGGAGGCGGCCGACAGCTTTTTCTCGATCGATGAGGGTATCGAAATTATGTTCGAGTGGATTCTCGGCGCGCTGGATGGATTCTAAAATGCGAGAGGGCGAAATGCGCGCCCAACGCGGATCTTTATCCGCCTCCGGCGGATGGGGCCAAAAGACATTTTTGAGAAACCAGAAGGCCTCTCAAAAATAGGATTTTGGTTTCAGATCAAGGCGGCCGCGAATTTTAAACCGGAGGAATACACATGTATTTCGAGGATTTAAAAAGAGCGCCCAACGCCGATCTGGGGCCAAAAGACATTTTTGAGAGGCCTTCTACCGGCCGATCCAGGCTGCGCCATACACCCCCGCCGAATCCCCCAACTGGTTCTTGAGAATCGGCGTTTCGACATGTTCGTGAAAGGCGTAGCGTCGAACGCGCGCCACCCCTTCGGTGTACAGCTCTTCGATATTGGACAATCCGCCGCCGATCACGATGGCATCCGGATCCAGGAGGGAGATCAGTCCGCCGACGCAGCGCCCGAAATCTTCCAGAAACTGGTCGAAGACATCCCCGGCCCGGGCGTCTTTTTGACGATGCCGGGCAACGATCTCCTCGAACCGGATCCGTTCACCGTATTTGCGCCGGTAGGCTTCGGCCACGCCGGTGCCGCTGAGTTTCATTTCGAGGCACCCCGGGTTGCCGCACCAGCAGCGCTCACCACCGGGATCGATTGAAAAATGCCCCCATTCGCCGGCAATCAGATGCCGACCCCGATGAATCTTCCCATCGATGCAGAGCCCGCCGCCGACCCCGGTACCGAGGATCATGCCGAAGACGTGCCTGTAGCCCCGGGCGGCCCCGCTGACGACCTCCGCCAGCGTGAAGCAATTGGCATCGTTGTCCATGCCCACCGGTCTTCCCAGCAGGTCTTCGATATCAGCCTGAAACGGCCGGCCCCTGAGGGACGTCGTGTTGGCATTCTGGACCACTTGTTTCGTGGGGTGAATCGTGCCGGGGATGCCCACACCGATCGTGTGAACGGCCGCGGCCGGAATGCGTCCCCGGGTCGCCTGGATCAGATCGCAGACGGCATCCCGGATGTCGCCGTACTCGTCGGCACCGCCGCGGGGGGTCGGAATGCGTTCGCGGTGCAGGATGTCGCCGGCCGGGTCGAACAGGATAGTCTCGATCTTGGTGCCCCCGAGGTCAATGCCGATCCTGTAGGGTGCATCGCTCATCGGATGCGCTCGCCATCCTCAGGGTTGAAGAAAAGCGCCTTGGACATGTCCACCGCCAGTTCCATGGTTTCACCCGGACGGCCGGCAGCGTCCGGATGAACCCGGCAGGTGACCGCCCTGTCGTTGATGCGCACGAATACCAGGGTGTCGGGTCCTGTGGGTTCGGCCACCTGGACCTCGCATGACAGGGTCTGGTACGATCCGTGACTTCCCTGGGCGCCCGCGCCGTCGGTGATCTGCTCCGGACGGATGCCCAGAGTGACCTCCCGATCGCACCAGGTCGCCAGTCCGCCGTCCTTTGCGCCGATGTCGAGGATGGCCGCCCGGCCGGCACCGGTATCGAGCGTCACGCCCAGGCCCCCATCGTGGCGGACGATGCGGGCGGGGATGAAATTCATCGCCGGGGAGCCGATGAACCCGGCCACGAATAGGTTGGCCGGATTCTGGTAGACCTGGTCCGGCGTGTCGAACTGCTGGAGGATGCCGTCCTTCATGATGGCAATCCGGTCGGCCAGGGTCATGGCCTCGATCTGGTCGTGGGTGACATAGACGACGGTCGTGTGGATGCGCTGGTGAAGCCGTTTGATTTCGGTGCGCATCTCGACCCGCAGCTTGGCGTCGAGATTGCTCAGCGGTTCGTCGAACAGAAAGATCTTGGGATTGCGCGCCAGGGCGCGTCCCATGGCCACGCGCTGGCGCTGCCCGCCGGAGAGTTGGGCCGGCTTGCGCTCCAGCAGGTCGGTGATCTGAAGCATTTGGGCCACGCGTTCGATGATCGCCTCGATCTCCGCCTTGGCGACTTTGCGGGTCTCCAGGCCGAAAGACAGGTTCTTGCGGACATTCATGTTCGGGTAGAGCGCATAGCTCTGGAACACCATGGCGATGTCACGGTCCTTGGGGCTCACGGCGTTGACCACGCGCTCGCCGATCAGAACCTCTCCCGAGGTCACCGTCTCCAGACCGGCAATCAGGTTGAGCAGGGTGGATTTCCCGCAGCCGGAAGGGCCGACCAGGACCAGAAACTCCCCCGAATCGATTTCGAGGTTGATGCCCTTGAGGACATCGACCGCGCCGAAGGATTTGCACACATCTTTTATTTTCAAAGAGGCCATGACAGAATCTGCTCGTGTTCCGAAGTGGGCACGCTGTCGCCGCTACGCTTAAGATCACGGGGCCCGGTATTGGCGCCAGCGCAAGTTATCATCAAAACCGACGCCATCCCTCTCAGCCCTTCACCGCACCCGCCGTGAGCCCGCGGACGAAGTACTTGCCGGCCACGAAGTAGACGAACAGGGTCGGCAGGGCGGCGATGATGGCGGCCGCCATGTCCACGTTGTATTCCTTGACCGCCGAGGAGGTGTTGACCAGGTTGTTGAGGGCCACGGTAATCGGCTGCGTCTCGCCGGTGGAAAAGCAAACGCCGAATAAGAAATCGTTCCAGATCTGGGTGGTCTGCCAGATGATGGTGACCATGAAGATCGGTAGGCTGATGGGCAGCATGATTTTCCAGAAAATGCGGAAAAATCCGGCGCCGTCGATACGGGCGGCATTCACCAGTTCGCTGGGCACCGCCACGTAGTAGTTGCGGAAGAACAGGGTCGTAAAGGCCAGCCCGTAGACGACATGGACGAGGACCAGTCCCCACATCGACTCGGAAAGTCCCAGAAAACCGAGCGTGCGCGCCATGGGCAGCAGGATGACCTGAAAGGGAATGAAACAGCCCAGAAGGAGCATGGCAAAAAAGGTGTCGCTGCCCCGGAAGCGCCACTTGGAGAGTACATAGCCGTTGACCGCCCCGATCATCGTGGAGATCAGAACGGCCGGTATCACCATGCGGATGGAATTCCAGAAAAACCCCCGGATGCCCTCGTTGGTCACCCCGATGGTGGCGTAGCCCCAGGCCTTGAGCCAGGGTTCCAGCGTCGGGAGACGGGGCAGGGCGACAAGGGTCCCGGCACGGATCTCGTCCATATTCTTGATGGAGGTGATGAACATGACGAAGAAGGGGGCCAGGAAATAGACCACGAAAAGCAGCAGGACACCGTAGATAAAAACCCGGTGGGCCACTTCCGCAGGCGATTTACGGATAGCCTCAGGCATACCGTTTCCTCCGTAACTCGGAGTACAGGTAGGGCACGATAATGGCCATGACCATGGCAAACATCATCATGGCACTGGCCGCCCCCATGGCCAGTCGCCCGCGCGTAAAGGCGTAGGCGTACATGAATGTGGCCGGAAGATCGGAAGAATAGCCCGGCCCGCCGCGGGTCAGCACCACCACCAGGTCGAAGCTTTTGATGGCGATATGGGTCAGGATGATGAAGGTGCTGAAGAAAACCGGCCGCAGGCTGGGGATGATGATCCGCCAATAGATCCGCCGCAGGCCGGCGCCGTCCACCTGGGCGGCCTTGATGATACTGTCGTCGATACTGCGCAGCCCGGCCAGAAACATGGCCATCACGAACCCCGTAGACTGCCATACGGCCGCGATGACCACGCAGTAGATGGACATCTCCGATGTCACCAGCCAGTCGAAGGTGAAGGTCGACCAGCCCATCTCGCGCACCAGGCGCTCGATGCCCAGGCCCGGGTTCAGGATCCACTTCCAGGCGGTTCCCGTGACCACGAAAGACAGGGCCAGCGGATAGAGGTAGATCGTTCGCAGGGCACCCTCGATGCGAATTTTCTGATCCAGAAAGATGGCCAGGAGCAGTCCGAAAACCGTGCAGAAGAAAATGAACAGGCCGCCGTACACCAGCAGGTTGCGGCAGGCCACCCACCAGCGTTCGATGCGCCACAATTTGGCGTACTGGGCCAGCCCGACAAAGTCATAGGTCGGCAGGAAGGTGGACTTGGTCATGGAGATGTAGAGCGTCCACAGAATGAATCCGTAGATGAAAATGAGCATGACCGCGAAACTCGGGGCAATGACCACCTTGGGTAGAGCGGTCTCCAGCATGGAAGACCATGTCGGCTGTTGGTTGGCTGGGCGCATATCCTGGAAGACGGCCCGGCCGACCGCGATTCCTGGAGCAGATCGACCGGGCGTGGTTGTATTCGTCATTGACGACGGTTTTACATCTTGGCTTCCTTGACGGCCGCCGCCAGTTTCCGGGCGGCATCCTGCGGTGACATGTCGGAATTGTAGAAGTTGGTGACCACATCGAACATGGCCCCGCGCACGGCCGGCGACACCGCCATTTCATGGGCCATGCTGGGCATCAGACCGCCGGATTTGGCGGTGGCGGCGAAGTCGGCCATGGACTTGACCGCCACGGCGTCGAACGGATCCTCGGAGATGCCGGAGCGCACCGGGATGGATCCCTTGTTGACGTTGAACACCACCTGAAAGTCGGGAGACAGGATCAGACGCGCCATGGCTTTCTGGGCTTTTTTGGCCTCCGCGTCCTTGACTTCGAACATGATGAAGGAATCCACGTTGAACAGAAAGGCATCCGCGGTTCCGGGAACAGTCAGGGCATCGTAGTCCTTGCCCGGAACCTTGCCGGCCGCCGTGAACTCGCCCTTGGCCCAGTCCCCCATGAACTGCATCCCGGCCTCGCCCTTGATGACCATGGCCGTGGCCAGATTCCAATCACGGCCCGGGGCGTTTTTGTCGGTGTATTTTTTGATTTGCCTGAAGATCTCGAAGACCTTGACCATGGTGTTGCTGGCCAGCGCCTGCACATCGGCCAGCACCATGGTTTTGATATAAAAATCCGTGCCGCCGACACCCGATACGATGGATTCCCAGGCCGTGGCTTCCTGCCAGGGCTGCCCCCCGAAGGCCACGGGGATCATACCGGCTTTTTGGATTTTTTCACAGGCCGCGAAAAATTCGTCCCAGGTCTCCGGGTATTTCGCGCCGGCCTTCTGGAACACCGCGGGATTGCACCACATCCAGTTGATGCGGTGGACGTTTACCGGCACGGCGACCCATTGGCCGCCGGCTTTCATGATATCGGCCACAACCCTGGGGACCAACTTATCCCAGCTCTCGGCCTTCGCGACGTCGTCCAGATTCGTCAGTACCCCCAGATCGGCCCATTCCTGGATCTGGGGACCCTTGACCTGGGCGGCCGTTGGGGGATTGCCGGATACGGCGCGCGATTTAAGGGCCGTCATGGCGTTGGCCCCGGCCCCGCCGGCAACGGCAAAGTCTTTCCAGGTATGCCCTTCGGTTTGAAGCATCTTCTGCAGTTGCTGGACGGCGGCTGCCTCCCCACCAGAAGTCCACCAGTGCAGGACTTCGACCTCGCCCGCCCATGCCGTGGTCGTCAGGATGCCGATCGCGAGTACGGCCGCGACGCCTGATAAAAACCGGTTGCCACGCATTTTGCCCCTCCTTTGTTGACTGGATAATTTAGCGAATGAAAAATATATGCGAAAATAATTGATAGGATGGTCATTCGGGCCGAATATCGAGTGTCAAAACGGTTGTTAGCCCCCACAAACTAACGACTTCGGCATGTCACCGCTTGCACACTATGGGCTGTGTGTCAAGAAATAATTTAGTGAATGAATTTATTGCCTGGCCATCGCTACCAGCCTTTGACAGAGAAAAACAGATCAAAAACCATTATAAATTGAATGGTTGTATGAATTGGTCCGTTCCCGGCCCCGGTCGGAGACGACTTGAAAACCCGATACCGGATATGCTATCGCTACGTCATCGGATAAATATTTCAGTCGCTGAAATAATCCGCCGGAGGTTCCATGCTCCCTGCCAGCCGCGATTTGATGCGGGCCATCAACCAATTCAACGTTCTGAACACGATTCGTACCGCGGGTTCGATTTCACGAACCGAATTGTCTGAGATTACCGGCCAAAGCCGTGCATCGGTGACCAATATCACGGCCCGCCTGATCGCGGAGAACCTCATCTACGAGAAGGAAACCAGCGATTCGGCCCTCAGGGGGCGCCGCCGTGTCCTCCTGGCGCTGAACGCCGATGCGGCCTACGTGGTGGGGATCAAGCTGTCGGCCTTCCGCATCAGCTGCGCGGTCACGGACATGCAGGCCGATGTCCGCAGTTCGATTGTCATGCCGGTGCGGACCAGCGAGCGATCATCAAGCTTTGTAGCGGATCTCATCGAGGAAGGCATCCGCCATTGCGTGAAAGACGCCCGCCTGCAAATGGATCAAATTGCCGGCATCGGCATCGGTGTGCCCGGTTTTGTGGACCGCAACAAAGGATTTTGTCACTGGACGCCGCTTTACCGCAAGGGCGACACGCCCCTGCGCGACCTGGTGGAAAAACGACTCAAGATACGCACCTACCTGGAAAACGACGCCAACGCCGTCACCATGGCCCATCAATGGTTTGGCGACGGCATGGGCGAGCAGAATTTTGTGGTGATCACCATCGAAGACGGTGTGGGCATGGGGGCGGTGGTGAACGGGCAGCTCTATCGGGGGGCTTCGGGGTTCGGCTCCGAATTCGGTCATGTGGTGGTGGTCCCTGGCGGGAACCTATGCCGGTGCGGTAAAAGGGGCTGCCTGGAGGCCTATGTCAGCGATTTTTCGATTCTGGCCGCAGCCCGGGAGATCTGTGCCGACATCCGTTGGGAATGTCCGCCCCGGGGAGAATTGACCCTCGACGATGTCATGGCCGTGGCGCGGCGTGGTCAGCCGGAGATGGTCCGGATCTTCAGTCGCGCGGGAAGGTTGCTGGGACAGGGGGTGGCAGGCATCATCCAGATCTTGAATCCTTCCAAGATCATTCTATCGGGTCAGGGCGTCCGCGCGGGTGATCTCATGTTCGCCCCCATGCGCGCGGTGGTCGCCGAGCAATGCAATCCTGCGTTGCACGATGCCACCGAGATCATCATTCACAAATGGCAGGACACGGACTGGGCCCGCGGTGCCGCCAGCCTCGTGCTGCAGGAGCTTTACAAGACCCCTTTCGAAAAGATCCGGCCGGTGATTTAAGAATCAGGTAATTGCCAAAAAGCGATGCATCTAGTATGCAACGAAGCTGTCGGCCACGCCGTTGTCCAAATTCTCTTCTAACACGCATCGGGCACAAACACTCACGACTCGCCTCTGAAGCTGGACATGCTTCGACGGACACGATCGGTGCGGATTCAATTCCAGTGCTTCCGACCGCCTTATCCGCTGACCAGCAGCTAGCGAGCATGCGCCGGCATGGGTTAGCGCGGGGCCGTCCTGTCGCGGCCAGGCGGCGATCGCGCCGGTGTGGGCCGACCGGGGAGACGCAAATGGCAGTTCTCACGATTTCACGCATGTTCGGCACGGGTGCCCGGGAACTGGGCGAATCGATGGCCGGACGATTGGGTTATTCGTTTTTCGACCATGAGCTGATCCAAATGGTGGCCGAGCAGGCCAAGGCTTCCGTTGACGGTGTCGAAACGATGGAGCGGACGGTCGAAGGCAAGTTTCAGAAATTTCTGGCGACCCTGGTCCCCAGGCGTCTGATGGACATGATCCAGAATGCCGAATTCGGCAGTATGGATGAAGAGATCTACACAGACATGTTGGCGCGCGTGATTCACAAGATTGCTTCCGAGGACGATGCCATCATTCTGGGCCGCGGCAGTCAATACATTCTCAAGGACCGCCCCCAGACCTTTCATGTTCTGCTGGTGGCCGATCTGGACTATCGTATCAACCGCATTCGGCGGCGCTTTGAACTAACGAAAAAACAGGCGCTCCTGGCGGTGGCCATGGAGGACAAACGGCGGGTCAACCTCTACCGTAAGCTCGGCAAGGTGGACTACGACCATCCCGATCATTATCACGCCGTTTTGAATATGCGTCGAACCGACGTGAAGCAGGCCGGCGACATGCTGTGTGCCATGTTGACAGGGGACCAGGCTTAGGCCGGCGTAAACGATGGGCCGGCGTTTGCGGAGTCTTCCCCCCCGATGTTTGATTGACGCGAGGAATGCAAGATGAAATGCCCCCAGTGCGGATGTCAGGAGTTTTATGCCAAGGATCCCCACGATCCTTTTGAGACCTATCGCTTCATGTGTCCGGGCAACGATGTCATCCCGGACCCCGACAACCTCGGTCCTTTGGAAATCACACCGCAGACCGAAGCGTTCTGCGACCGCTGTTCGTGGCACGGTCAGTTGGGCATCCTGAAGGACACCTGACGTCAGAAGTGAAATGTACTGCCGGCCGCCGCCCGGCGATACCGCCCGCCAAAATGTTGCGCCAGCTGCATGGCGGCCGCATCACCGGTGCAGTGCGAAACCCCCACCAGGGCGACATCGAACACCTTCAAGGCCTCGATCACCGTCCGCACCTGGCTGGCGCTGAAGGGCATGAGGTGCGTGCCGCCCAAAACGGCATGCAGGTGCTCGATCCCCAATCGATCCCGCACGTGATCCAAAATGTTGAGAACACCGCCGTGGGCGCAGCCCAGAAGAAGTACGGGACCTGAGGCCGTCTCAATAAGCAGGCTGGCATCGTCCGCCACATTGTCCGGCTCAGGGCCGTCTGCGCCGGTGAGCACGAGTTTGGGATCCTGCGGTGTCTGGGCCGCAAGGCGATCGTAGCCGCTGAGAAACCAGATTCCGGCTGCAATTTCGACGGTTGCGTCGTGGAAGATCAACCGCGCCCCAAGCGCCTCCAGTTCTACCCGGGTCCGCGGGCAGCCCACGTAGCGGGGGGCGGCCGATGGGTTGTCGGGGGGTACTGCCAGGTGCGGGGTGAAGACATCCGGGTGGGCATGCACCGGGAGAGGGCCCGCCTGGTCAAGAACCCACGCCAATCCACCGGTGTGATCGTAATGGCCGTGGCTGAGGAGGACCGCATCGAGCACCTCCAGGCGGATGCCGCTTTGCCGGACATTGTGCGGCAACGCCAGGCCCTGGCCCGTATCGAAGAGATACGTGCCGGAGGGATGGTTGATGAAGGCGGCGAATCCGTGCTCGCCCAGAAACGCCGTGCCGGCGATATGGTTGTCGCAGAGGATTTTGATGGTGGTCATGGAAAAGCCCAAAGCTTTGCCGTTGTCGCCACAGGCAGCCGGCGCCCCGAGGCCTCGACGACGCCGGAAGCCAAGCGGGGCCACACTGCCGCCCGGCCCGCTCACTATATTGCGGCCGGCGCCTTGGGGTCAATACGCTCCCATTCGGGCTGCAAACCCTTCCCACCCAATCTTCGGGAAGAATATCCGCCAGATGATTCACGCGTTGGGACCGATTTGACAATCCGGCCAGCGGGAATAATCTTCACCCCAATTTAAAACGTGTTTTACCCATTCGTTTAATTAACGAGGTGAAGGTTCAGCGCAGACTCACAACTCATCTGTCGGTAGCAGCATCGGCCGCAGGCGAGTTTTATTTTTTTGCCCCCATAGCCAGACAAATATGCACGCCGGATCGATCCTGCTTTTCGGATCAATGCCATCCAGGACTCAAACGGGACGGAGAAATCCTGTAGTCGATGTACACCGCGAAGTGCTCAGCCGTCAGTTGACGACCGTAAGGGGGACGAAGGCCCAGGCACTGACCGACGAGGCGCGTCTGATGCTGGTCAAATTGCTCTGTTATCTGTCAGCCTATTATCGCCGGTTTGCCGTGGGCCACTGACCGTGCGGTATTTTCGAGCCGAATAGGGAAGCGAGGTCGCTTACATGAATCACTACCGCTTGAAGCTTTATGTCACGGGACAGACACCGCGATCACGCGGCGCGATCCGTAATTTAAAGCGGCTGATTGATGATGTAATCCCTGATAACTGCGAGCTCGATATCATCGACGTGCTGGAAAATCCGCAACTTGCGGAGACCGAAAAGATTCTGGCCACGCCAACGCTGGTCAAGGAGTTGCCGCTGCCGCCGCGGCGCATCATCGGCGATCTGTCCGATCTGGATCAAGTCATGTTGGGGTTGGAGATCGCATCCTATGAAACCATCGGTTCTGGAGGTCGACCATGAGCGAATACCCTCCTGGGGAAGGCATTGCCAAGCTCCCGACCGGCATCCCCGGGTTCGATTTGATCACGCTCGGAGGGCTGCCCAAGGGCCGTACGACGCTGGTGGCCGGAACGGCCGGCAGCGCGAAAACGGTCATGGCCGCGCAGTTTCTGACGGAAGGCATCCGTAACGCGGATGAAAACGGCGTCTTTGTAACCTTTGAAGAAAGCCCCGAAGACATTCGCAACAACATGCTGAGCCTGGGCTGGGATATCCGCAAGTGGGAAGCCGAAGGCCGCTGGCGTTTCGTTGATGCCTCGTTGCACCCGGAACACGATGAGATCGTGAGCGGGTCTTTCGATTTCGGTGCGCTCCTGGCCAGGATCGAGCATGCCATCGGGAAGGTGGCCGCCCGCCGGGTGGCGATGGATTCGCTGGGGGCCGTCTTTACCCAGTATCAGGACCGTTCCATCGTGCGGCGGGAACTCTTCCGGTTGTCTTCGGCCCTCAAGAGAATCGGCGTGACCGCCTTTTTGACTTCGGAGCGTACGAACGAACACGGCAAGATCGCCCGCTATGGCGTTGAAGAGTTCGTGGCCGACAATGTCATTCTCCTGCGCAACGTGCTGGAGGCGGAGAGGCGGCGGCGCACCATCGAAATTCTGAAGTTTCGCGGTACGATCCATCAGAAGGGGGAATACCCCTTTACGATCATCCCGCACCAGGGGGTGGTGGTCATTCCGTTGTCGGCCATGGAACTCAAGCAGAAATCATCCAGTCTGCGGATCACCTCGGGCCAGGAAGAGTTGGATCAGATGTGCGGCGGCGGTTTTTTCCGGGATTCGATCACTCTCGTTTCCGGCGCGACCGGCACCGGCAAAACCCTCATGGCCACCAAATTTCTCCACGCCGGCGCGGCCCAGGGGGAACGCGTGCTTTTCTTCGGTTTCGAGGAGAGCCGTGAGCAGTTGTTCCGCAACGCCGGCGGCTGGGGCATCGATTTCGAATCCATCGAGCAACAGGGACTGCTCCAGGTGGTCTGCGACTATCCCGAAATCATGGGGCTGGAAGACCATCTGCTGCGGATCAAACAGCACCTGGACGCGTTCAATCCCCACCGGGTCGTGGTGGATAGCCTTTCCGCACTGGAGCGGGTTTCGACGATCAAGGGGTTTCGCGAGTTCATCGTCGGGTTGACCTCCTTCATCAAGCACCAAGAGATCGCCGGTATGTTCACCAGTACGACGCCTAACCTGATGGGGGGCACATCGATCACCGAGGCCCATATCTCCACCATCACCGATTCGATCATTCTGCTGCGTTATGTCGAGCTCCTGGGTGAAATGCGGCGGGGTCTGACGGTGCTCAAGATGCGCGGCTCCTCCCACGAAAAGACCATTCGGGAGTTTATGATCGACGGCGCCGGGATGCATATCGGCAACCCCTTTCAGGATATATCCGGGATTCTGACGGGGCATCCCTCCTGCGTTTCCCCCGGAGAGTTGGAGCGACTCAGTAATCTTTTTCAGGAGGGCGACGACCTTTAAACCCATGCCATCCAGCCAATCTTGGGTGCGGAGGACACCGTGAGCACGGATGATTGCACCATTCTGCTGATCCAAAAGGATTACGGCGACCAGCGCCTTTTCAACGAGATGCTCGCCAAGGCACCGGAACTGGATTGCAGTATGCTGACCGCCGACGATCTCGACAACGGCATCAAGTGTCTGGCCGGCGGCGGTATCGACGTCGTGCTCTATGATCTGGCCACGCCGGGACGCAACGGCGACGATGACCTCGCCAACCTGCGCCGTACGGCCGGTGACACGCCGATCCTGGTCTTGAACGACGACGAGGACCCCCACTTGGCAGCGAAAGCACTGCGCAGCGGGGCCGAGGATTTCCTGGTCAAGGACACCATCCACACCAGCATGCTCTCGCGCGTGATCCAAACCGCCCGCCACCGCCGGCATTACCGCGACGTCTGGCAGTCGCGTCAGCCGCGCATGAACGCGCTGATCATCCACAATGCCGATGCCATTGTGGTGCTGAATCGGCTGGGTATCATCCGGTTCGCCAACCCGGCGGCCGAAGGGATGTTCGGGCGGCAGGCCGAGGAACTGATCGGTACCGCTTTCGGGTTTCCGCTCGTGGGCGACGCCAGTACCGAAATCGATATTCTGCACCGCGGCGGCGAGCGGCGCGTGGCTGAAATGCGCCTGGTGGAAACCGAATGGGGGGAGGAACCCGCCTATCTGGCATCCCTGCGGGATATCACCGTCCGCAAGCACGCCGAAGACAAACTGCGCAAGTACGAGCGTATCATGGCCTCCACCAGCAGCCCGATCGCCCTCGTCGACCGGGACTACAATCTGGAGGCGGTAAATGAAGCTTTCCGCGAATGGTTCCTTGCCCGGAACGAGACGGGCCCACGCGTTCAGCTGAAGACGGTCATCGGCGAGCACAATTTCGAGACCCAGATCGCCTGCAGTCTGGCCCATTGTCTGGCGGGAGAAGAGATCCACAAACAGGGGCAGCTCAAGTTGCCGGATGGTTCGGTGCGCTACGCCGAAATGGCCTTCTACCCGTATTTCGACGCCGATAGATCGTTGTCCGGCGTCATCTGGAACCTGCGCGACATCTCCCAGACCAAAAGCCTGGAAGATCAACTGCGGCAGTCCCAGAAGATGGAGGCCATCGGCACCCTGGCCGGCGGCATCGCCCACAATTTCAACAATCTTCTCATGGGCATCCAGGGCCGTGTCTCCCTGATGCGGATCGACGCTGACGCCGATCATCCTTTCAAGGAGCATCTCGAGGGGATCGAGGATCAGGTCCGCAGTGCGGCCGATCTGACGAAGCAGCTGCTGGGGTATGCACGTGGCGGCAAATACGAGCCGGTGCCGACCGACATGAATCTTCTGGTCGCCCGTAACTTTGCCATGTTCGGCCGAACGCGGCGGGAGATCGAGATGCACGAATCCTACGGCGAAAACCTGTGGTCCGTCGAAATCGATCAGAATCAGTTCAGCCAGGTGCTGGTCAACCTTTTCGTCAATGCCTGGCAGGCCATGCCCGGCGGCGGAACGCTTTCCGTGACCACGGCCAATACCGAACTCGACCGCGAGCTTGCGAAGGCCCATGGCATTGATGCCGGGCGTTACGTCCGGGTCGATGTGATCGATACCGGCAAGGGCATGGATGCGGATACGCTCAAACGCATTTTCGATCCCTTTTTTACCACCAAGAAGGGGGGGCGCGGCAGCGGGTTGGGTCTGGCATCGGTCTACGGGATCGTCAGCAACCACAACGGCGCCATCAATGTCGAGAGCGAGATGGGAACGGGCACCACGTTCTCAATTTATCTGCCGGCTTCCGAAAGGGTGCCGCGCGAGCGGCGTCGCCCGGCCATACAGCCCTTGAAGGGCCACGAGACGGTTCTGCTCGTGGATGACGAGGAGGAAGTGCTGAAGATCGGACGATTGATGCTGCTGAAACTCGGCTACCGGGTGTTGCTGTCCGCCAGTGGCCAGGAAGCCCTGGCGACCTACCGTGAGAAGGGCGCTGACATCGACCTGGTGATCCTCGATATGATTATGCCCGGAATGAGCGGCAGTGACACCTTCGATCAGTTGCGGCGCCTGAACCCGGAGGTCAAAGTTCTACTGGCCAGCGGCTACAGCATCAATCAACGGGCCAACCACATCCTGGCCCGCGGCTGTGACGGCTTCCTTCCGAAACCATTCGACCTGCCGGTCCTGTCCCAAAAGCTGCGCTGCCTGCTGGATCAGCCGAGCGAATCACAGGGTTTGGCGCCAGGTTGAACGGTCATTGCGATTGGCACCCCGATTTATAGCGCGACCCTGTCAAACATCCCGATAGAGGGTCGACGACGCGAACGCAGCGGAGCAAGCGGTTTGCCTTCGTCCCACATTCGAGTAGAATGTGCGAGCATGATGCTTGGAACCAGATGCGAAAGGTGAATGAAATGCAAAATTACGATGTGGTGGTGGTGGGTTCCGGATCCGGTGGGCAGACGGCGGCGTACACGCTCTGTGAATACGGTCTGCGGGTGGCCGTGGTCGAGAACAGCCCGACGCCGGGGGGCGTCTGTGCCCTGGCCGGATGCCAGGCCAAGAAATATTTCTACGAGGCCACCGAGACCGTGGCCCGTTCCCACCATCTGGCGGGC
The DNA here is from genome assembly GCA_030066455.1 of Desulfobacterales bacterium. The sequence continues at coordinate 21,736 of JASJBQ010000010.1, forward strand.
AAGGGTATCGCCCAACCCGCCCAGGCGGACTGGGCGGCGGTCCTGGCGCAGAAGAATGCCTTTACCGATCCGATTCCAACCGGCACCCGCACCGGACTCGAAGGATCGGGCATTGATGTTATCGACGGCACGGCCGCCTTCAAGGACCTGGATACCATGGTGGTCGGGAATCAGATCATCAAGGCGCGGTTTTTCATTCTGGCCACCGGGGCGCGCCCCATGCCACTGCCGTTCCCGGGCGCGGACCAGCTGACGACCAGCACCGAATTCCTGGCGCGCGACCACCTGCCGCCCCGGGTGGTGTTCGTGGGGGGCGGGTTTATATCCTTCGAGTTCGCCCATTTCGCCGCCCGCTTGGGGCCGGCCGAGCGCACGATCGTTCTGGAGGTGGCCCCTCGCCCGCTGGGGCCCTTCGACAGCGAGATGGTCGATGCCCTGGTGGCCGCTTCCCAGGCCGAAGGCATCGACATCCACACCGGTGTGACCATTCAAGCGGTTGAAAAAAAAGGGGAGGGATGGGTGGTCAGGACCGATGGGGCGGATTACGCGGCCGACCTCGTGGTCCATGGGGCCGGTCGTGTGGCCGCCCTCGACGATCTCCGGCTCCAGGCGGGGGAGGTGGTTTTCACCCGCCGGGGGATTACCGTCGATGCGGAAATGCGCACCTCCAACCCGCGGGTGTTTGCCGTGGGGGACTGTGCCGCCACGCTCCAGCTGGCCCGGGTGGCGGACTACGAGGGATATGTGGCCGCCAAGAACATCCTGGCCGCCGTCGAGGGCGGCGCCGGGGCACGCATCGACCACCGCACCGTACCCACCGTTCTGTTTACCTACCCCCAGTATGCCATGGTGGGTGCCACCGAGGACGCACTTCAAGCCGAAGGGGTGCGCTACTACAAAAACAGCGATACACAGATCGGCTGGCCCACTTATAAACGGGTGGGGCTGGCGCACGCGGCCTTCAAGGTGATGGTCGACGAAGACAGTCAAATCTTGGGGGCGCACGTTATTTCCGACAACGCCTCCGGTCTGATCAACACCTTCAAGCAGGCCATGATCGACGGCTGCCCGGCGGACAAACTCTTCTGGAACAACGTCATGAGCCCCTACCCGTCGCGGGAGAGTGATATCATTTACATGCTCAAGCCGTTCTTCGAGGACGATCTGCTGGAAGGGCTGTAGTGTATATGTCGTGCAGCCGAATCGACGTCGCGTGGCACCGAAATTCTATTGTTGAATGTTAGTTTTCTTATGCGCAAAAGAAAAGATGAATTCGTAAAAAGTCTTTTGCCGGACGGTTTCGTAAAAGGTCTGAGATCAAGGCTTGCGAATCCCGAGGAGTGAGGCGTACTTACGGTACGCCGCAATGACGAGGGGTGAAGCGTAACGCCGATATCGGACTTTTTACGGGACCGTCAAGAAAAGTAACCTAATGAAGGCGCTCGTGCCCCGCTTGACCCTGCGCGTCGTCGCGTCGGCCGGCGCGCGCGGAAACTCGCTGCGCTCAGACAGTCCGCGCGCTATCTCCGGCCGACACACCGATGCTCGGCGCGGGTCAAAGGGATTATAGCTCGTTTCTTCAAAGGTTGATAGCGGCCGTCCTTTAATTTCACCGATGTATGGGCGGAGGCACACACGGGTTGCAGTGGGCAGCCCATCCGGCTGAATTTAAAGGGTTAGGGAACCCGACGGTTGTCTGAGAGGTTCGAGAGCAAGGCCTGCGAGCCCTGAGGAGAGAGGCGTACATCGGTACGCCGCAATGACGAAGGGTGAAGCGTAACGCCGCTATCGGACCTCTCAGGCAACCGTCCGTCAGAAGGGGAAGATTAAGGGCGTGATGCCAAGCGCCACCCCCCCGAGGATCACCGTTACGGCTAGCCCCAGTTTGATGAAATCGGTGAAGCGATAGCCGCCTGCCGTCCAGACCATCATATTGGTCTGGTAGCCTGAGGGCACGATGAAAGCACAGGAGGCGGCCACCATGAGCACGATGGCGAAGGGCATGAAACTGACCCCCA
>JASJBQ010000105.1 GCA_030066455.1 Desulfobacterales bacterium
AAAGACCCAGGTGCCCGCGGTAGACATAGTTGGATAAACCATGGCGCGTTTACAACGAAAGAAGGGCCCCGGCAGCAAGAAAAAGAAGCAGGGGGGGGCGGAAGGCAAACCGGCGGGATCGGCACCGGACGATGGCAGCACAGCCAGTGTGACGCCTATCGCCAAGAAGAAAGCCTATAGCGTTTCACGTCGTCCTTCGGCCGCCGTGAAGACCAAAAGCGAACCCAGTGGCAAGATTCAGGGCTGGTGGGGCCAGTCCATGCAGTTCCTCCGAGAAGTCAAGGTGGAACTCAAGAAGGTCGCCTGGCCTTCACGCAAGCAAACGGTGGGATCGACCGTCGTGGTACTGGTGCTGGTCTTCATCATTTCCGCATTTCTCGGCGTGGTCGACATGGGGCTCTCCAGCCTTGTGCGCCTGGTCCTGCACTAATGTGAGGCAAAAGTGGCCCTAAACAAAAGATGGTACATCGTTCACGTCTATTCCGGGTTCGAGAACAAAGTCAAGAAATCGCTTGAAGACCGCATCCAGAATTCCCCCGATCCGGATAAATTCGGCGAGGTGGTGGTGCCCACCGAAGAGGTCGTGGAGCTGGTCAAGGGCAAGCGTAAAACCTCGGCCCGCAAGTTCTATCCCGGCTATATTCTGGTCAATATGCATCTGGACGACGAAACCTGGCACATCGTCAACGATACCGCCAAGGTGACCGGATTCCTGGGGGGACGGGACAAGCCGACACCCATCACGGATGAAGAGGCTAACCAGATCTTAAACCGCATGGAAGCCGGCAAAGAAAAGCCGCAGCCCAAGTACTTCTTTGAAGCCGGTGATGAGATTCGCGTCATCGACGGCCCGTTTACCAACTTCAACGGCACGGTGGACGAAGTCAATGCCGAGAAGGGGAAGATCCGGGTGCTGGTCAGTATTTTCGGGCGGTCGACGCCGGTTGAGTTGGATTTCGTTCAGGTAACCAAGATCTAAGCGCCAGGCAACGCGTGGCATAAGAGGAGTAAGTGACCAAAGATGGCTAAAAAAGTTATGGCAATGATCAAACTGCAGGTTGAGGCGGGCAAAGCCAATCCCTCCCCGCCGATCGGCCCGGCGTTGGGGCAGCACGGGGTCAACATCATGGATTTCTGCAAGGCTTTCAATGCCCGGACGGCCAACGAGGCCGGTATGATCATCCCGGTGGTTATCACCGTCTATCAGGACCGCTCGTTTACGTTTATCACCAAGACACCGCCGGCTGCGGTTTTACTCAAAAAAGCGGCCAAAGTGGCCAAGGGCGCGGGCGACCCGAAGCGCGACCGTGTGGGCAAGGTGACGCGTACACAAGTAGAGGAAATTGCCAAACTGAAAATGCCGGACCTGAACGCCAATGATTTGGATGCGGCCTGCCGGATCATTGCCGGTACGGCCCGCAGCATGGGGATCGAAGTCGTTTAGCCAAAGGGAGTGAGAAAAGAGCAATGCCGAAGCGGGGTAAACACTATACGCAGTCCAGAGATAAATTGAAGGCGGCCGTGCCGTCGAACTTCGAAGAAGCCGTGCAGCACACCCTGGCCTCGTCTTTTGCCAAGTTTGACGAAACCGTCGACGTGGCAGTCAAGCTGGGGGTCGATCCGCGCCATGCCGATCAGATGGTTCGCGGTACCGTGGTGCTTCCCAACGGGCTGGGCAAAGAAGTCAAGGTCCTGGTATTTGCCAAGGGCGAAAAAGAAAAAGAAGCTCAGGATGCCGGTGCTGATTTCGTCGGCAACGACGACTTGATCGAGAAGATCAAGGGGGGCTGGTTTGGATTCGACAAGGCCGTGGCCACGCCGGATATGATGGGTACCGTCGGTAAAATCGGCAAGCTGCTGGGCCCCCGGGGGTTGATGCCCAATGCCAAGACCGGAACGGTCACCTTTGAACTGGCCCGCGCGATTCAGGAACTCAAGGCCGGAAAAATCGACTTCCGGGTGGAGAAGGCTGGTATTGTCCACGCCCCCATGGGCAAAGTCTCCTTCGGAGCGGAGAAAATCGTCCAGAATATAACGGCTTTTCTCGAAACGATCATGCGCCTCAAACCGACTTCCAGCAAGGGAACCTATCTCAAGGGGGTCGCCATTTCAACCACGATGGGACCGGGCCTCAAAGTCGATGTCGCCCAGGTCAAGGAACTGCTCAAATAGATCCGGTCGTCGGACCCGCTGGCCGGCAAGCGCTGCCTTTCCCGCACTGCTTGTTTGTGCGCCGTTGGGGGCCACGGCCGACAGCGATCACCGTTTGTTTTAATCATACAGCCATCCTGTCAAAGACCGTAGGTTCACGAAGGACGTGTTTAATCGGCTCCGGCCGGCCTACCGAGGCAGCGTGTTCGTCTTGTTGGTACCTCCGGTTTACAAGGGATGCGGGAAAGGAGGTGTTGGGTACTCGTGAAATTAGATGAGAAACAGAAGATCGTAGCGGCCTTGCGCGAGAAATTCGAGGCGGCCCAGGTAGTCATCGTCACGGATTACAAAGGACTCGATGTCGCCCAGATGAACGATCTGCGCCGCAAGCTGCGCGAAGCCGAAGTTGAGTATCAGGTGGTCAAGAATACCATGCTCATTCGCGCTTCCAAGGATACGGATGCCGCGCAGTTGACGGATGCGTTCAAAGGCCCCAGTGCGATTGCACTGGCCTTTACGGATCCCGTGGCACCGGCCAAGGTCCTGACGCAGTTCGCCAAGGACAATGACAAGCTGGAAATCAAAGCGGGCGTCATGAACGGCAAACTGCTCGACCTGAGCGCCATTACGGCCCTGTCCAAGCTGCCCTCGCGTGAGGAACTGCTGGCGCAGGTGCTTGCGGCGATGAATGCCGTACCTCAGGGGTTGGTCAGTGCGCTGGCCGATGCGCCGCGGCGCCTGGTCAATGTGTTGAATGCGGTCAAAGATCAGAAAGAAGCTGCCTGAGGGTCCGCATCCCTCGCATGATGTGCATTATAACAAAAAATCTTTATTAAGCGTTTAATCTGGAGGTTAATCTTAAAATGGCTGATATCACCAAAGACGATGTGATTGAATTCATCGCGAATATGTCTGTGCTCGACCTTTCGGAACTGGTCAAGGAACTTGAAGAAAAATTCGGCGTATCCGCGGCGGCCCCGGTGGCCATGATGGCGGGGATGCCGGCGGGCGGTGCCGAAGGCGCTGCGGCCGAGGAAAAGACCGAATTCGATGTTGTCCTCACGGCTCACGGGGACAAGAAGATTCAGGTCATCAAAGAGGTTCGGGCCATCACCGGACTGGGCCTCAAAGAAGCCAAAGAACTCGTGGAAAGCACACCCAAGGCTGTCAAGGAAGGTGTGCCCAAAGACGAAGCCGAGAAAATCAAGGGTCAGCTCGAAGAAGCTGGCGCGCAGGTGGAAGTCAAGTAAGCCCCAAGTCTCCGGACTTCACTCCGGGAGGGGTTTGGCCCCTCCCGGGCGCCTTAAGCGCAAAATCCATCATTGCCTGGAGAAGCCATGTCGGAAATGTCACTGGCCAAACAGCGAATTCGTAAGAATTTCGGAAAAATTCCTCAAATCGTTGAAATCCCGGACCTGATCGGCGTTCAGCGGGAATCCTATAGCCGGTTCCTGCAAATGCACGTGCCCCCCGAACAGCGGGAAGATATCGGGCTGCAGTCCGTCTTTAAATCGGTTTTCCCGATTAAGGACTTTACCGGAAGCGCGTCCCTCGAGTTCGTTTCCTACCGCTTTGCCGAGGTAAAGCACAGTGTTGAGGAGTGTATCCATCGGGGGATGACTTACGAAATCCCGTTGCGCATTACCGCACGCCTCGTGGTTTACGACGTGGACGCCGAGACGGGGGTTTCCAATATCCGCGACATCAAGGAGCAGGAGATCTACTTTGGCACGATTCCGCTGATGACCGATAAGGGCACCTTCATCATCAACGGTACCGAGCGGGTCGTCGTCAGCCAGTTGCATCGCTCCTCGGGGGTTTTCTTCGACCACGACAAGGGCAAGACGCATTCATCGGGCAAGATCATTTACAGCTCGCGGATCATCCCGGTGCGCGGCTCCTGGATTGATCTCGAGATCGACCCCAAGGATATCGTCTATATCCGCATCGACCGCCGGCGCAAATTCCCGGTCACGATTCTGTTCAAGGCCTTTGGCTTCTCTTCCGAAGATCTTCTGAACTACTTCTACCACCAGGAGCGGATCTTCCTGAAGGGCAAGCGCGTCTTCAAATCGTTTCACCCCGATCTGCTCAAGGGACAGCGCGCCACCCGAGACGTAAAGGACCCCGATTCCGGCGAAGTGGTCGTCAAAAAGGGCCGCATCTTCACCAAACGCGCCATCAAACGTCTGAGTGCCGCGGGTCTGCAGGAATTTCCGATCAACGAAGAGGACGTCATCGGCAAGGTCCTGGCCCGGAAGGTCACCCATCCCAAAAGCGGCGCCCTGCTGGCTCAAATCAACGAGGCCATCGACGAGGACATGCTGGCGAAGCTGCGCGAAGCCGGGATCAAATATCTGGACGTCCTGTTCATCGACGGCGTCACCAGCAGCGATGCCGTCCGCAAGACCCTCCTGCTCGACAAGGTTGAAAGCAAGGAGGAGGCCCTGATCGAAATCTACCGGCGTCTGCGCCCGGGCAATCCGGCGACACCTGAGGTGGCCCAGGATTTCATCGACAACCTGTTTTTCAAATCGACTTACTACGACCTCTCGGGGGTCGGACGCATGAAGATCAACCAGCGTCTGGGCATCGACAGCGACATCAACCTCCGCATTCTGCGCAAGGAGGATATTCTGTTGACGGCCAAAACGCTGATCGAACTGCGCGACACCCAGGGGGTGGTGGACGATATCGATCATCTGGGCAACCGGCGCGTCCGGGCGGTGGGTGAACTCCTGGAGAACCAGTACCGTATCGGACTGGTGCGCATGGAACGGGCCATCAAGGAGCGCATGAGTCTGCAGGAAGTCGATGCCCTCATGCCGCACGACTTGGTCAACCCCAAGCCGGTGTCGGCCGTGGTCAAGGAATTCTTCGGCACCAGCCAGCTCTCGCAATTCATGGACCAGACCAACCCGCTGTCGGAAACCACCCACAAGCGCCGTTTGAGCGCGCTGGGTCCGGGTGGCCTGACCCGTGAGCGTGCCGGTTTTGAGGTGCGCGACGTGCACCCCTCGCACTACGGACGCATCTGCCCGATCGAAACGCCGGAGGGCCCCAATATCGGCCTGATCGTCTCTCTGAGCACCTATGCGCGCGTCAACCAGTACGGCTTCATCGAAACGCCCTACAGCGTCGTCAGCGAGGCGACGATTACCGACAAGGTGCGTTTCCTGAGCGCTTTCGAGGAGCAGGAGCACCCGATTGCCCAGGCCAACGCCCCAGTCGACGCGAACCGGCACTATGTCAACCCGCTTGTAACCTCGCGGGTGTCCGGCGAATTCATGATGGTGGAAAACGACAAGATCGAGCTGATGGACATTTCGCCCAATCAGCTCGTCAGCGTATCCGCCTCTTTGATCCCCTTTCTGGAAAACGACGACGCCAACCGAGCCCTCATGGGATCGAACATGCAGCGCCAAGCCGTGCCGCTGTTGATCAGCGAAGCGCCTCTGGTCGGTACCGGGATCGAGAGCGTCGTCGCACGCGATTCCGGGGTCGCGATCGTCGCCCGCCGCGACGGCGAGGTGGTGGATGTGGATGCGTCGCGCATCGTCATCCGGCACGATACGGCCGAGGACGGCAACGGCGCCGACAAACCGGTGACGATTTACAATCTCTCCAAATTCGTGCGCAGCAACCAGAATACCTGTTTCAACCACCGCCCGATCGTCCGTAAGGGCGACCGGGTGGTCAAGGGGCAGATCGTGGCGGACGGTCCCGCCACCGACAAGGGCGAACTGGCCCTGGGCAAGAATGTGACCGTGGCCTTCATGCCCTGGGGCGGTTACAATTTCGAGGACTCCATCCTGGTCAGCGAACGTCTCGTCCGCGACGGGGTCTACACCTCGGTGCACATCGAGGAATTCGAGGTGGTGGCCCGCGATACTAAGCTGGGCAAGGAAGACATCACGCGCGACATCCCCAACGTCGGCGATGAAGCCCTGAAGGATCTCGACGACAGCGGCATCATTCGGCTGGGGGCGGAGGTCGAACCCGGTGATATCCTGGTGGGCAAAATCACGCCCAAGGGCGAGACCCAGCTTTCGCCCGAGGAAAAGCTGCTGCGCGCGATCTTCGGCGAAAAGGCCGGCGATGTCAAAGATACCTCGCTGCGGGTGCCGCCGGGCGTTCAGGGCATCGTGATTGATGCCAAGGTGTTTTCGCGGCGGGGTGCGAGCAAGGATGACCGCACCCGCCAGATCGAGGACGATGAGATCAGCCGCCGCGAGAAGGACTGCGAGGATGAGATCAACATTATCGAGGGCGTGGCCCGCGATCGTCTGACCAAACTGCTCGCGGGGCAGAAATGCTACGCTTCGATCAAGAAGGGCAAGAAGACCCTGATCGCCAAGAACGCCGTGATTACGGAAGAAGCACTGCAGGCCACGCCGCTGGCGCAGTTTGAGCACGTCATCCTCGAAGACCCTCAGCAGACGGAGGCCATCCACGACGTCCTGGAGCAAACCCGCCGTTTGAGCGAGGAGGTCCGGGAGCGCTTCGATCAGCACGTCAGCCGGTTCGAAAAGGGCGATGACCTGCCCCCGGGCGTGATCAAGATGGTCAAGGTCTATGTGGCCATGAAGCGCAAGCTCTCCGTCGGGGACAAGATGGCCGGACGGCACGGCAACAAGGGTGTTGTCTCCCGCATCCTGCCCATCGAAGACCTGCCCTATTTCGAAAACGGCAAGCCGGTGGACATGGTGCTCAACCCGCTGGGAGTTCCTTCGCGCATGAACGTCGGCCAGATTCTGGAAATTCACCTCGGCTTGGCGGCCAAGGGCCTGGGAGACCAGATCCAGGCGCTGCTGGAGGAAAGCAAGACCAAGGCCCTGCGCGAAAAACTCGCCCGGATTTTCTCCGACAACACCACGGCCAAGGCCATCGGCAAGCTGAAAGATGGCGACCTGCTGACCTTTGCAGCCAACTACCGTGACGGCGTTCACATGGCCACCCCGGTGTTCGACGGTGCCAAGGAACACGAGATCAAGGCGCTCCTGGAGGAAGCCGGTCACGAGCGGCTGGCCCAGGCCAAGCTCCATGACGGCCGAACGGGCAAGCCTTTCGACGAGAAAATCACCGTCGGCACGATGTACATGCTCAAACTGCACCATCTGGTCGACGACAAGATCCATGCCCGCTCTATCGGGCCCTACTCGCTTGTGACCCAGCAGCCGCTGGGCGGCAAAGCCCAATTCGGTGGGCAGCGTCTGGGGGAGATGGAAGTCTGGGCCATGGAAGCCTACGGTGCTGCTTTTGCGCTGCAGGAATTTTTAACCGTGAAGTCCGACGACATGGCCGGACGCACGCGCATGTATGAGAAGATCGTCAAGGGGCAGAATGTCCTGGAACCCGGGCTGCCCGAGTCTTTCCGGGTGATGACCAAGGAACTCCAGGCTTTGGGGCTGGATATCCAGCTGCTGGAAGGCGAATAAGATACAAGGAGAGCGCTTTGGAAACGTTATACGATTTCTTTGCAAAGCCCACCGATCCCCGGAAATACGACGGCATCCGGCTGTCGCTGGCATCATCGGAGCAGATCCGCAAGTGGTCCTTCGGCGAAATCAAAAAACCGGAGACGATCAATTACCGCACCTTCAAGCCCGAGCGCGACGGTCTGTTCTGCGCTAAGATTTTCGGCCCGACCAAGGATTACGAGTGCAACTGCGGCAAATACAAGCGTATGAAGCACCGTGGGGTGATCTGCGAGAAATGCGGCGTCGAAGTCATCCAGTCCAAGGTGCGGCGCGAGCGCATGGCCCATATCGAGCTGGCCACACCGGTATCGCACATCTGGTTTTTGAAAAGTCTGCCCAGCAAGATCGGCAACCTTCTCGATCTGACCCTGAAGAACATGGAGAAGGTGCTCTATTTCGACTGCTATATCGTCATCGACCCCAAGGAAACGCCGCTCACCAAGGGTCAGTTGCTCACGGACGAGAAATACATGGAGGCCCTGGAGCTCTACGGCAACAAGTTCGAGGCCGGTATCGGGGCCGAAGCCGTCAAGACGCTGCTCGAAGAAATCGACCTGGACGCGCTCTACAACGACCTGCGCCGGGAGGTCCGCGAAACGGGCTCGGTGGCCAAACGGCAGAAGCTGGCCAAGCGGCTCAAGATCGTGGATGCCTTTCGCAAGTCTGGAGTGGACCCCTCCTGGATGATCATGAGCGTCATTCCGGTGCTGCCGCCGGATTTACGCCCGCTGGTGCCGCTGGAGGGCGGGCGCTTCGCCACCTCCGATCTCAACGATCTCTACCGCCGGGTGATCAATCGCAACAATCGGCTCAGACGCCTGATCGACCTCAAGGCGCCGGACATCATCGTGCGCAACGAGAAGCGCATGCTGCAAGAGGCCGTGGACGTTCTGTTCGACAACGGCCGTCACGGCCGCGTGATCACCGGCACCAACAAGCGGCCGCTCAAATCCCTGAGCGATACGCTCAAGGGCAAGCAGGGCCGTTTCCGCCAGAACCTGCTCGGCAAGCGCGTGGACTATTCCGGCCGGACCGTGATCACCGTGGGGCCGGACCTGCGCCTGCACCAGTGCGGCCTGCCCAAGAAAATGGCCCTCGAACTGTTCAAGCCCTTCATCTACTATCGCCTGGAACAAAAGGGGCTCGTTTCCACGGTCAAGAGCGCCAAGAAGATGGTCGAACGGGAGATCCCCGAAGTCTGGGACACGCTGGACGAGGTCGTCAAGGAATACCCCGTGATGCTCAACCGTGCCCCGACGCTTCACCGGCTGGGGATCCAGGCGTTCGAGCCGATCTTGATCGAGGGCAAGGCGATTCAGCTCCATCCGCTGGTCTGCACCGCCTTCAACGCTGACTTTGACGGCGACCAGATGGCCGTGCACGTGCCGTTGTCGGTGGAGGCCCAGATCGAGGCCCGGGTGCTGATGCTATCGAGTAACAACATCCTGTCACCGGCCAACGGCAGCCCGATCATCGTTCCCAGCCAGGACATCGTCCTGGGCATCTACTATATGACCCGCAGCATCGAGGGTCTTCAGGGGGAGAACAAGATTTTCAGCAATCCCGACGAAGTGCGTCAGGCCTACGACGCCGGAGCGGTTGAACTGCACACGCGGATCAAACTGCGGGCCGACAACCAGCGCCTGGATACGACCGTCGGCCGGGTGCTGCTCTGGGAAATCATGCCCAACGATCTGATCTTGGCGTTTCGGCATATCGCCGTGGACAGCGAAGCCGAAGCCGAGAAGATTGAGAAGGATCTGGCCGCTGGCGCCGATTTCAACATCCTTGCCGACGAGATGGCCGAGACCACCGGCGGGTTGGATCAAGGCCGCACCGGGCTGCTCAAACAGAGCGAACTCCAGGGTATCTACAGCCTGACCGCGGCCGACGCCGCAACGGTCTTTCAACTGCCGTTGGCGTCAACCTCCGGACGTCTGGCGGCGGGCGGGCGCCTGCATTTCTTCCATGTCGTGCGGCGCGATGTGGGCGTGCCTTTCAAGGCCGTCAACCACGCCATGGACAAAAAAGCCCTGCGGGAACTGGTGGACCTGGTCTACCGGCGGCTGGGGCCCAAGGCCACGGTCATTCTCTCCGACCGCCTCAAAGACATCGGCTACCGCTACTCGACCGAGGGCGGCCTTTCGATCTCGATCGATGCCATGATCATTCCCGAAAAGAAATGGGACATCCTCAAACAGGCCGAGGTCAACGTGACCGAAATCAGCCGACAGTACACCGAGGGGCTCATCACCCAGGGTGAGAAGTACAACAAGGTCGTCGATATCTGGGCCAAAGCCACCGATGACGTGGCCAATGAGATGATGGAGGCCATGAAGAATGCGCCCTCGCCCGGGGGACACGAAGCTTCCGGCTTCAACCCCATCTTCATGATGGCCGATTCGGGGGCGCGCGGCAGCAAGGACCAGATGCGGCAGCTGGCCGGGATGCGCGGCCTGATGGCCAAACCTTCGGGCGAAATCATCGAAACCCCGATTCAGGCCAACTTTCGCGAGGGGCTTTCGGTGCTGCAATACTTCATCTCCACCCACGGGGCCCGCAAGGGCCTGGCCGACACCGCGCTGAAGACGGCCAATTCCGGTTATCTCACCCGGCGCCTGGCGGACGTGGCGCAGGACTGTGTGATCACCGAGGAAGACTGCGGTACCATGGTCGGCATCGAAGTCGAGCCCCTGATGGAGGGCGGCGAGGTTATTCAGCGCCTGGGCGAGCGCATCCTGGGCCGTTATGCGGTCGACGACGTCGTCGATCCGTTTACCGATGAGGTCCTGGTCAGATCCGGCCAGCCGATCGACGAAGCCGCTGTGGAGCGGGTGGAGGATTCCGGCGTGACCAGTGTGCAGATTCGCTCGGTCCTTACCTGCCGCACCCGCTACGGCGTATGCGCCACCTGCTACGGTCGCGACCTGGCCCACGGCCACCGCGTCGAAAAGGGGCAGGCCGTCGGGATTCTGGCCGCGCAGTCCATCGGCGAGCCCGGCACCCAGCTGACCATGCGGACGTTCCACATCGGCGGGACGGCAAGCCGCCGTGTCGAGCAGGCCGACATCAGGGCCCGGGTGGACGGACATATCAAATTCCTGGATCTGGACGTGGTATCCAACTCCGAGGGCAATCTGGTGGTGATGAACCGTCGCGGCGGCGAATTTGCCATCATCGACAAGGGCGGCCGCGAACGCGAACGGTTCCCGGTTATTTTCGGCGCCCATCTGCTGATCAACGATGGCGATGACGTCGAGGCCGGCCAACTGCTGGCCCAGTGGGATCCCTTTACGACGCCGATCATCACCGAGGTCAGCGGAAGCGTCAAATTCGGCGACATCCTTCCCGGCAAGACGGTCCAGGAGAAGGTCGACCCGGTCACGGGCAAGTCGAGCCATACCATTATCGAGTCCAAGCTGGCGGATGCCCGCCCGCGCATCTCGATCAAGGACGAAACCGGCAAAACGGCCAAGCTTAGCAGTCAGTCGGGTCTGGCGCGCTATATCCTGCCCACCGAGGCGATCCTCATGGTCGAGGAGGGCGACGGCGTCAACGCCGGTGACATCGTCGCCAAACTGCCCCGGGCCACCACCAAAACCAAGGATATCACCGGTGGCTTGCCCCGTGTCGCCGAGTTGTTCGAGGTGCGCAAACCAAAGGATATCGCTATATTGAGCGAGATCGACGGTTATGTCAGCATCGCCAAGGGCACCAAGAAGGGCAAGCAGAAAATCACGGTGACCCCGGTGGATGTGGGTGAGAAAAAGGAGTACCTGATTCCGCGCGGCAAGCACATCAATGTTTACGAGGGCGACTACGTGCGCGCCGGCGAACCGCTGATCGGCGGGGCCGCCATCCCGCAGGACATTCTGAACATCAAGGGCGAGGTGGCCCTGGCGCGCTATCTCGTGGACGAGGTCCAGGAAGTCTACCGCCTCCAGGGGGTTCGCATCAACGACAAGCATATCGAAGTGATCGTGCGTCAGATGATGCGCCGTGTGAAGGTGAAGGAGGTCGGCGACACGGATTTCATCACCGAGGAGCAGGTCGACCGGGTGGTGTTCGAAGAGGCCAACCGGGCGGTCATCGAGAAGGGCGGCCAGCCGGCCCTGGCCGAGCCGCTCATCCTGGGGATTACCAAAGCCTCCCTGAGCACGGATAGCTTCATCTCCGCGGCATCTTTCCAGGAAACAACAAAAGTATTGACAGATGCAGCCATCGGGGGCACAATAGACTATTTGCGAGGCCTTAAGGAAAATGTGATCATGGGCCGGTTGATTCCAGCCGGCACCGGATTCCCGATGTACGGCGAGATTCACGTGGACCAGAATTAGCACCCAACGCCTGCCGCGCTCCGCGCGGCAGGCGCGATTGCATCATCCACACCGTATGTTAACTGGGACGACGCGCTGCGGCGATCACTCGTTCTAAGAGCATAGGTTACTCACTAGCGGCGAACACGACAATCTGCGCTGGCCACCGAGCAACGGCGGCGGTTCATGGCATGCGGGCGAGCGTTTCAAGCCAAAAATGGCTTGACAACCGATAGGCGGGCTTGTAAATATGCCGCTTTTGCCGTTTCGGCCATATTGTTAATCGAAGGATTCAAGGGGAGCATATGCCCACTATCAATCAGCTTGTTCGCAAAGGCAGAAAAAAGATTCAGAAAAAGACGAACACCCCCGCTCTCAAGGGGGCACCGCAGAAGCGCGGGGTCTGCACGCGTGTCTACACCTCGACGCCCAAAAAGCCGAACTCGGCGTTGCGGAAGGTCGCCCGTGTGCGGTTGACGACCGGTATCGAGGTGACCGCCTACATTCCCGGGATCGGGCACAATCTTCAGGAGCACTCGGTTGTGCTCGTACGCGGCGGGCGTGTCAAGGACCTCCCCGGTGTGCGTTACCATATCGTGCGTGGCACCCTGGATACCCTGGGGGTCGAGGACCGTCGTCAGGGCCGGTCGAAATACGGTGCCAAACGGCCCAAGTAGCGGCGGCTGATCTGAAGCGCTAACGTCAAATTGTTTAATGGAAAATGGTGTAGCTTATGCCCAGAAGAAGAGAAGTGCCGCGGCGAATTGTTCTGCCGGATCCCAAATTCAACAGTGTCCTGGTGGCGAAATTCATCCGTTCGGTGATGCGTGACGGTAAGAAGAGCACGGCCGAAAGCTTGCTCTACGACGCCTTCGACATCATCGAGAAGAAAACCAACGAGGCGCCGCTGAAGATTTTTGAAAAGGCGCTCGACAACGTTAAGCCGATGATCGAGGTCAAATCCCGCCGGGTCGGCGGTTCGACTTATCAGGTGCCCACCGAGGTTCGCCACTCACGGCGCCAGGCGCTGGGGATACGCTGGCTGATCGATTTCTCGCGCAAGCGCGGCGAAAAGGGGATGGCCGCGCGCCTGGCCGGCGAAATTCTGGATGCGGCCAACAATCGTGGGGGGGCCGCCAAGAAGCGGGAGGACACCCACCGCATGGCGGAAGCCAACAAGGCCTTTGCCCATTTCCGCTGGTAGCCCCGCCTTCGGGTTCAATTCCGGGCAATCCGGCGGCCGAACAATGTTTCGGAATGCTTGGGACGGCAACGCTGCGGAGCACTGACGCAAATTAAAAACGAGTTCTTGGCCCGCATGGGAGGAAGAGAAGATGGCGAAGCAAAAGTTTGAGCGGACGAAGCCGCATGTGAACGTGGGAACGATTGGTCACATTGACCATGGCAAGACGACGCTGACGGCTGCGATCACGAAGTTGAACGGTATGAAGGGGATGGCGGATTTTATTCCCTTCGATCAGATTGACAAGGCGCCGGAGGAGAAGGAGCGCGGGATCACGATCGCCACGGCGCACGTGGAGTACGAGACGGACAACCGTCATTACGCGCATGTGGACTGTCCGGGTCATGCGGACTACATCAAGAACATGATTACGGGTGCGGCGCAGATGGACGGCGCGATTTTGGTGGTGGCGGCCGACGATGGTCCGATGCCGCAGACGCGCGAGCACATATTGCTGGCCCGTCAGGTGGGAGTTCCGCGGATCGTGGTGTTTTTGAACAAGTGCGACATGGTGGACGACGAGGAGTTGATTGAGCTGGTGGACATGGAGTTGCGGGAGCTTTTGACGAAGTACGAGTTTCCGGGCGACGACACGCCGATCATCCGCGGCAGCGCGCTGAAGGCGCTGGAGTCGGACAGCGTGGAGAGTGAAGCGGCCCAGCCGATTTTCGAGTTGATGGCGGCGATCGACGATTTTATTCCGGAGCCGGAGCGCGACATTGACAAGCCGTTTTTGATGCCGATTGAGGACGTGTTCAGTATATCGGGTCGCGGGACGGTGGTGACGGGCCGTGCGGAGCGCGGGATTATCCGTGTGAGCGACAACATCGAGATCGTGGGGATCCGCCCGACGTTCAAGACGGTGTGCACGGGTGTGGAGATGTTCCGCAAGCTTCTGGACGAGGGTCGTGCGGGCGACAACATCGGTGTCTTGCTTCGGGGCACGAAGCGCGATGAGGTGGAGCGCGGCCAGGTTGTGGCGGAGCCGGGTTCGATTACGCCGCACACGAAGTTCAAGGCGGAGTGTTACATATTGAGCAAGGAAGAGGGCGGCCGTCACACGCCGTTTTTCAACGGTTATCGTCCGCAGTTTTATTTTCGGACGACGGACGTGACGGGCGTGCTGACGCTGCCGGAGGGTGTAGAGATGGTGATGCCCGGTGACAACGTTGCGATTGAGGCGGAGTTGATTACGCCGATTGCGATGGAGAAGGAGTTGCGCTTTGCGATTCGCGAGGGCGGTCGCACGGTCGGTGCCGGGGTTGTCAGTGAAATCGTGGAGTAAGCGATTAAGGAGGTAGTGACGTGCGAATCATTGTGACCCTTGCCTGCCAGGAGTGCAAGCAGCGAAACTATACGACGACCAAAAACAAGCGGACGACGCCGGACAAGCTTGAGTTCAGCAAGTATTGCCGCTTCTGCGGAAAGCATACACCCCATCGGGAAACAAAATAGGGGACGGTTGCCCTCAGGGTTTAGGGCGTTTGAAGGTGGTGTTGACCCTCGCAGGCCAGTAGCTCGAATTGGTAGAGCATCGGACTCCAAATCCGAGGGTTGGGGGTTCGAATCCCTCCTGGCCTGCCACCTTACTTGGAACATTAAGACGAATTCGCGGACGGATGGGGTGCAAACCCGCGTGGCCGCGGTAGACATAGTTGGATAGACCATGGCGCGTTTACAACGAAAGAAGAGCCCCGGCAGCAAGAAAAAGAAGCACGGGGGGGCGGAAGGCAAAGCGGCGGAATCGGCAGCGGCCAGTGACAGCACGGCCAGTGTGACGCCCGTCGCCAAGAAGAAAGCCTATAGCGTTTCACGTCGTCCTTCGGCCGCCGTGAAGACCAAAAGCGAACCTGGCGGCAAGGTTCAGGGCTGGTGGGGCCAGTCCATGCAGTTTCTCCGGGAAGTCAAGGTGGAGCTCAAAAAGGTCGCCTGGCCCTCTCGCAAGCAAACGGTGGGATCAACCGTCGTGGTGCTGGTGCTGGTCTTTATCATTTCCGCATTTCTCGGCGTGGTCGATATGGGGCTTTCCAGCCTTGTGCGCCTGGTCCTGCACTAATGTGAGGAAAAAGTGGCCCTAAACAAGAGATGGTATATCGTTCACGTCTACTCCGGGTTTGAGAACAAGGTCAAGAAATCCCTTGAGGACCGCATCCAGAATTCCACTGATCCGGAGAAATTTGGCGAGGTGGTGGTGCCCACCGAAGAAGTCGTGGAACTCGTCAAGGGCAAGCGCAAGACGTCGGCCCGCAAGTTCTATCCCGGCTATATTCTGGTCAATATGCATCTGGACGATGAAACCTGGCACACCGTCAACGACACCGCCAAGGTGACCGGTTTTCTGGGGGGGCGGGACAAACCGACGCCCATCACCGATGAAGAGGCCAACCAGATCCTCAACCGCATGGAAGCCGGCAAGGAAAAGCCGCAGCCCAAGTATTTCTTTGAGACCGGTGATGAGATCCGCGTCATCGACGGCCCGTTCACCAACTTCAACGGCACGGTGGACGAAGTCAACGCCGAAAAGGGGAAGATCAGGGTGCTGGTCAGTATTTTCGGGCGGTCAACGCCGGTTGAGTTGGATTTCGTTCAGGTAACCAAGATC
>JASJBQ010000101.1 GCA_030066455.1 Desulfobacterales bacterium
CCTGGGCCGCAAAGAAGTTGATGGGATCGTCCAGCGCGGAGTTGACGCGCTTGCCCGTGCTCAGACGGGTCTGGGTACCCTCCATCAATTTCTGGGTGTTCTGCAGACTGAAAAGGTTCTGCCGCATGCCGCTGGTGAGGGTGATGTTGCTCATAGCCATGATAACTTCTCCTTTCTGGATGTTTGAAGGCTTTCTGCCTTCGCTGTAGGCTATGTGATGCGTTTTTGCATCACTGCCCAGGTTATCGGAACCCGTATGGAAAACTTGAGGCCAATATTGTCTGCTCCGAAAACTGATAGCCTCCTTCCATAATATGTAGGTTGGCCACCATAAAAATCTAAAGATATGAGAAATATGTCCGATACCTCTAAAAGAGATAGGCATTTCCGAAACTATTGAATGCTTGTGCAGCCGAACCAATTATCCGGGCGCGGGCGCCATACGGGTCGAATCAGGAACAAATTCCGTGGATAACCAAAACCATGTCTTAGTTGTGGACGACGAACCCACCATCTGCAGTCTGATGAATGTTTTCCTGACGCAGAAAGGCTACCAGGTGCGGACGGCCAATACGGGCGAGGACGCCCTGACTATGTTCCGTGAATCGCTTCCCGACATCGTCCTCCTGGACATCAGCATGCCGGGCATGCGGGGTATCGATGTCCTGCGCCGCATGAAGGAGATCTGCGGCGACTGCGGTGTCATCATGCTCTCGGCCTACGGTGACGACGAAACCATCCAGGAAGCCATGGACATGGGGGCGTACTGCTACATCCAAAAACCCATGGAATTGACTGAATTGAACGCGCATCTCGAGGCCCTGCGCCAAACGCTGCGGGAGAAAACCTGATGCAGCGAATCCCCCTCATGGATGCGAAGCCCGACATGACCTTGGCCAGCGACCTGTTCAACGATCAGCAAATGCTGTTGCTTAAAAAAGGGGCTGCGCTCAATTCCAAAAGTATAAAGATGCTCAAATCCTGGGGCATCGCCTTTATCCACATCGAGTCGGAGTCGGATGCGCCCGCGGAACGAACGCCATCCGATGGCAGCGGGCAGCGCGCAGCGATTGAAAAACGGATGGCAGATAAATTCAGCCAATGGGATCAAAGCGACGTGATGCGTAAAATTCGCCGGGTAGCCACCGATATCATCATGCACCGATTCGAGTGCCAGGATGCCGCCGATGCAGACTAAACGGCTAAACGCCATCGTCGGACGTGTCGAGGACCTGCCGACACTGCCGCGAACCGTCTTTCGGATAACGGAGGTCATCAACAATCCGAAATCGTCCGCCCGGGATCTGGCCGCCGTGATCAACGACGACCAGGTGTTGACGGCACGCCTCCTGCGCCTGGTGAACTCCTCTTTCTACGGTTTTCCGCAGCGCATCGCCACGGTGAATTTCGCCATCGTGCTCCTTGGTTTCGATGCCATCCGCAACCTGCTCCTGACGACGTCGGTATTCGACATTTTCGCCGGCGCCGACCGGGATCTTCAAATCGAACGTGAAAAACTCTGGGACCATTCTCTCGGTTGCGCCGTGGCCGCCAAGGTCATCGGGAAATACCTGCGTCATGAGAAGATCGAAGAACTCTTTGTCTGCGGCTTGCTGCACGATATCGGTAAAATCGTCGAAATGGCCTATTTAAAAAAGGACTACAACCGCATCCGCGACCGCGTGCAGGAAAGAAACGAGCTCATCATCGATGCCGAAACGCATATTCTAGGCTGCACCCACGCCCACATCGGCCATCTTCTGGCCGAACGATGGAACCTGCCGACGACGGTCAAACGGGTCGTCCTGCATCATCATACACCGGAAGAAGCCGGCGAATTCGTATTGCAGGCTGCCACGGTACACCTGGCAGACATTCTGTGCCGCGCACTGGAGATCGGCTCCGGCGGCGATGAATGCATTCCGCTGATCAGCAACGAAGCCTGGCAAGCCCTCGGTCTGGACATCGACGATCTGCAAGCCCTCATGCAGCAGGTCGAAGACGAATACCGGGATATCCATCCGCTCATCCAGGCATCGACCGCCGATGCGTCCGCAATGGTTGCCTAACATGACAGCCGAGCCAATCACACCGGTAGGGCGCGCCATCCCCGACCAAAACGCCGAGGGCAGCGATCTGCAAGCCCTTCGCGACCTGGCCCAGAAGATTGAGGAGCTGATCTATTTCCCTGATCGAATCGAAAAGCCCGCCCGGATCGATGAAATCTGGGAGGCTTTTTCCCGGGAAATCAATCATCACATCGACACCGAGGTCTGCGCCCTGTTCAGGGTTAACGACCGCACCCACGAATTCGAGCTCTCCCACTGGCTCCCGGGACACGTCGGAGAGCAGTGTCAACAGGAGATCGATGCGCAAATCGAATGCGGCATGTTCGCCTGGATCATCAACCGCCGGTTGCCGGCGATCATTCCATCGCTGGTTTTCAAAAACCATCAGACCCTGATTATGCTGCCGCTGACGACCCAGACTCAGACCCTGGGTCTGGTAATGGTGGTGACCCCCATCCATGAGACCGCCATTACCCACGAACGGCTCAAACTGCTTGCGATTCTGGCCAAACAATGCGCGCTGATAATGGAAAACACCATTCTATACGCCCAGTTGCAAAACGAGCACGAATCTTTGCAGAGGGCTCAGAACCGCATTATTCAGGCCGAGAAATTTGCGGCTTTCGGCCGCATGACCTCCGGTGCCTTTCATGAATTTTTAAACCCGCTGAACATTCTATCGGGCCATCTCCAACTCATGCAGATGACCGCGCTTCCGGTGGACCAGGTGCAAGCCTATGCGGCCCTGATGGATACACAGACCAAGCGAATGGCCGCGATGGTTAAGGAATTGCAACGCTTTTCGGCCCCCCGCAAACGCCAGTCCGAGGTCGTCCCCATCGCGCCCCTGGTACGCGAAGCGCTGGAAGCGGCGCGCCGACGTCACGCCGAGAGGAAGGTTGCCTGCGAATTCGAGTGCGAGGTCGACAACCCACGCGTGGACGTAAACCCCGAGGATTTCCAGAATGTGCTTGCCCGCATGCTGGACAATGCGTTCGAAGCCATCCCGCATTCAGGGAGAATTGGCATCCAACTCGGCGTTGGTATACCGGGAGACAATGCCCCAACCGACAAGAAGATGGTCGTCTGCTGCCTGACCGACAGCGGCCGTGGGATTTCGGCCGACAACCTCGCCAAGATATTCGACCCCTTTTTCACGACCAAGGACATTGGCAATGGCACCGGGCTCAACCTTTCGATCTGCTACGCCCTAATCCAGTCAATGGGCGGCACGATCACCGTCCAGAGTGAGGCGGGCGCCGGGGCGACCTTTTCAATCTATCTGCCGGCCGCATCCTGATACCGAAGCGATAGTCCTAAAGAAAATGCCCCCGACGCCGATATGGGTTTCAGAGTGCTATGACCTCAGCATTCCAAGCATTGATAGCGGCAGAAGGACCAAAGTCGAATACATGGGCCCATCGTCTCCGAAAAGCTGACGTACAACCGAGCGCGTGCGTTCGGAACATCACTTCCGTCACCACCGGATGATTCGACCTCGCCGCATCATTTACCGAAGGGAAAATCACAAGATGGAATTGACAGCATTTAACCTGGCGTCTTTCCTGCGTACGGCCACGCAAGAAGTTTTCGAAACAATGCTATCCATGACATTGGGTGAAAACGACGCTATCGAAACGATCCCGAAAGGCACCAGCCAGGTGGTGGGATCCGTCAGCATGGCGGGAACGGTTTCGGGAACGGTCAACATCTATGTCAGCGACATGTTTGCCAAGGTAATCACCGCTGACATGCTCGGAATGGAATTGGACGAAGTGGACAGCGATGAGGAAGTTCATGATGTTGTCGGAGAATTGAGCAACATGATTGGCGGCGATCTCAAATCACGTCTCTGCGACGCCGGTTTCGAATGCAGCCTCTCGATCCCTTCGATTACGTCCGGTAAGGATTTCCTCATCGAATCCAAAGGTTGGGCCGTCAATGAACAGGTTTTCTTTGAATACCAAGATCATATCGCGTTGATCGAAGCTTTCCTGAAAAACGGAAGCTAATTTTGCGACAGGAGGGTAGAAAATGGCGTTGAAAGTGTTGACCGTTGATGACAGTAAAACGATCCGCATGATCGTTAAGAAGGCGTTTCGTCCTTACGACTGTCAAGTATTCGAGGGCGAAAACGGGGTTGAGGGCCTGGCGCTCGCCTCCAAGGAGCAACCGGACATCATTATTCTCGATATCACCATGCCGGTGATGAACGGGGCCGAGATGCTCGGTAAAATGAAGAGCGAACCCGACCTCAAGGACATCCCCGTGATCATGCTGACCGCGGAAGCCGGCAAAGACAATGTCATGAAGATCGTCCAACTGGGTGTCAAGGATTATATGGTCAAGCCGTTCAAGGGTGAGCAGTTGATCGAGCGCGTGACCAAATTCATGCCCCTTCACGAAAAGAAAAACGGCGACGGTCCAAAAGAAGACGACGGCAAGAAGTATTTCCACCTTGACGGCGATATTCAATGCCTTGCCATCCCGGCCAAGGTCCTGCGCCCGACCATTGTCGAGGTTGAAGGCCTGCTCAAGGACAAACTCAAGGAAATGCAAAGCGCCGGCATGAAAAAGATGATCCTCGACCTGCTAACGGTTTCCGAAATCAATGTCAGCCTGATCAAGCTGCTGATTACCATCCTGGACAGCAGTCAGGCGGCCGGTGTCCAGGTTCGCGTGGTCGCGAGCGCCAATACCGGGAAGGAGCTCAAGGAATTCCAGGAGACCGGCAATATTCCGATCCACCTGTCGGTTGAGGAGGCCAAAGCTGCGTTCTGAAGACGAGGCCTTTGGGTGGCTCGCACACCCGAAGGCACTGGACTTTCTATACGAGACACGCGCATTGACCGGACAGCCGGCCCCACATGCTGTCCGGTCCCTCCCTGGTCACCATCGGACGGGCCGCCCCATTGCCATTGCGGTCTGCAACCGATTGATTGCATTTTGCAACGCCAGCCTTCCCTGCCCTTTTTTCCTGCCGGTAGACAGATAGAGGCTTTCATTAGTTGATATCGTTCGTTTTTCGTCGTCCCAACCGATAGCTTGCAGCGTGTCGCCGTTCCCGGTTGTGCATGCGTAAGGCGAGGGCTTGCAGATTGCGAATCGTTTGCCCAACGGCACGATTGCCTGTCATGCCGATTTCTCCGATCCTCTTTTTATCTCTTTGTTATCTTATCTTTTTTTCGATGCCGGCCACCAAGGCCAATTCTGGCACCAAGTTTGCTTGGCAATCTCACTCGTGGACCAAGGTTGCTTATCGAGAAAGGATGACCGATTTGTGCGCTAATCCGACCGACACGAATGGGAACGCCAGACAAACCGCAGAACCCAAGCCGCACCCGATCACCCAAGCGTTCATCGGCCAGAGCGAAGCGATGCAGCGGGTATTTGGTGTGATGCAGCGGGTAGCGGCGAGCGACAGCACGGTTCTGATCAACGGCGAGACGGGCACCGGCAAAGGGCTTGCCGCCCGTGCGATCCATGCGCAGAGCCCTCGCCGCGGGGCGGCGTTCGTGGCCATCAACTGCGGTGCGATACCCGAGAACCTGCTGGAAAGCGAGTTGTTCGGTCACGTGCGCGGAGCCTTCACCGGAGCGACGGCCAACAAGGTGGGCAAATTCGAGCAGGCCCACGGCGGTACGATCTTTCTGGATGAAATCGGCGACATGAGCGCGGATCTGCAGGTGAAGATCCTGCGGGTTCTCGAGGAGGGCGCGTTCGAGCCGGTGGGCGGCAATCGCACGGTGAACGTGGATGTGCGCATCATCGCGGCCACCCACCGTGATTTGGAGGCGCGCGTGGGCGAGGGGCTTTTCCGCGAGGACCTCTACTACCGTCTGTACGTGATTCCGCTGGTGCTGCCGCCGCTTCGCGCGCGAGGCGGCGACGTGGCGCTTCTGGCCGGGCATTTTCTGGAGGAATTCAATGCGCGCGGCAGCGGGGCGATCACGGGTTTTTCGCAGGAGGCGCAGGCCGCCCTCGGCCGCTACGGCTGGCCGGGCAACATCCGCGAGCTTCGCAACCTGATCGAACGGCTGGTGGTGCTCAAGCAAAGCGGCGCGGTCGAACTCGACGACCTGCCCGCCAAATTGCGGGAGCATTCGGGACTCGACCCCGTCAACACCGGCATCGCCCTTTCCGACGACGGCATCAATCTCAACTCAGCCGTTACCGAATTCGAGAAAGCACTGATCCTGCAATCCCTTGAAAAGACCAAATGGGTCAAGAACAAGGCCGCCAAATTACTTAAACTCAACCGCACCACCCTCGTCGAAAAGATCAAACGCTACCAGTTGGAAACCCAAGACACCCCTTCAAACTGCGCTTCACGCAGCCGTTAATCGAGGCCCGTCCGGCTCGCAGCGGTTCATCCCGCCGACCCCATTCCAGTCCAAAATTTGCTTTGACAATTTAGAGTAACTGATAAATACTAACCGCGATTTATTTAGTGAATCCGTTTACGCGTGGGTCGGCCGGTGATCCGGGCAACTTGCGTTGCCGGCATCGGCTTTCTTGCCGTCGCCGGTATCGTATCATTCGTTTGGTCTGCGTTGGAGAGGAACTGCATGGATGTCAGAATACTGATTGCCGATGACGAAGAGAGCATTCTGGATCTTCTGGCCCGGTTTATGGAAAAGCTGGGCTATCAGGCTGACCTGGCACGGGACGTGGCCAGCGCCTTTGATCTGATGCAGCAAAACACCTATGATATCATCCTCACCGACAAGAACATGCCGGATATCGACGGTCAGATGGAAGGCGGTATGACCCTCGTGCGATACGCCAAGGAGCATATGCCCACGGCGGAAGTGATCATGATAACGGGGTACGCCACCATTGAAACCGCGGTGGAAGCCATGCGAATGGGCGCGTTCGACTACATCATGAAGCCCATTCCACTCAACGACCTGAGAGAGAAGCTCGAGCGCATCCTGGATTACCGCAAATTCATCAATTCCGGGGATACGCTGCAAATTTACCGCATGCTGCACAACCAGGCGCTTTCGCTCCTTGAAAATCGCGACGATCTACCGGATGAGCAACTCGAAAAAATGCTGCGAACCCTGGGCGGTAAGATCGACAATCTTTTCGGCCTCCAGAAGGAATATGAAACCATCATCCAGTCCCAAGCCGACGCGCTGGAGAAAATCGAGACTTATGTGCAGCATTTGCGTGACGCCATCCCCCAGGACAATCCCTATTTCAGCATGATCGAGAAAATCGAGGAAGAGGCGCGCAAACGCATTTAACCCCCGCCAACCGATGGCCGCACGCGAAGACGCCGAGACCGGCCTGAGAGGCGGCAGCGATCACCAACCGAACCTACCCGAAAGAGATGACATGGCCCAACAAGTTGAAGATCTTGACTTTACGATGGATGAACAAAACCTCTATCGCGAGGAAAACTATACCGACCTCAAAGCCGGCAGCATCCGGCGACTGGTGCCGGTGCTCGCCGATGGCGCAACCGACGCCGCGCGCACGGAAATTTATATCGGCACCACCCAGTTGATGACCCAGGAAGGACCTTTGCCCGTCCAGGCGCGTCTGATGGCCAACAGCTTCCAGGAGGCCCTTTCTGTTTTTCCGGATACCATGCGCCAGGCCACGCTGGAAATGATCGAACAGTTCGAGAAGATGCAGCAGAAAATGAAGGCCGAGGCGGACTCACGTATTATCGTCCCGGGGCAGTAGCAGCTGACGGGGTAGGCCTCGCCACCCCTCTCGGGATCGCTGCGGCACTCCCGGCGCGCCATTGCTAAAAAAGGTTGGTACCCGCCGGGCAGACCGGTCGGATACGCGTCACGCATTGGGTTTATGGCCCCGCCAACACCATTCCCTTGTGCATACTGGGTCGATCCCGGAAGGCTTCTTGCCGGTGAGTATCCGGGCGCGCCGTCCAAACGGACGGCACGACGTAAGATACGCGCCCTGCTGGACTGCGGCATCCGGCGGATCGTCAATCTGATGGAGGCCGATGAACGCGATTATGCCGGCAACGCCTTTCGCCCCTACGAGCCGATCGTTCATGCGCTGTCTCCCGCAACGCCTCACGATGTGATCTGCCGCCGCTATCCCATTCGCGACATGGACGTCCCTGCCACGGTGGAAATGATCGCCATCCTGGATGCCATTGATGCGGCCCTTGAGGCGGATAAACCGGTTTACGTGCATTGCCTGGCCGGCGTCGGGCGCACGGGAACGGTGGT
The DNA here is from genome assembly GCA_030066455.1 of Desulfobacterales bacterium. Next base: position 8,282 of record JASJBQ010000101.1, read on the forward strand.
GGGCTGTTGGCTGGTCCGCCATGGTCGGGCGACGGGCAGCGACGTCATCGACGTGATTCAGGTGCTGCGCCAAAATGATCCCCACGCGCATTGGTCCTCCCCACAGTCGGCGGTGCAGTGCAACATGGTGAGCCGCTGGCGGCGTGGTCATTAGGGCCGCCACCCACGCGCACAACCCCCAAAAACCGTTAAAGCCTTCGGACGTTTTGGCCGATGAAGAGAAACAGGCCGTTTTTTGGCCGGTCCGGCGCAGTTGCCCTTCAAGCAAAGGATCCGCTGCGGTGTCTGTGGGCGGGGCAGGATCGTCGACGCCGGGTTGAAGTCAACCGCTACCATTGGGGGCATCAACATGGATAGCACATTGAACACCGCCGTTTCCTCGGTTAGGGCCCATGAACGCAAGTTGGGGGTCACCGCCAACAACGTCGCCAATGTCAATACGAACGGCTTTAAGCGGGGTCGCGCGGTCCTGAAGGAGGGCCCGGCCGGCGACGTACGGGTCAGCGTTCACCGGGAGGACACCCCGTCGCCGGTTGATCCCCTGGCCCCCGCTGCGCCCGGTGTCGAAAAGTCCTTGTCGAATGTGGACTTGGCCGAGGAGATGCCCGATCTGGTATCGACGACGGTCGGTTACAAAGTCAACCTGAAGGTGATTCGCGCCCGGGACGATATGATCGGCAGCCTGTTGGATATCATGGCCTAAGCATGCAAACGCCCGCAAAGGTCGCTTTGGCCGGCCGAAGCGACCCGCTTCATGTGCCCGGCGGGATGTCTTGCTTTCCATCCCCGGATCGACTTGACACTTTGAATCCGAACGGGTCTTGTGCGCCGATGACACCAGGCAATGATGGTGATTCAGTCCCGGGTCGACCGGGGCGGGATTTGCCGGCCGCCAAAGATGGGGTTATGCGATGCTGATTCAAGCGCAGATCGGACCAGACCCAATGTCAGAAGACGCCGCGCTCTACAACAGCCGCCTCATAAAAAACTACCTGGAATACCTTCAGCACGCCCACGCCGGTCTCAATACGGACGCGCTGCTGGCCCACAGCCGTATTCGGCGCTCCGAGATTGAAGACCAGGGGCATTGGTTGACCCAGGAGCAGGTCAACCGCTTCCACGCTTTCGTCGAAAGCCAGATCGAAGATCCGCTATTTCCCCGCCACGCCGCCCACTACGCCCTGCTTTCCAAAACATTCGGCCTGCTGCGCCATCAGGCCTTGGGCATGCTAAGCCCCATTTTGCTGTTTCGGGCGGTCAAGAAGTTTGGGCCCAAGTGGACGCGCGCGACTGATTTCGAGGTCCAGCCGCTGGGGGCCAACAGGGCCGAACTCACAGTAACACCCCGTCCGGGGGTCACGGAGGAGCCTTTCCAGTGCTTGAATCGCATGGGCATGTTCGAGGCGGGGGTGAAACTCTTCACGGGCGAATTCGCCCGGGTGGACCATCCCGAATGCGTGCACCAGGGGGGTGCGGTCTGCCGTTATCGTTTGGCCTGGCACCTTCCGCTGGCTCTCAGGATCCGGCGCTGGCGCCGCTTCATCACCGTTGGTGCGGTCGCGCTCATGGGCGCTGGGGTTCTGACGCATTCACCCGTGCAATGGGCTCCGGTGCTGTTGGGCGCGTTGGCGACGTGGTTCTTTTTCTGGGGCATGGAAAAGCACGTTGCAAACCGCGCTTTGACCCGGACCGTTCACAGCAAAGGCGAAAAGGCCGCCGCCGATGTCGAAGAAATCGAAGCCCATTATCAAGCGGCCTTTCTGGTGCGGGAAATCGGCGAGGCCGCTTCACAGCTGGGGGACACCGCTCCCTTTGCCCGCCGGGTCATGGCGATCATCGCAGACCGTACAACGTTTGACGCCGGCATGCTGCTTTTGCAGGACGGGCCGGCCGGAGATGAATGGCGGGGCCATGGCTTCGGGATGGGCGTGCGGGCGCGCGCCTGGCTGGAGAAGTTACGGATTCACCCCCCCGATCATCCCGAGGCCGATCTCATGGAGGCCGTCTGGCATCAGCAGAGCCACTATGCGGCCCACACCTTCGACGAAGCTCATGCACGCTACCCGCGCTTTGCCGGTCAGATGGCACGCTGGGAATACCAGACGGTCATCGCCGTTCCCCTCATACACGAAAGCCGAACCATCGGTGTGCTCGTCCTGTTTGATCGCCAGCGTCACAGCCACCAGAAGTTCAGTGAGCACAACCTCATCCTGGGGCTGGCATCTCAGATTGCCCTCGGCATCGTCAGTGCCCAGACGTTTCACAAGGTCCGTCTACGGGAGGAGGAATACCGCTTGCTGGTTGAAAACCAGTCGGATCTGGTGGTTAAACTGGACACGGAAGGACGCTTCCTGTTTGTCAGCCCGTCCTACTGCCGTTTTTTCGGCCGTTCAGCGTCCGAACTTCTCGGCCGGCGGTTCATGCCCCTGGTCCATGAAGACGACCGGGACGTCACGGCCAAGGCCATGGAAGCGCTATACCGGCCGCCCCACACGGCCTACCTGGAACAGCGGGCCTTGACGCAAGACGGCTTCCGCTGGTTGGCTTGGGCAGACACGGCGGTGCTGGACGACAACGGTGAGGTCGCAGCCATCATCGCCGTGGGCCGCGACATCACCGAACAGAAGCAGACCGCCAGCGCCCTCAAGGAAAGTCGCGATCTCTTCGATTCATTCATGAGCCACTCGCCGGCCCTCGCGTTCATCAAGGATGACGACGGGCGCTACGTCTACACCAACCTTGCTTACACGCATGTCTTTAACGAAGCCCCGGGGTACCGCATCGGCAAGACCGATCATGAGCTCTGGCCTGAGAAAGTGGCGCGGTCTCTGGTTGCCAACGATCGCCAGGTGCTCGAGGGCAAGCGGATTCTGAACACCATTGAAACCATCGAAGTCCAAGGCCGCGCCCAATACTACATGGTTTCCAAATTCCCGCTTCTCAAGGAGGGGCAACCCCATTTCCTCGGCGGGATCGCCTTCGACATCACCGATCGCATTCAGGCCGAGCAGACCAAACAGGAGCTTGAGTTACGGCTGCTTCAAGCCCAGAAAATGGAAGCCATCGGGACGTTGGCAGGGGGCATTGCCCACGATTTCAACAACATTCTATCGGCAATCATGGGGTTTACCGAAATGGTCCTCGAAGACCTCACCCCGGACGCCTTGCCGGCCGACAACCTCACCAAAGTTCTCGAGGCCAGCGAGCGGGCCCGTGATCTGGTCAAACAGATACTGACTTTCAGCCGCCAAGAAGAGGTGGCGCCGCAGCCCGTTCAGCCCAAGATCGTGATCTATGAAGTTTTGCGGCTGCTTCGTGCTTCGCTGCCGACCAGCATCCGGATCGAAGAACGCGTCGGGTCTAGCGGTGTGGTCATGGCCGATCCGGTCCAGATTCATCAACTCGTAATGAACCTCTGCGCCAATGCCCGCGACGCCATGGAAAAAGGTGAGGGCACCATCACCATTGAATTGGAGGATGAGCAGCTGGATACGGTGTTTACGCAACGCTACCCGCAGCTTCACCCGGGCGCGCACGTCCGGCTGACGGTAACGGATACCGGACGCGGCATCCCTCAGGATATCGCGGATCGCGTATTCGATCCCTTTTTCACGACCAAGCGGGAGGATCGGGGGACCGGTATGGGGCTGGCCGTCGTCCACGGCATCGTCGACCGGCTTGGCGGCGTCGTCACGATGGAGAGTGAATGCGGCAGGGGCGCCGCCTTTACCATATATCTGCCGGCCGTCGCCGGGGATTCAAGCGAAGCCCCCCTCTCACCACCGCCCACCGGGCAGGGCGGCGCACGTATTCTTTTCGTGGATGATGAGCCCCTGCAGGTCGATCTGGCCATCCAGATGCTGGGCCGCATGGGTTACCGCGTCACCGCATTTGACCGCAGCGAGGAAGCCCTGGCCGCCTTTTGTCATCGCCCGGATGCTTTCGATCTCGTCATTACCGATATGACGATGCCGGAAATGACCGGCGACCGCCTGGCCCGTGAAATCCTGGCCATCCGCCCGGATGTGCCCGTGATTCTGTGCACCGGCTATAGCGAACAGATCAGCGAGGAGAAGGCCGCGGCACTCGGCCTCAAAGGTTTTGCCATGAAACCGCTGATTATGGCCGATCTGAACACCCTGATTCAGGAGGCGCTCGACCGTTCGGAACCCAAGCCCTCCACACGGACCGGCTGACCCAATCCTCATCGCCCTCCCTGTGTTCAATTTGTCAACGCGTGGCCCCAATCGCTTGCCCACCAGCCTTTCTTTTCCTGATCGACCAGTATCGAAAATTATTATTATCAAAAAAAAATATATAAAAAAGTAATAAAAATTTATTGACATGATTGGATGTCGTCTTAAAATATCGTCAAACATCATTGGATGAATCAACAGCAACCGACAATCACAACCTTGGAGGAAAAAATGGAACTCGTAAGATGGAATCCCTGGCGGGACATGTTGGGCAGCCGCAGCCGTGTAAACACCCTTTTCGATGAGTTTTTTATTCCGGCGGGAGCACGCGGGAATTCTGCGGCGGAACGCAGCTGGCATCCTGTCGTGGACGTGTATGAAAACGAAGGTCATTTTGTCATCAAGGCCGATCTTCCCGGCATAGACAAAAAGGACATTTCGCTTGACGTCAAGGACGGTGTCCTGACGCTGAAGGGCGAGCGCCTCGTGGAGGAGGAAGTCAAAGAGGACAAGGCCTACTTCTGTGAAAGGGTTCACGGGCGGTTTGAGAGGTCCTTCAAATTGCCGAAACACGTGGATGCCGACAAGATCACTGCCGACTACAAGGACGGGGTGCTCAAAATCGAAATCCCCAAACCCGAAGCGATCAAACCGCGGCAGATTACCGTTCACTGACATCGTAAGCGTGTTACAACCACCAAGGCCGTTTTCCGTACCGGAAAGCGGTCTTTGTGTATGCGCAGCGGCATCAGGATGCCGGCGATCTGGATCGTATGCGCCATCAGGCGAAGGCGGCCTTGTGTTTGCGCATCTGGCCGCGAAACTGGTCGTAGGTCAGGCCCAGGCGGCGCGCCGCCTTTTTCTGGTTGAACCGGGTGGCCTCCATCGCGCGCCGCAGAAGCTGAATTTCAAGCTGTGCCACCGCCTCTTTGAAGGGCAGGGCGGCAGCCGCCAGGGGTTCGCCGTTGGCGACCGGATCTGGTACGGCCGGGGCCAACGGGGGTTGCCCCGATGCAGGCGGGGCCGCATAGGGTGAGCCAAAGGGATCGAACACGATGTCCCGGACGGTGGCGCCAGCGGTCCGATAGACCGCGCGTTCGACCACGTTCTTGAGCTCCCGGATATTGCCCGGCCAGGTGTAGTGCTCCAAGGCGCGCCGGGCATCGGCGGTAAAGACCGGTTGTTCTGTACGGCCCAGTTCGAGAGCCATCCGGCCGGCAAAATGTTCGGCCAGCAGACGGATATCGCCACCCCGTGCGCGCAACGGCGGGAGGAACAGGACATCGAAGGCCAAGCGGTCGAGCAGATCCGATTTGAAATGGCCTTCCACCGCCATGGCCCGCAGGTCGGCATTGGTGGCGCCAATGATGCGGACATCCACTTCAACGGGTCGGGTACTGCCGACCCGCTCGAAAACCCCGTATTCGACCACCCTGAGGATCTTGGCTTGGACTTCGAGGGGGATATTGCCGATCTCGTCCAGCAGGAGCGTGCCGCCATCCGCGGTTTCGAACCGGCCTGGGCGACGCTCGACAGCGCCCGTAAAAGCTCCCTTTTCGTAGCCGAACAATTCCGGTTCGATCAAGGAAGGCGCCAGCGCGGCGCAGTTGAGGGCGGTGAAGGGGCCCTGCCAGCGCCGGGATAGATAGTGCATTCGCGAGGCCGCCAACTCTTTGCCCGTGCCCCGCTCCCCGATGAGCAGGACCGGCCGATCGATGGGAGCCACCCTTGACAAGGATTCCTGAAAATCCAGAAAAGCCTCGGACTGACCCAGCGCATCCATTTCGGTGTGCATGCAAGACCCTCCTGCCGACATCCTTCCAGGCAAGAATAAAAAAGCCTGAGAATAGTTAAAATTACCATTATAAGGTAAAAATTACCATATCAAATTTACCCTGTCAATTTTTTTAACAAATCGAAAATATTCATAAAGTACGCGTTTCAGCCCAACGGCACGGAATCTGCGTGTAAGCGTTTTTGTTGTTGATCGCAATCAATAGGGAGGACACCCGATGGGTATTTTTACACGTTTCCGTGACATCGTCAGCTCGAACATCAATGCCATGCTGGATCGGGCCGAGGATCCGGAAAAAATGATCAAGCTCATGATCCGGGAGATGGAGGACACGCTGGTCGAAATCAAGGCCGCCTGCGCCGGTGCCATGGCGGAAAAGAAAAAGGTCCTGCGGCGCCTGGAGGAAATTCGGGAGCGGGCGGAGCTCTGGGAAGAGCGAGCCCGTTTGGCCGTCGCCAAACAGCGCGACGATCTGGCGCGCGAAGCTCTGGTCGAAAAACGCCGTTTGGCGACCATGGTGGAGAAGCTGGATGCCGACGTCATCGAACACGGCGGTTTGATCAATCAGTATCAGGATGATATCCAGCAGCTTGAAGACAAGCTCCACAAGGCCCGGGAGAAGCAGCGCATGCTCGTGCAGCGGCACATTCATGCAACGAGCGCCCGCAAGGCCCGGGAGGAAATCCGCCGGGCCGACAACTATGCGAGCATCGCCAAATTCGACGAGCTCGAGCAGCGCATCGAGCGGATGGAGGCCGAGGCCGACCTGGTGAATTTCGGTCGTCAGCCCAATCTCGACGATGCATTCGACGCGTTGCGGTCCGATGACGACATCGAACGGGAACTGGCGGCCATCAAGGCGTCGCAGACCCGGAGCGCTGAACCGGGTGCCGATCGTCAGACCCCGAGAAAGATCGAGCCATGACCGCCGTTTGGATTCTGGTCACGATTTTCGGCAGCATTATTCTCCTGCTGGCCACCATCTGCGGCACCATTCTGGTGGCCATGAAGCTGCGGCACGGCAGTCTGTCGGTCAAAAGCCGCGAGGCCCAGGCCGAAGAGGCCGCCACCATCCAGGAGATCTACCAGGGGTTGACGCAGATGGAGAAGCGGGTGGAATCGCTGGAGACGCTCCTGATGGAGCAACAACAAAGGGATACCAACCAAGATGAATGAAGACATCCGACGACTGCGGCGCGGGCTCTACCGGTCCCGCCAGGGGGCCTTTCTCGGGGTCTGCCGCGGCCTGGCCGAATATTTCGATTTCAGCGTGACCTGGATTCGGATCTTCATGGTCCTCATCCTGGTGGCCACCGGCATCTGGCCGATTCTGGGCGTTTATCTGGTGGCGGCTTTGATCATGAAACCCGAGCCTCTGCGCCCTTTCAAAACCCCCGACGAACGTGAATTCTACGACAGCTACACCACCTCGCGCGAAAGTGCCGCCCAGCGGCTGAAGCGCCGCTACGGCAGTCTCGAACGGCGCATCCGCCGCCTGGAGGACACGGTGACCTCCAGGGAATTCGATTGGCACCGCCGCATGAACTCCTAAAGAGGCATGGTCGTGATCGTGCGGCCTGGTCGCGGCGCGTCAAGGGCCCGCATCGGGGGCGGCACCTAAACGCTGTGCAGCCGCTTGCTCGCGTCTTTCCGGCCTTTGCGGGTAGCCTCAGCGTTCAGACCGAAGGACCGACAGCTCATCCGCAAGAGATGAGGGCTTCCCAGGGGCCGGTGGGTCTGACCGACGCTCCCGTCACCTTCCGATGACTTCCCTTTGCGCTTGACTCCGGGCGGCGATTCCTTCATTCTGCGCCTACCGCTCGAA
>JASJBQ010000102.1 GCA_030066455.1 Desulfobacterales bacterium
GCCGTGATCATCGAAGACATTGCCGTACCCGTCGAAAGCCTGGGCGACTGCCTGCTCGAGCTCCAGAAGCTCTTCGAAAAATACGACTACCGCAACTGCGTCATCTGGGGCCACGTTTTCGACGGCAACGTACACTTCGTGCTCACGCCGGATTTCAGCGACACGGCCGAGATCGAAAAATACAAGACGTTCATGATCGAGGTGGTCGACCTGGTCGTGGACCGCTACGACGGTTCGCTCAAGGCCGAACACGGCACCGGGCGCAACATGGCCCCCTTCGTGGAAAAGGAATGGGGCCCGGAAATCTTTGCCGTCATGCGGGAGATCAAGGACATCTTCGACCCCGAGCGCCTCCTGAATCCCGATGTCATGATCAGCGACGATCCCGACATTTTCGTCAAGCAGTTCAAACCCATGCCCGCCGCCCACGAGATCGTGGATACCTGCATCGAATGCGGCTTCTGCGAGCGCAACTGCATGTCCAACGACTTCACCCTTTCGGCCCGCCAGCGCATCGTGATCTGGCGCGAGATCAGTGAACTGCGGCGCACGGCGCCCGATTCGCCGCGCCTTAAAAAACTGGAGCGCATGTACGCCTACTACGGCAACAAGACCTGCGCCGCCGACGGCCTCTGCGCACTGAGCTGCCCGGTGGAGATCAATACCGGCCTGCTGGTCAAAGATATGCGCGCCCGGCAGACCGGCGGCATCGGGCGTTTCCTGGCCGGCCAGATCGGCGGCCACATGGACCGTGTCACCGGCGCCATGCGGGGCTCCCTGGGCACGGTCGACCGCGTGCACCGCCTCCTGGGCAGTACGGTCATGAACGGGCTGGCGCGCGGGGCGCGCCGCCTGTCCTTCGACCGCCTCCCCCAGTGGACCCCCGGCATGCCCGGGCGGGCGGATGCCGTTCGCCCCGAACGGGCGTTCTACAAGGGCGTCGACCGCATCGTCTACTTTCCGGCCTGCATTGCCCGCACCATGGGACCGGCCCGCAACGACGACCCGCAACTGTCCCTGGTGCATGTCGCCGAAAACCTGGTTCGCAAGGCCGGCTACCAGATCGTCTACCCGGAAGGGCTGGACCGGCTGTGTTGCGGCATGGCATTCAACAGCAAGGGTTTCAAACGCACGGCCGATGAAAAGGCGGCCGAGCTCGAGGAGGCCCTGATCGCCGCCTCCGAAGGCGGCCGTCTGCCCATCCTCTGCGACACGAGCCCCTGTCTGCACCACATGAAGCAGACCCTCGATCCGGCGCTCAAGCTCTACGAGCCGATCGAATTCACCCTGGCCTATCTGGCGGATCGCCTGGATTTCGAACCACTGGGCGAGACCGTGGCCCTGCATGCGGTCTGCAGCGCCAAAAAAATGGGGCTCGAGGACCGACTCGTGGCCCTGGCGAAGATGTGCGCCGCGGAAGTGGTTCTGCCCGACGTGAACTGCTGCGGATTCGCCGGCGACAAAGGCTTCAACGTCCCGGAGTTGAATGCCTTCGGCCTGCGCAAACTGAAGGAACAGCTTCCGGATGGCGTGCGGCGGGGTTATTCCACCAGCCGGACCTGCGAGATCGGTCTGAGCCTTCACGGCGAGATCCCGTATCAGTCCATTCTCTACCTGGTGGATCAGGTCACGCGGGCCAGGGAATAACGACCGGGCCCAACATCGCGCCTGACGTATGGCGGACGATCGCTCGCCCGGCGGCCAGCGGGCGCAGGTAGACCTTGACCTTTGCGCGCGTGTGCGTCAACTTAAAAATTAACCGCATGCGCCCGATTCGCCGACGGCCGGTCCCGCTTCCGGCCGGGCACACCATCGTTCCGCAACCGTAACCACCGGCGGCAACTGAGATCGCCCGCCGCCGCTTCGAACAGGAGAGCCCATGGCGCCCAACCGCTCCTATCCGCCACGCCCCGAAGCCGTCTATTTCTTCGGCACCTGTCTGGTCGAGTCCATGTATCCGGAGGCCGGCATGGCGGCCATGCGTCTTTTGCAGCGCGAAGGCCTGCGCGTGATCTTCCCCCGGCAGCAGACCTGCTGCGGTCAGCCGGCCTACAACTCCGGATTCGCCGAGGAGGCCCGCCAGGTGGCCCGTCTCCAGCTGGCGGCTTTCCCCCGGGACTACCCGGTGGTGGTCCCCTCGGGCTCCTGCGCCGGCATGATGCGCCACCACTACCCCTACCTGTTCGCCGGTCGGCCCGAGTGGGAGCAGACCCGGCGGTTTGCGGAACGGGTGTTCGAATTCACGGAATTCATGCGCCACGTGCTGGGCGTTGCTCTGGAGGACAAGGGAGTGCCCATGCGGGTGACCTGGCATTCGTCCTGCCACGCCAAACGCGAAATGGCGATCACCGAGGATTCCAAGGCCCTGTTGCGCCAGCTGGACCGCGTGGAACTCGTTGAACTCGAGCGGGAGGACGAGTGCTGCGGCTTCGGCGGCACCTTCGCCGTCAAACAGCCGGCCATCTCGTCGGCCATGGTGCAGGACAAAACCGAAGACATCCGCCAGACCGGGGCCGAACGGGTGATTGCCGGCGACTGCGGCTGTCTGATGAACATCACCGGACGTCTGGAACACCGGCAGATACCGGTCCGGGGTCAACACATCGCCGAATTCATCTGGGAGCGAACCCATGCCTGAGAACCAAGCATTCGATTTCAAGGCCAACATCGCTAAAGCCCTGGCGGACAAGCAGTTGGGGCGCAACCTCAAATCGGCCATGGGCGGCCTGAGGGTCAAACGCCGGGCGGTGTTCGCCGATGCGGACGAACTGGCCGCGCTGCGCGCCCAGGGCGAGGCCATCAAGCAGCGGGCGTTGAGCCGGCTGCCCGAGCTGCTCACGCAGCTGGAGGCCAAGTGCACGGCCAACGGCATCCAGGTGCACTGGGCCGAAACCGTGGAGGAGGCCAACCGCACGGTACTCAACATCATGCGGCAGCACGCGGCCGAGTTGATGGTCAAGGGCAAGTCCATGGTGTCCGAGGAGATGGGGCTCAACCACTTTCTCGAAGACCAGGGGCAGGAAGTCCTCGAAACCGACCTGGGCGAATTCATCATCCAACTGGCCGGCGAGCCCCCTTCCCACATCATTGTGCCCGCGGTCCACAAGAACAAGGACCAGATCGCGCGCATCTTCCAGGAGAAGATTCCGGACACGCCCTACACCGAGGACGTGGACGAACTCAACGCCATCGCCCGCCAGACGCTGCGCCGGAAATTCTTCAACGGCCAGGTGGGCTTGAGCGGCGTCAATTTCGCAGTGGCCGAAACCGGCACCCTCTGCCTGGTGGAAAACGAGGGCAACGGACGCATGTGCACCACGGTGCCGCCCGTGCACATCGCGGTGATGGGGCTTGAAAAAGTGGTCGAAAAGCTCGAAGAGGTACCGCCCCTGCTCAGACTGCTGACCGGTTCGGCCACGGGTCAGCTCATCACGACCTATTTCAACATGATCACCTCACCCCGGCGGCCGGGTGAAAAAGACGGACCGCAAGAGGTCCACCTGCTGATCCTGGACAACGGCCGCTCGGCGATCCTCGACGATCCCGAACTGCGCAAGTCGCTGCAGTGCATCCGTTGCGGCACCTGCCTGAATCACTGCCCGGTTTACGTGCGCATCGGGGGGCATGCCTACGGGTTCGTCTACCCCGGGCCGATCGGGGAAGTCATCACCCCCCAGTTCGAGGGGCTCGAAAAGGCGGGGGAGCTGGCATCGGCCTCCAGCCTCTGCCAGGCCTGCGGCGAAGTCTGTCCCGTGCAGATTCCCCTGCCGGACCTGATCCGCCGCCTGCGGCGCGAGGGCGTGGGCCAGGGGTCGGACTGCTGCGTGCGGGGCTTTGGCAGTAAGCGCCGGCTGGCGGAGACTCTGGCCTGGAAGACCTGGGCGCTTGTCAACCGCTACCCGCGCCTCAACGCTTTGAACAACATGGTATTGGGCCGTGTCGGCCACCGCATGCCCCGGCTGGGTCCGCTGGCCGCCTGGACCACCGGGCGCACGGCACCACGCTTTGCACCCAAAAGCCTGCACCAGCTCGCCGACGAGGAGGGACTGCCCCGTGATTAATGTCACCCGCGAGAAAATCATGTCACGACTGAAAACAGCCATCGGCGACACCCTTCCCGCGCCGCCGACCGCCTGCATGCCGATTGCCACGTTCACGGCCGAGGAAAAAATCGAACAGCTGCAAACGCGCATGGAGACCATGCGCACCGAGGTGCACGTGGTCGGCAGCGCCGACTGCGGCGCGAAACTCAGTGAGGTCCTCGCGGCCCGCAAGCTCAAGACCCTGCTCTACGCCCCCGACACCTGGCTGGCGCCGGTCATCGAGCAGGCCTGGGCCGGCGACGCCGCCGGGCTCCCGGAGCGGGTCCCCTTCGACCGCCCCATCGAGGACTTCAAGGATACCCTTTTCGAAGTCGATGCCGGTATCACCACCACCTGCGGCGCCATTGCCGAAACCGGCGCCATCGTGCTGTGGCCCGACGCCAGCGAACCCCGCACGCTGTCCCTGGTGCCGCCGGTGCATATCGCCGTGCTCAAGGCCGACCAGATCTACAACAGCTTCTGCGAGATCATCCAGGCCCAGGATTGGACGGCGGGCATGCCCACCAACGCCCTTCTGATCTCCGGCCCCTCCAAGACGGCCGACATCGAGATGACCCTGGCCTTCGGGGTCCACGGTCCCAAGGAACTGATCGTTCTGATTCTGAAGGACTGACAGGTGTCAGGTGTCAGTGTTCAGGGGAAGAAGGAGAAGTCAGAAGCCGGAAGTCAGGAGTCAGATGGCAGGAGTCAGAATAAAAGCGGAGCCAATATGCGCTGGCTTTTATAAAATTCGCGCTAGGCATGAATATTTAATAGGGGCCAGCTAAAAAGAGTGGCTTGCACGACTGACTGAATTTGAGAGCACGCTAAGAGAAAAGATTCGTTTACTGGTGGTTTGATTGGCACACGATAAGAAAGATCGAGCCGAAGGCTCGACATCCTACTGAATTCTGGCTCCTGACTCCTGGATTCTAATTACCTGTCACCTGCCCCCTCAAAAAAACCGCTGTCCCCTCCCCTCTCATGAATCCCCGGCACATTCCAAACGGCGCGTTCGCGACCTCAGTTCTTGTCTTGAACGATGGCGTTTTTGTCCCGCAACTCACGGGGCAGGGTCTCGTCAAAGAGGGTGACCAGGTGCAACGTCTGCTCGCTGATCTTGAGGCAGGCATTGGTGAGCCCGTAATACAGGATGCTCAGCCGGGTCTTGGAGACCCCGGAACGAATGCGCTCGATCTGGGCCTGGTCGAAGTCCTCGAGCATGTCCTTGAGCTTCACATAGGGGGCGGCCACCTCGCCGTAGTTGAAGGGCTCGCGGTTGAGCAGGATGCGGGCGGTTTCGGCCAGAAGCGTTTCCATGCGTTTGCGCACCTGCTGGAGTTCTTTCTTCTGGGTCGGCAGGAGGCCGGCGTGCTGGTTGGAGGTGTGCACGTGGCAGCGCAGGATCAGATCCCGCAGACTTTCGGAAATCTCCTGCAGGGCCGAGATGACATGACCGTACTTGTCGGCGGCCTTGACCTCTTCGTGCTGCAGCAGGCGCATCGTCTTGAAGATGTTGGCCGCGATGATATTGGACCAGGCCTGGACCTTGCTCGTCTCGCGCCGCAGACGCTTGAGCGGTTTGCGGTTCTCGGTCAGGATACCGTCGAAGCAGTCCGAGAGGTTGCGGTTGACCACCTCCAGAAAGCGTCCGCTGTGCTCGAAGCAGGTGCGCACGGCGAAATCGGCGTCGGACACCCGTTTGAGGTCCAAAAGCTCCAGCTCCTTGGCCGCCTTTTCCCGGCGGCCGTGGATCTTGAAGTTGCGCATGATGACGTAGCCCGCCACCATCAGCAGGAGGAAAACTCCCGCGCCTCTGAAATACTTGATCACGAAGGCGAAGGTCAGCGAAACCGAAAAAGCCATCAGGGCGGTGAAAAACCAGCCCCCGATCACCATCAGGACGCCGGTCACCCGGTAGACGGCGCTTTCCAGTCCCCAGGCCCGGTCGGCCAGCGAGGTGCCCATGGCCACCATGAACGTCACGTAGGTGGTGGACAGCGGCAGCTTCATGCTCGTGGCCCAGGAGACTAAAGCACTGGCCACCATCAGGTTGACGCTGGCACGCAGGAGATCGAAGTCCGGGATCGTGCCGTCATAGCCGGCAGCGGGCTCGTAGTCCTCGGTGTCGAAGCGGCGGTCGATCCAGCGGGTAAAAGCCGCGGGAGCCACTTGGCGGCCGATTTCGGAAATGCGACTAAACATGCGTACCACCACCCGTGACATCTGGGAGGAGTCGAACCGCTCCAGACCCTCGTCCTGCCGGCCCAGGCTCACCTCGGTTTTCGTGACCGTGCGGGCCTTGCGCGACACCCACAGGGTGCCCACCATGATGCCGCCGGCCACCAGCAGGAAGATCGTCGGCGTCTGCACCGCCTTCTGCAGGGCGTCCATGGAGGCCGTCAGCGGGCTGGCGCTGGCCTTGGCCAGCATCATGGCATGGAATCCGGCCAGGGGGACGCCGATGAAATTGACCAGGTCGTTGGCCGCAAAGGCCATGGCCAGCGCGAAGGTGCCCACCAGCACGATCGGTTTGAGAATGTTGACACGGGTCGCCATGGCCAGGGTCTGGAACAGGGCGGCAAAGCCCAGAAAGCTGGTCCCCAGGATGGTCAGGGTGTGGGTCTTGATCCAGGCCACCGTTTCCGCCCCCATGAAAGAGGCTCCCTTGGAGCCCTTGATCAGGATGAAATAGACGATCATGGACAAGGCCAGCCCACCCCACAGACCGCCATAGCGTTTAAGGCGCTTTTCGTAGTTGAAGGTGAACAGCAGACGGGTAAGATACTGGGCCGCGGCGCCGCAGACGAAGGCGACGCCCACCGAGAGCAGAATGCCGGATATGATGGCCAGGGCTTTGCCGGTATTGATGTATTGGGCCAGATCGAGGAGGTTCTGGCCGCTCGCGAAAATCTTGAAAAGCGAGACCGCGATCGCCGCCCCCAGCAGTTCGAAGACGATCGAGACGGTGGTCGAGGTGGGAAAACCGAAGGTGTTGAAAAGATCGAGCAGCACGACGTCGGTGAGCATCACAGCCAGGAAGATGGTGATCAACTCCGGCATCAGAAACAGCCGCGGGTGAAAGATGCCCTTGCGGGCCACCTCCATCATGCCGCTGGAAAAGGTGACCCCCGCCAGAATACCCAGACTGGCCACGATCATGATGACATGCCGCGGCGCCACGCGCGAGCCCACCGACGAATTCAGAAAGTTCACGGCATCGTTGCTGACGCCCACCATCAGATCCATGATCGCAATGGCGAACAGAACCAGAACCGCGACGATATAGAGTTCCATCAAATCCCCTGCACTTATGGTTTGGTTGGTCCCCGACAGCGGCCTTTGCCGCTAACTGCCGGATGGGATTGGTCCAGGTCGACGCCTTACCCGCCGAGAGGGCGCCGGGCATATTAGCACAATGCTAAAAAAATGTTAGGGCTTTTTTGTCGGGTCGGGTGCGCGTCGAGCGCAAGCCGGCGCGCACCCGCTGGGGTTGCCGGAAGGCCGCCTGCGGGCTCATACCACCCTGAGGCCTTTGGCCGCCTCGAAGGGGATGAACCGTTCGGCCGCAGCGGCATCAGAAAAGCTTCAATTGATTTGGGTCGCGGCGTGTGGGGGCTGAAGCGGGCGCCGGTTTCGCATCGCGCGTCTGCCGCTCGTCGCGACCGGCGGGTGGGAGCGCGCCCCGAAAAGCATCGTCGTAGGCCACGACGAGATCCTCCGGTGGACACGCCGCGAAGCGGCAGGGGCGGTCGATAAAAAGTTCCTGCTCCTGGCGCGTCATGACCCCGAAGCCGTGGTGGCGGTTGTGGTATTTCAGCGGCCCCTTGCGGGCTTCCCGGTCGCGCACGAAAGACGCATGCCGTTCCAGCCGCGCCCGCAGCTGGGCCTGCATGGCCGCGAGGACGGCGGCGTCGAAACGCCCTTCCAGACGGCCGAGACCCGGATCGATCTCGTAGCCGATGCTGCTGCGGCCGGCAGCTGCGGCCGCCAGGGTGGTGGTGCCGGTGCCCAGGAAGGGGTCGAGCACCGTATCCCCCTTGATGGCGTACATCAGGATCAGCCGCAAGGCCAACTCGAAGGGAAAGGCGGCCGAGCGGTCGCGCGCCGCTGTCTCGCCGAGGGCCTGACCCGCCCCCCGGATATCCGTCCAGATATCGGAGTAGAAAAGATTGCGCTCCTCCCAGAAAATGGCGCTTTCCCATCGCCGCTGCCGTTCTTCGGGGGTGAAACGGCGCTTGCCCCCCTTGCGCACGATCAGGATGTACTCATGCTCCAGGGTGACGTAGGCACCGGCCGGCAGCATGCCGGAGCCCATAAATTTGGTGGGCGCGTTGGTGGGCTTGCGCCAGAGGATGGCGGGCAGGCAGGTAAACCCGACTTGCTGCAGGCGCTCCAAAATGCGCGCATGGTTGGCGTACAGCCCGAAATCACCGTTGAAGCTGCGCACCGCATCACCGATGTTGATGCAGGCGAACCCGCCCGGAAGGAGGACCCGGTGAATTTCTTCCCAAACCGGATCGAGGAGGGCGTGCATGCGCTCGAACGCTTCCTGCGCCCGCCCGTTGGCCAGCGCCCGCGCGATTCCCGCATCCTGCCTGCTGAAGGCCTCGTCCCACATGGCGATCATCGGATAGGGCGGCGAGGTCACCACCAGATGGACACTGGCGTCGGCCACTGCTGCCATGCGGCGGGCGTCGGCCCGAAATACCCGGTGGCGGGTCTGCAAGTCGGTCGGCATTTGGAAGTCCCGTTTCAGGCTGAAATGGCGGGCGTCATCGCACGGCGCCGGCCCTGCGTCGATGATGCCGCAACGGTCTTATACCAGAAATGCGCCGCGGGGGCATCCCAAGATCACAGGGCATGCGCGACGGGGCCGATTATTCGGCGAAGCGCTGGTCGACGGCGGCGCCCGGCCGGCCCGCCCCATGCACAGGGGCCTGATTTGGGGGTTGCCATTTATTCACGAATAGCATAATAGAAGAAAAACAGAACAGTTATGTTCTGGCTTTCTTATCCGGGCAGCGGGCCATCATGCAACCGCAGGCCTCGGAGCCAGACAACCAGACAAGCACCGCGGCAAAATGACCGCCTTTCCTCTGAACGCATGAATGGGCCGGGAAAGCGGCGGTGCCAACGAAAGGACGACATCGCCATGCGCAAGATCGCCGTGGCCATGGCCAAGGGGGGGGTCGGCAAGACAACCACGGCCGTCAACCTGGCCCACGGTCTGGCCATGCAGGGGAATCGGGTTCTGTTGGTAGATTGCGACACCCAGGGACAGACCGCCAAGTTCCTGGGGATCACACCACCCTACGGGCTCTATGAGTTCATCACCGGCAAGGATGCCCGCGGGCAGCCCGTGAAGCGGCAGGAGACCATCGCCGCGGCCCGCGACAACCTCTGGCTGCTCAACGGCGGTCTGGGTCTGGTGGAATTGAAACACTGGCTGGGTGAGCAACCCCGGGAGGTGCGCCAGAGCGTGCTGGCCCGGGCGCTGGTGCCCCGCGACGGCGCCCTGGACTACCTCATCTTCGACTGCGCCCCGGGCTGGGACGTGCTGAGCGTCAATATCCTCATGGCCGCCAGCGAAGTGCTCTGCCCGGTGGCCCTGCAGGGGCCGGCGCTGGAAGGGCTCAAAACCTTCTTCGGCTACCTGATGTCGGCCCAGCGGCTCAACGCGGCGCTCGAATTGAAATACATCCTGCCGACCATGTACGACCGGCGCACCCGCCAGAGCGCGATCATCCACCGCAAGCTGGAGAAGCTCTTCCACAAGCAGATCTGCGACCCCATCCGCTACAACGTGCGCCTGTCGGAAGCGCCCTCCTGCGGTCAGAGCATTTTCGAATACCGTCAGCAGGCGGCCGGTGCCGCGGATTACGCCCGGCTCGTCGGAAGGATAGCCAATGGCACGCGACCCCAAAAAGCCGCCTGATTTTTTCGACCCCTCTCCGCTGGACCCGATGCAGTCGGCCACGGGCGGCAGCGCCCCGGAAGCGGCGGTCCCCAAGAAAAAGGCCGGATTCTACCTGTCGCTCGACGTCCTCAAGCGCTTCGAGCGCAAGTTCTACGAACTCAAGCTGGCCGGTGTGCCCGTGGGCAACAAATCGGCCCTGCTCGAGGCGGCCCTGAACTTCGCCCTGGACGACCTGGATCGCAATCCTGAAAGCCGGGTGCTGAAACGGGGCTGAATCCGCCCGCAAGCGGAAAAGGTGGTTTGGAACCGTTCGGGGTCGGGAGGCGGAATTCGTTTTGATCTAAACCCTTCACCTCGGGTGGAGGACCCGAAGAGTTTCTACCGATCCGGGGTATTGTTTTTTGAGGGAAAAAACCTGAAACCCGAATAAACTGATACGCCCCCCGCCGGGGGGCTACCTGAGGCCTCACGCTCTGCGGGAGGAGCCTCACACTTCGGCGATGCGGGGCACGCGGTTGTCGCGATAGAGTTGCATCAGGGCGTCGACCACGCGCGGGTCGAAGTGGGTGCCGGCGCGCTTTTCGATCATCGCGATGACGACGCCCTCGTCGATCTTGCCGCGGTAGGAGCGCCCCGAGGCCATGGCGTCGAAAACGTCCGCCACCGCCATGATGCGGGCCAGCAGAGGGATCTTCTCCCCCTTGAGCCCGGTAGGATAGCCGGTGCCGTCGTAGTGCTCGTGGTGGTAGCGGATGATGTCCTTCTCGCGGTCCCAGAGCCCCAGTTGCCCGATGATGTTGGCCCCGATCTGGGGGTGTTCCTTGATCTTCTCGTACTCCGCCTCGGTTAGCCCGCCGGACTTGAGCAGAATGTCGTCGCGGATACCGATCTTGCCGATATCGTGCAGGTGTCCGGAAAAATGCAGGACGTCCAGTTCTTCCGGCGTGCAGTCGAGCGCTTCCCCGATGAGCATCGACAGGCGGGCGACCCGCTCCGAGTGCTGCCGGGTGTAGCGATCCCGGGCCTCCAGTGCGTTGACGAAGGCGTACAGCGTCGCGAAAAGGTTCTGATAGATGTTCTCGTAGAGCGCCAGGTTCTCGATCGCGCGGGCCGCGTTCAGCGTGATGTAGGACAGATAGTAAAGGTCGCGCTCGCTGAAGCGCAGGCGGCCGCCGCAGATCGCCGCCGTGAGGACGCCGAAAACGCGGTCGCGGATTTTCATGGGCACGAACACGGCCGAGCGGATGGACGCCGGAAGCCGGCCGTCGTCGTTGTTTTCGGCCACCAGAAGCGGCAGGGCGTCGCGGGTGACCTCGGCCACCAGGGCGTCCCCGTAGGACGGCAGGTCGATTGCGGGCCGGTTCCCGTTGCCGGCCCGGGAAACCTCGAAGGGCTGCGTTACGAATTCGTTGAGCACCACGAAACGGGCCGTGTCGGCGTGCGCCACCTCGAGGGCCATGTCAACGACGCGTTTGAACACGTCGGTGGTGGATCCGATCGCCGTAAAATCGCTCATGATCCGGTTGAGCAGGTTGAGCTCTTCCACCTTGTAGACGAGCTCGCGGTTGAGCTTTTCGAGACGCGCTTTCTGCTCGACCTCTTTCTGCAGGAGGATGTTCTCGATGAACAGCCGCCGCTGCCGCAGCACCCGGCGCACGGCCAGTTCCATCTGCTCGAGGTTCACGGGTTTGATCAGGAAGTCGACCACGCCGTTTTTGAGGGTCGCGATTGAATTTTCAAGCGAGGGGTAGCCGGTCATGACGATGACCGGGATGGTGTTGTCCGTCTGGTGGATGTACTCGGCCAGCGCCAGACCGTCCATTTCGGGCATATTGATGTCGGTGAAACAGCAGTCCACATGCTCCGACGTGAGAACTTTCACCGCTTCGCGGCCATTGCGGGCCGTGAGCACGGCATAGCCCTTGAACTCGAAGTACTCGCTGGCAATATCCAGGATGTTCTCTTCGTCGTCGACAAACAGCAGGGTTTCTTTTTTATCGTCGGCATTCATGGTAGTATCGCGCGGGTTGACGCCGTTGACCACCGCCCGGGTGAACGCCACCGGGCCGCACCCGGCCGAAGGTCTTCAATTCGCCGGAGGCATGCAAGCCGCAAACGCAATTATCGCTACAAAGCGGCTTTTAGTCAAGACGATCCCCTGCCGGAACGAATACCGCCCCGGGAGGGCCTGGCCGCTTGCGGAGCCAAGATGCGAATCCTCTTTCTGGAAGCCTTTTTCGGGGGATCCCACCGCGCCTTTGCCGAGGGGCTGCAGCGCCACTCGCGTCACACGATCGAACTGCTCACCCTGCCGGACCGTTTCTGGAAATGGCGCATGCGGGGCGCCGCACTGCACATGGCCCCGCGCATCCCGCCCCTGGAGCGCTTCGATCTGCTCATGGCCACCAACCTGGTGAGCATGTCCGACTTGCGGGCCCTGCTGGCCCCCCGGCATCTGCCCACGGTGGTCTATTTTCATGAAAACCAGTTGACCTACCCGGTGGCCTCCGGTGATCTGCGGGACGTACACTTCGGCTTTACCGACATCACCACCGCGCTGGCCGCGGACGAGATCTGGTTCAACTCGCACAGCCACCGGGATGCCTTTCTGGCGGCCCTGCCCGCCTTCGTCCAGCAGATGCCGGACGCCCGGCCCGGCTGGATCACGGCGGCCATCGAACGCCGGGCCTCCGTGCTCTACCCCGGGTGCGAATTCCCGCCGCTCCCATCCGCCCCTGTCGCCCCGGCGCCGGCGGCGGATGCCCCCCCGCTGATCATCTGGAACCACCGCTGGGAATTCGACAAGAACCCGGAGGCGTTCTTCGAGGCCCTGTACACACTTGCCGACGAGGGACGCGCGTTCGAGGTGGCCGTGCTGGGGGAATGCTTCCAGGACCAGCCCAAATGCTTCCTGGCCGCCCGGGAGCGTCTGGGCGAACGGATCGTCCACTTCGGGTTTGCGCCCGCAACGAACGACTACCACCGCTGGCTGCAGCGCGGCCACGTCGTCGTCAGCACCGCCCTGCAGGAGAACTTCGGGTTTTCCGTGGTGGAGGCCGTGCGCCAGGGATGCCTGCCGCTGCTGCCGCGGCGTCTGTCCTACCCGGAAATCATCCCGGAGCACTTCCACACGCTGTGCCTCTATGCGGACCAAACCGACCTGACGGCCCGGCTGGCGCACATGCTCGACCACGGCCATGCCTATCGGAGCGAAACCGCCGCGTTGCAGGCGGCCATGGGGCGGTATGCCTGGAACGCGCGCATCGCGGAATTCGACGCCCGCCTGGAGGCGGCCGCCGCGCCGCCGCCGCTCGGGAGCGTCCGCTGACCGGCGACCGGTTTTTCCGGCTAGCACCCGGCGCCCGGGCCTTCAAACGGGTCCCGTGAACAAAGAAACGGCCGCAAAAAGCGCTTGACCCCATCCCCCCCCGGGGATAATCTGCCGCTTCTGTTTTTGGGTAGCGACTATAGGATTGACCCGTGGGAACCCCATGTTGAAACGCGACGAGACCGCCATTCCGCCGGTCGCCGATCGGCCCCTGCGCATCGGCATCCTGAGTTACCGCAGCAACCCGCATTGCGGCGGCCAGGGGGTCTACCTGCGGCATTTGAGCCGTGCGCTGCGCGACCTGGGCCACCGGGTGGAGGTGGTGTCCGGGCCGCCGGACCCGCAGCTCGACCCGGACGTGCGCGTCCACCGGCTGGAATCGCTCGATCTCTACGACCCGGCCGATCCCTTTCGCACGCCCCGACCGCATGAGCTCGGCGACCCCGCCAACCTCTACGAATGGGTCAACGTGTCCACCATGGGGTTTCCGGAACCCTTTCTCTTCGGGGCCCGGGCCTTTGCCTTGTTGAAATCCCAGGCAGGCCGCTTCGACGTGCTGCACGATAACCAGAGCCTCTCCTATGGAGTCTGGGCGCTGAGCCGACGCCTGCCAACCCTGGTCACCATCCACCACCCGATCACCCGCGACCGGGCCATTGCGGTGCAGGCCGAAAAGCGTTTCTGGAAAAAGCTCAAACAGCTGCGCTGGTATTCCTTTATCGGCATGCAGAAACAGGTGGCCCGCCGGCTGCCCTGCATCCTGACGGTTTCCGACCGCGCCCGCCGCGACATCGCCGCCGATTTCCAGATCCCGCACGAGCGCTTCCGCATCGTGCCCAACGGGATCGACACGTCCCGGTTCCGCCCGCTGCCCGGGACACGTCGCGAACCAGGCCGCATCATCACCACCAACAGCGCCGACACACCGCTCAAGGGGCTGGCCTACCTGCTGCGGGCAGTGGCCGCCGTGCGCCGGCGACAGGCCGTCAAACTGGTGGTGGTCGGCCAGCCCAAGAAAAACGGCCGCATCCTGCGCCTGATTCGCGACCTCGACCTGGGCGACACGGTGCACTTTACCGGCCGGATCAGCAGCGACGCGTTCGTGCACCAGTACGCCCGGGCCTCGATGGCCGTGGTGTCATCCCTGTACGAGGGCTTCGGCCTGCCCGCCGGGGAAGCCATGGCCTGCGGGGTGCCGGTGGTCAGCACCACCGGTGGGGCCCTGCCCGAGGTGGTGGGGGATACCGGCCTGCTGGTACCGCCCGAGGACCACGAGGCCCTGGCGGCGGCCATCAAGGACCTGCTGGACAATCCGGAGCGGGCGGCCGCGCTGGGCCGGGCGGGATATGCGCGGGTGCAGGCGAACTTTACCTGGCGGCGGGCCGCGGAGAAAACCGTGGCCGCCTACCACGAGGTGATCCGTGATCACCGCTGATCTCGGGCGGGCCGGCCTGCGAAGCGGCCACCACGTGCTCGACATCGGCTGCGGCAACGGACGGCACACGGCGGCGGCCTACGGGCATGACCGCGTCACCGCCGTCGGTGCGGATCGCAACCGTGATGATTTGATCGCGGCCCGCGATCGCCTCGAGTTCCACGACCGCTTGGGGGCCCATGGCGGCGGCAACTGGCGCCTGACGGCCGCCGACGCCCTGGCCCTGCCCTTCCACAGTCAATCCTTCGATATCATCATCTGCAGCGAAGTTCTGGAGCACATCCCCGACCACCGCCGCGCCGCACGCGAAATCGTGCGTGTACTGAAGCCCGGCGGTACCCTGGTCGTCAGCGTGCCCCGCTGGTATCCGGAGAGGATCTGCTGGGCGCTCTCCCATGAGTATCACCAGGCCAACCAGGGCCATGTGCGCATCTACCGCACCGGGCCGCTGAAACGCATGATCGAAACCGCGGGCGTCGTCTGTTTCCACCGCCACTGGGCCCACAGCCTGCACGTGCCCTACTGGTGGCTCAAATGTCTCCTGGGCCCCAACCGCACGGATTCCCCGGCCGTGAACCTCTACCACCGCTTCCTCACCTGGGACATCATGCAGCAGCCGCGCCTCACCCGTCGGCTGGAACGCCTGCTCAACCCCATCCTGGGCAAAAGCATCGTCCTCTATTTCCGCAAGCCGGCCTGACAGCTTCCGATCCGTTTACGGGCGGTGAACAGGCTCAAGCGCGTGAAGCCATGGCGGGTAACCGGGCAAAATCCCTAACACCTCGCGCTTGTTCATTTATTCAGTTGCGTCTCCAAAACTTATAAGCTAAATTTCACCAATGAATCTAACCCGCCGCCGGCCACGCCATCCGTCGCAATGACGATTGTCTCAAAGACACGCAGAACGAAAAGTGTCTCAATCGGGTTTTTCCGTCAAAAAGTATAAAACTACATAATATTAAAGTATGAGTATCAATATGAATAAAAAGTATATGTTCTTAATTTTCATTGCTGTTGGAACATCTGCGCTATCATTTATATTTGTATATTTTGGTAAGACCCCAAAATTAATAATTGGACTTGGTTCAATTATTTTTATTATGATTTGGGCATTGTGGAATCCACCCGAAAAGCACAAAGAGTTTTCAGATAGGGATAGGCTTCAAGCTACGAGCAGATCTATGGGTGGTAGTCCGCCACCAGAATTATGAACGCCAAGTAGGCGAAGCAAAACAAAGAAGCAAAGCAAAAAATAATGAAAACAAGCTCATAACATGCGGCTTCAAAAAGGACCGCAAAAACCGCGCGGCCTCTGAGCCGCAGCGTTG
>JASJBQ010000103.1 GCA_030066455.1 Desulfobacterales bacterium
CCGCACCGTCTCTTCTACCGCCTGTATGTCTACGCCCTCGACCTGGACGAACTTGCCGGCCTGGACCGCCGCCTGCCGCTGTTCGGCTACAACCGCCTGCGCCCGGTCAGCCTTTACGACCGCGACTACCTGTCGGCCGGCTCGCAGCCCATCCGCGAAAAACTGCTGCAGCAGCTGGGCACGCAGGTCGACACCCGCAGCGTGGCCCGCATCGTGGTGGTCACCTCGCCGCGCTACTTCAACTACATCTTCAACCCGGTGAGCTTCTACTATTGCTTCGACGCGGCGGATGCCCTGATCGGGGCCGCGGCCGAGGTCAACAACACTTTCGGTGAAAAGCACGTCTACATCCTACCGGTGAAAAACGGGGCCGCCGCCCTTTTCCCGGCCCGATTCGAAGCCGACAAGCATTTTCACGTCTCACCCTTCAACACCATGGGGGGGACCTACCATTTTCACCTGGCCGACATTCGCCGGGAGTTGGACGTGCGCATCGCCCTGCACCGCGGGGACCGCAAAATCATGCACGCCCGTCTCTGGGGGCGTCCGGTCCCCCTGACCCCCTGGCAGCACCTGCGAACGATTCTGACCCACCCGCTCCTGCCCCATATGACCATCCCCCGCATCTATTGGGAGGCTTTCAAACTTAAGTTCCGCCACAATCTGGACTACCACGACAAGCCCGTGCCCGTGAGCCCGATGACCCTGAGACGCAACGCGGCCACCCCGCTGCAGCGCCGCTGCCGCCGGTTCGTGGAGCGGGCGTTCGATGGCACACGGCACGGCCGGCTGACACTCGAGCGGCCCGAGGGCCAGGCAAAAATCTATCAGGGCCGGCGGGAGGGGCCGGCCGCCGTCATTGCGGTCCGCGACGACCGTTTTTTTTCACGGGTGGTGCTCGGCGGCGACATCGGCTTCGGGGAGGCCTACATGCACGGCGAATGGGACAGTCCGGACCTGGTGGCCGCGGTCCGGTTTTTCCTGCGCAACCGCAAGGCGTTCGACGACGGTCGTCTGCAGGCCAATTGGCTGGCGCGCACCCTGGACCGTGGTCTCGAGCTTTCGCGGCGCAACACCGTCTGGGGCAGCCGCCGCAATATCCGCCGGCATTACGATCTCTCCAACGACTTCTTCCGCCAGTTCCTGGATAAAAGCATGTCGTATTCGAGTGCCGTCTACCACACGCCCGGCGACAGCCTCGATACGGCCCAGCAGCACAAGTATGAAGCCATCATCCGCAAGGCCCGCCTCGGGCCCGAGGACCACCTGCTCGAAATCGGATGTGGGTGGGGAGGCTTGGCCATTGCCGCCGCGCGCCGGACAGGTTGTCGGGTCACCGGCATCACGGTTTCCCGCGAACAGGCCCGCCTGGCCCGCGAACGGGTCGAGGCCGCCGGGCTGAGCGATCGCATCCGCATTGCGCTAACCGACTACCGCGAGGTTCAGGGCCGCTTCGACCGGATCGTCTCCATCGAAATGCTGGAAGCAGTCGGACATGCCTATTACCCGCTCTTCTTCCGACGCCTGGACGAGTTGCTCGCGCCCCAGGGTATCGCCGTTATCCAGACCATCAGCATCCCCGACCAGCGTTACGAACGCTACCGCCGCGAAAGCGATTGGATCCGCAAGCATATTTTCCCCGGCGGCCTGCTGCCCTCGCTGAACGTCCTGACCGCGGCAATGACCGACCACTCAAGCCTTATGGTCGAACACCTCGAAAACATCGGCGACCATTACGCCCTGACCCTGGCCGCCTGGCGCCGTCGATTCGAAGCCCGGCGCGATGCGGTGAGCGCGCTGGGGTTCGACCGGATCTTCCGCCGCAAGTGGCGCTATTACCTGGCAAGCTGCGAGGCCGCCTTCAGGGAGCGCGTCATCGGAGACCTCCAGTTGGTTCTGACACGCAGCGGCAATGCCAATCTGCGTTCCGGGATCGGATCGTAAGGCCGAACCGAAGCTTGGGGCGCTGACAAGAGCGGACCGGTTGTTTGGGTTCGCTGGCTTATCGGCCCGTGAAGTGCCCGGCCCTGGCAGCCCCCATTATCGGCGCCCCGCTTACAGATAGGGCTGCACCAGCTTGTCGATGGCTTTCAGAAACAACTGCCGCTCCGCCGCGGACTCGCGCGTGCCGGGAAGGACGTGGGTGGTGCGCGGCTTGCGATCCAGCCAGAACAAACCGCTGGTGCGCCCGGCCACCGGCGAGGCCGCCAACCAGGTGATCGTATCCGCCCCCTGTGGCGGGGTGCGCAGCAGGGGGCGCACCAGACGATAGAAGCCCGGCAGGGAAGACTGCAGGCCGGGCGTGTCCACCCAGCCCGGATGCATGGCCTGAACCCGGATCCCCCGTGCTTTCAATTCCCCCGCCAAGATCTCGCTCAGGATGACCAGACCCCGCTTGGCGCGGGCATAGGCCGTGGCGCCGTCGTAGGCGCCGCGGGTGTAGTTCAGATCCGCGGGATGGATCTTCTGGGTGTACATGCCCCCGGAGGAGACATTGATGACGCGCGCACCGGGTGTTGCCGCCAGCACGGGCAGAAGCAGGCGGGTGAGCAGATAGGGGCTCAGCAGGTCGGTGGCCAGGGTACGCTCCAACCCTTCGGGCGTTTCCGCCCGCGGGTTGAAAAGCGCGCCGGCATTGTTGACCAGGATGTGGATCGTGGCGTGCCGCTGCCGCAAACGCCGCGCCAGCGCGTGAACCGCCGCCAGGAGGCTCAAGTCGGCGATCTCGAAATCGACGTCGGCCGCGGGGGCGAGCGTGCCGAGACGGCGGGCGACGGCCGCCGTTTTGTCCGGATTGCGCCCCACCAGGGTCAGGTCGGCGCCCAGGGCCAGAAGCTGCCGGGCGGCGGCCAGACCAATGCCTGAAGTCCCACCGGTCAATACGACACGCTGCCCCGCCAGCGGCCGGGGCGCCAGAGGCCAGCGCCGGCGGCCCAGGAGGTAGCCCAGACGCGTAAAGCCCATGAGTCCCGGAAGCAGCAATCGGTCCGCAAGGCCGCCGAGCGGTGTCAGTTTGGGCAGCCGACCGTCATCCCCTCCCAGGATTGTCTCCAGGCGCCGCATCGCACGGCGGGCGTTGATGCGCGCCACAGGCGCCGCCAGCCGTTCCAGCAGAAGGCTGCCGGCGGCAGGGTCGAAAGCAATACCAACCTTGTAGTTAAGCCTGAACCCCGCGAGTGCCGGTTCGATATCAATGACGTCCAGGGACCGGAAAGAGACGCCCCGTCCGAAAAACACAAGGCGGCGCGGTGGGTCCATTTCGACCAGATGATAGCTCATGGGGATGCAGCGCAACCCGAACTGCATTTTCAAATCGAAACGCATCCCGCGGCACGAGGGCCCGGCGCTTAGCGCCCGGGCCGCCAGCACCGTCGGATCCCAAGCCTGGATGTTGGCGAAATTGGCCAGATAGTTAAAAACCGCATGGGGCCGACAGCGCCCGGTGATGGTCTCCGCGATGCGGATCACAAGTCAGGCCCCAACACGAAATAAGGGTAAATACCTATCATATGGCCCATAATGAATCCCCTCTTCAGCGGGTTGTTATTAATGGTGCGTGCGTTACAATATAAATAAGCTAAGGAGGATAGACCATGAAACAAATTATATGCCTAGCTACATTTTTAATAATACTGATTGTCACCCCCCTTCCGCTTTGGGCTTCGACGACGGTCGAGGTGGCCGGATTCGAGTTTGACGGCGTGCATGAGACCTCCCGGGGCGAACTTCCCGTGCGCGGACAGGCTCTGCTGCGTTACATGGTGTTCATCAAGGCTTATGCCGGTGTCCTTTATTTGCCGCCCGATGTTGACAGCGAACATGTTCTAAGTACAGTGCCGCGCCGCCTCGAGTTGGCTTATTTCCACGCCATCCCGGCAGAGGATTTTGCTCGGGCGACCACTAAAAAAATGGCTGAAAACGTATCGGAAGCGGAAATGACTGCGCTTTCCGCGCAACTCCAAGCATTCAACAATCTGTATCGCGATGTTCAACCCGGCGATCGTTACGCACTGACCTACCTGCCCGGACGGGGTACCGAACTTGCCCTCAACGACCATTCGCTGGGCGTGATTCCTGGAGATGATTTCGCTGCCGCCATCTTCTCGATCTGGCTGGGACCGCAGCCCATCGACCGCGGGTTCAAAAAAGCGCTGCTGGGGGTAACGTGACCTCACCGACCACTGCCTGGCCACTGAAGATTGCATACGGTTTGCCGGCATTTGCCCTGGCCGTGGTCGGTATTCCGGTCTACGTCTACTTGCCAAAATTCTACAGCGACGTGGTCGGCATCGATATCGCCCTGATGGGGATGATCCTACTGGGAGTCAGACTTTTCGATGCGGTATCAGATCCGGTCATCGGTCTGGTTTCGGATCGCACCCGCAGTCGTTTCGGTCGGCGCCGGCCCTACATCGCCGTCGGCGGCGTGGGCGTCGCCCTGGCCATGATTTTTCTCTTCACACCGCCTCGCGGGGAATCCATCGACCCAACACTATGGTTTGCTTTCTGGGTTTTCACGCTGTTTGCTTTTTGGACCGTGGTGACCGTCCCCTACGAATCCCTGGGGCCGGAAATCAGCCACGACTACACCGACCGCACCACGCTTTTCGCGGTCAGGGATGGCCTGCTGATTGCCGGCACCCTGGCGGCGGCCGCCGCCCCCGCACTGGTGGCGGCAATCTGGCAGACGGCGCCCTCACCGGAGGGCGAGCGTCGTAAATTTTTTCTGCTCGGACTTATCTACGCGCCGCTTCTCATCGGCACCTGTCTATGGTGCGTCCATCGAATCCGTGAACAACCAGCAAGAACAGCAGGCGAGGCCTCCGCGGCCGGCGGCCGCTGGCGCACGGTCTGGCACAACCGGCCGTTCATGCTCCTCCTGGCGGCTTACACCATCAGCGCCATCGGGAGTAATCTTCCGGCGACGCTGATTCTCTACTACGTGCAATACGTGCTCCAGTCGTCGCAGGCGGATCTGTTTCTGATTCTCTATCTGTCGACCGGCGTCGTCTTTCTGCCGGCCTGGATAGCGGTTGCCCGCCGCGTCGGAAAAAAGAATGCTTGGCTGGCCGCCATGATCATCAATACCGGCGTTTTCCTGGGCGTCTTCTTTCTGGGCCCGGGCGACGCGCTGCTTTACGGCATTCTCGTGGTGGGATCGGGTCTGGGCTTCGGCGCCTCGCTGGCGCTGCCGTCGGCCATCCAGGCCGACGTCATCGACTACGACGAACTGTTGACGGGTATGCGCCGCGAGGGACGCTACATCGGTCTCTGGTCGATCGCCAAGAAACTCGCCGCCGCCGCCGGTGTCGGTATCGGTCTGGCCGTATTGGGTGGCGCCGGCTACCAGCCCAATGCCGAACAGTCCGCTGAGGTTATCATGACGCTGCGGGTGCTTTACGCCCTGGTGCCCTGCCTCTGCAACATTGTCGCCATTTTGATCATCTGGCGCTTCCCGCTGAATGCCCGCGCCCACCGCGACATACGCGACGCCATCAAGACCCGCCGCCAGACGGACGCCCCACTGGCAGATCCGCTGCGTCCCGGGCGTTACATCGCTGCCTGACGACCCCTCGGGAAATGCACCGCCATTCGGCCCGGGGCGGGCAGAGGCCACGCCCCGGCTCCCTGCCGCGCTCGCTGTCGGCTTGCGTCCCGGATCGTCTTGTAGTAAGAGGGAATACGCGCTCATCGCGATCTAACCCCAGGCCGTCCCATTGCGATGAATGCCAAGCATACAGCCCGACCACGCAATCATCCGGATAGAACACCCGAAGGCAGACGGCGTAAGGCAACCCGCCAAACGCCCCCTGTAGCCCATTTGACGCGGAAAGCCGTTTCGATGAAGGACAAACTGCGCATCGCCAAGATCGTTGCTCTGGCTTTGGTGTTCTCGCTGGCCGCCGCCTTTCTGCACTACCACCTGCCGCGCACGGCCGTCGTTACGATCGAGGGTACGGACGTCAAATGGATGGACCGCTCCGGCCGCCTTTCGAAAAGCAGGGATATGAAGGGCGGGGCTGTCAGGGACGTGCGTTTCATCAATACCGTCACCCGCGAAAAAAAAGTCCTTGTCCTGCGCAATGAAGATACCGGCTGGGGCTGGCCGCCCTACTTCAAGTTCAACAGTTCCGATCTGGTCGCCCAGGCCCAGGCATTCGCCCGGACGGAACCGTCGCCGACGGTGCTGGTGACCTTCTACGGCTGGCGTCTCCAGCTTTTTTCGCTTTACCCCAATGTCGTCCGCATGCGGGCCGTGGCGCCGGACTATTCGCACTTCCCCTGGTTCAATATCATTTTTCTGTTGCTGTTGGTTGCCGCGTCGGCCTATATAGGCATCAAGGTCAAGCGGCTTTTCCAGCGCATCCGCAACCGCTTCTCCTCAAGCAAGCCACCGCCGTCAGCGGCCGGTGCAGATGCCCCGACAGAGGACCGATAAATGTGGCGATTTAGTTTGACCTGCCGGCATGAAACAGACCCTTCTGGAGACAAGAGCATGCGATATTTTTATGGGATCCTGATAGCGCTCATTTTGGCCACGGCTGCTCCGTTGCAGGCTTCCGACATGGAAGCCTACGACTTTCCCTTCGTCAATCCGTTGGAGGCCACCGTCGTGGGCACCCCCACGGTTTATCGGGCGGATGTACCGGACAAAGACCCGACCAAAGAGTACACGCTGCCCATTTTTGATAACCGTGAAGTTCCCAAGGTCTTCTGGTACAGCAACAAGTTGAAGTTTTCCCTGACGGCCAAGCGCGGTGAAGCCCCTTTGATCTTCGTCATCGCCGGCACGGGCGGCAGCTACAAGTCGCCCAAGGTCGTGGCCATGCAAAAGGCCTTTCACCAGGCCGGTTTCCATACGATTGCAATTTCCTCCCCCACCCACATGAACTTCATTATCAACGCCTCGACCACCTCGGTGCCCGGTCTTATCGAGGAGGACTGCGAGGACATCTACCGGGTGATGGAGAAAGCCTACGAGAGTGTGGCCTCGCGGGTGAAAGTGTCCGAATTCTATCTCACGGGCTACAGCCTGGGGGGATCCCAATCGGCTTTTGTGGCCAAACTGGATGAAACCCGCCAGACCTTCAACTTCAAAAAAGTCCTCGTCATCAACCCCTCGGTGAACCTCTACAATTCGGTACAGATCCTCGACCAGATGCTGGCCGACACGGTGGGCGAAGAGCCGGAGGCCTTCAACAGCTACCTGGGACGGGTGGTCCGCTCTTTCCTCACCGCCTACGACCGCAGCGAGCCGCTCGATTTCAACGAAGATTTCCTCTATCGGATCTACAAAAAACGGGTTCCCACCGATGCCAAGCTGGAGGCGCTGATCGGGTTTTCGTTCCGAATTTCCTCCAGCAACATGGCCTTCACCTCCGATGTGATGACCCGCTTTGGGCTGGTGGTCCCCTCGGACAGGGTGCTGCGTACGACGGACTCGACGACCCCGTATATCGACCAGCTGTTGCGCATCAGTTTTATGGACTACTTCGACGACTTTTTTTATCCCTTTCACCAGGCCCGCAAGCCTTCACTGACCCGCGACCAATTGATCAACGCGTTGAGCCTCAAGCACATCGAGTCCTATTTGAAGGGGGCCGAAAAAATTGCCATGACGACCAACGACGACGATCTCATCCTGGCGCCGGGCGAGGTCGACTGGCTGCGCAACGTCTTCGGTTCGCGGGCCAAGATCTGGCCCACGGGCGGGCATTGCGGCAACATGGAGCACAAGGACTTCGTGGCCTACATGGTGGACTATTTCAAACAGTAAAGGATGCGCTCAATGACATCGCAACTGGCCTTCAATCCAATCCGAAAAGTGATTCCTGTGCTGGGCTTGGTTCTGCTGTTGTTGACGACCTACGCCCTGCCCCTGGCCGCCCAGGAGGCGCCGGACCGGCGCAAACTCACCGATCCGACCGCCCCCGGGTTCGAGCCCGCCATCGAAGAGTACGACCCCTGGGAGGGCTGGAACCGGGGGGTATACCGGTTCAACCACGGGGTCGACACGGTCGTGCTGCTGCCCCTCGTCAAAGGGTATCAGTTCATCGTGCCCGAAATCGGCCGCGAGGGCATCACCAATTTTTTCGACAACCTTTTCGAGATCCGGAACTTCGCCCACAACCTGCTCCAGGGGAAAATCGAAGGCTGTCTCAACTCGGCCTTCCGCTTCGCCATCAATACCACTTTAGGCGTGGGCGGACTGATGGACCCGGCCACCGACGCGGGTTTTCCGGAATGGCGCGAGGACTTCGGTCAGACCCTTGGCGTCTGGGGGGTGGGCCCCGGCCCATATTTGGTGCTGCCGCTGGTTGGCCCCTCGACCCTGCGGGACACCTTCGGTTTGGCGGCGGATGCGGTGGGTGAAGGGCTCTGGCTGAATTTACTCGTCAACGCGCCGGACTGGAGCAAGAGCACCGAGGACAAGATCAAATGGAGCCTCACGGGGCTCAGGATCCTCAACACGCGCAGCAACGTCGCCTTCCGCTATTATGGAACCGGCTCGCCGTTCGAATACGAACTCGTGCGTTTTCTCTACCTAAAAAACAGGCAGCTTCTGATCGAACAATAAGAACAGCACCCCTCCAAGAAATACCGACGCCCCGGCCGCGGGAAAACCGGCCGGGGCGTTTTATGTCGTCAACCACCCTGCCCTCCTTATACGTCCTTGTCACACCGGCGCTAGACTCCCTGACGCATGACCTGCTCCCTTGACCGGGCCCCCCCGGGAGAAGGCGTGGGCCATCATTTGCGCGCGGCCCCGTTTACTGATCGGTGTCTAGATCACCAACGCGCTCACGGCGCCCCTTATCTATCCCATCAATTACTGGGTGGGATCGAAACTGGCCGGATTCTCCGGCAAAACCGCATGGCCGTCGGAATTCACATTCACCGAATTCATGCCGCTGCTCAGACAATCCAACCAGATCCTTTTGGATATGGTCGTCGGGGGGAGTGTTCCGGGTCTCCCCCTGGCGCTTGCCGGCTATGTGGCCACCCTTCGGTTGGTGCGCGCATACCGCCGCAAGCACCCGCCCCGAACCTTGAATGAACCGCAAACCTGGCGCGGGACACGCCGCGCCGACCGTCAGCGCAGCACCGCCACGCCAAGCATTTGGCGGGCCTCCTCCGGTGTGGCCACGGCCCCGCCCATGGCTCTGACGAGGCCGACGACCTGCGCGACCAGTTCGGCATTCGTGCAGGCCGCCTGGCCGGGGGCGTACCAGACACTGTCCTCGAATCCCACGCGCACGGCGCTGGCCCCCATACCGATGGCGGCCGCCAGAAGCGAAAGATCCGGCATGCCATCGTGCACCACGCTCCAGCGCATGCCCTCCGGCAAGAGGGAGGTAATGAACAGAATGCTTCGAGGATCGGCGGGCAGCGCCCAATGGGCCCCCAGGGGCAGGTTGGCGTAGCAGGGTCGTTTAAGCACGCCCTCAGCCATCAACTGGCGGGCCGCGGCCAGCATGCCCGACTCGAATAGCTCCAGTTCGGGCACCACCCGCGCGTCCGCCATGCGCCGGGCCCAGTAACGGATGTCCGGCATGCGGTTGATGTAGACATCCTCGCCGAAATTAACCGACCCCATGTTGAGCGAGGCCACCTCCACCCGCGGATCGTTCAGGGCCACGCAGCGCTCCTCCAGGCTCAGCGTGCTGAGACCCCCGGTGGAGCCCTGGATGATGATATCGCTGGAAGCGCGAATGCGGTCCAGGGTGCCGGAAAAGACGGCCGGATCGCCGGTCTGCTCGCCCGCCTCGTCCCGCACGTGCAGATGCACCATGGCGGCGCCGGCCCGGGCGCAGGCCACAACTTCCGCCGCCACCTCTTCAGGGGCCAGCGGGTTGACGCTCGGCGGGGCGATATCAGCACCAACGGGCGCCACGGCAACGATGATCTTCTCCTGCATCATTCGATTGATTCCTTTTAAATTGAAATGGGTTTCCTCCCGCAGAGCGGAAGACATCAGGTTGCCCCTTCGAGGAGGCTATCAATTTATGGGGTTTCTGTTTTTTCCCTTTGTCCCGCGCCGAGCATCAGCGGGATGGCCGGTAAACGGCGCGCGGACTGTTTGAGCGAAGCGAGTTTCCGCGCGCAACGATCTTGGCAACCGTTCGTTGAAGCAAGCATCATGCTGCTGTGCAAGGCGTCCAGTGAAGAGAGGCGCGCAGCAATCGACAGATTGTGAGCACCCGAGCGAACTGGACAACGCCGCATGGTGGCATTAGGCGCCGCTTCAACGAATGGCTGGACGACGCGCAGGATATGCGGGACGCGGGCGGTTTCTTTTGGTTAGAATGCTATATTTTGGACATTCAGACCTTTTCGCTAAAGACGAAGAATGGCTTCCGTTCCGATGCCTTTGCAGGATGAAAGCAGACTTACAACACCGTTTCCATCCATTCTGCATATCTCCGAATCCCCGTCTCCACGTCATACTGGGGTTCGTAGCCCAGATCCTCCCGGGCCCGGGTGATGTCCAGTGCCTCGCAGCGCTGCATGAGCATGCCTTCCCCCAGTTCCACCGTCACGTCGAAACGCGAATACTGCTGCGCCAGTTGGGCCACCCGGCCGACGCTCGTGGCAACGCCCGTGGCAATATTGTAGACGTCGTGCGGCGGTTTGTCGGCAGCATAAATCATCGCCGTTCCCCGGCCGGCGTCTTCGATGTAGACGAAGTCCAGTTTCTGGTCCGCGCCCTTGTCCATCTGCAACCCCTCCAGCCCCTCCAGGGCGCCGAAGGCCAGGCGGTAGAGCCGAATGAACCGCGAGGGCAGCTTGCCCGGCCCGAAGCAGAAATAGATCCGGCCGATGCGGAAGTCGAATCCAAAGGTGGCCGCGTATTGCTGCCCCAGGAATTCGCACGAGGCCTTGGTGGCGCTGTAGAGGTCGGACGGGTTGACGGGGTAGGTGCGCTCCACCGCGTAGCCCGATGCCGCGCCGTAGACCGCGCCGGTACTGGTATAGACCACCTTGGGGATCTTGAACTGACGGGCGATCTCAAGAATGTTCTGGGTTCCGCCGATGTTGAGCTGGACGTTGCCGCAGGGGTTTTCCAAAACGAGTTCCCCCATGATGCCCACGGTGTGGATGATCCCGTCGATGCGGTCGTGGTAGCGTCGGAAGATGTCCATCAGGTGCGGGAAGTCCATGACACTGCCCTGTACGAAGGTCAGCCTGTCCTGGATGCCGCGCAGGCAATCGGGAACCGCCGGGTTCGTGTCCAGAAGGATGACGTCCTCCCCTTCGCGCACCAGATGGCGGGCCGCATACGACCCGATGTGACCATGCCCGCCTGTAATCAAAACCGCCATGGGTGACCTCCTTTTCGCTAACGCCCCTTTTCACAATTGGGGCGCAGTGAAGCTCCCCCGCAAATCAGGATGCATCGGGTGTCCCTCAGGGGGCTTGATCAATCTCTTGGGCTTGCGTTTTTAGACCCTTTGTCCCGCGCCGAGCATCGGCACGTCGGACGGAATCAGCGCGGGGACCTGTCTGCGCGAAGCGAACTTCGACACTTCATTGCTGCCGTAATCAATATCTGAATATTAACCCATTACAGATACTAAAATGCCGACCCGAAAACCATTAGAATCGTCGATACACCTAAAAATCTGAACAGCGCTAATCGATCCCAGAAGGCATACGCAAAAGCGGGTCACGCCTTACAAAAAGACACCTCGAAACCCGGGGCGGAAGGCCCGGATTGGACCCTAAAGCAGGGCGGCGCGCCATGCGAAAGCGGAGCATACACATCGTATGTGAGCATTTCTCATGGTTCGCCACCACAGCCCCCGGATTCAAGGCGGGTCTTCCCCCCGGGGTTCAAGCCGGACTCTCAAAACCCATGAAGAAGGCCTGAATTGGATCCGAGGGCAAGGCGGCGAACCATGCGAAAGCGGAGCATACACGTCGTATGTGAGCATTTCTCATGGTTCGCCAACACAGCCCCCGGGTTCAAGGCGGGTCTTCTTCATGGGTTTTTCAGATGCCTTTGGATTTCATCCAATCGGCCGTATTAAAAAAGCTGGTCACATAGCGCCCCGGCGGCACCAGCGCATCGAAAAACGCCTTGTCGTCCGCATCCAGCGCCACTTCAATGCCGGGCAGCAGGTCGTTTAGCTGATCGACGTTGCGCGGACCGATGATCGAACCGGTGATCCCGGGCTGGTGCAGCACCCAGGCCACAGCCAGTTGGCTCGGCGGGCAGCCCTTGGCCCGGGCCCGTTCGACCATCTTCCGGCCGACGGCAATCCCCGCCGGGGTGATCCGCTCGCGGAAGACGCTGCGCAGGCTGCCCCGGCTGCCTTCGGGCAGTTTCTCGGCGTCGGTGTATTTTCCCGTCAGCACCCCCTGGGCCAGGGGGGACCAGGAGATGATCCCGAGGTCGTAGTGCCGACACATGGGCACGATTTCGTTTTCGATCCTGCGGTCGAGCAGGTTGTAAGGCGGCTGCTCGCAGACGAATTGGGGATAGCCGTAGCGTTTGGCCAGGTGCAGCCCCTCCACCGTACGCCAGGCCGGGTGGGTCGAGCAGGCGATGTAGCGGATTTTGCCCTGCTGGCGCAGGTCGGCCAGTGCGGCCAGCGATTCTTCCTGGGGCACGTCGAAATCGGTGCGGTGCAGGAAATAGATATCGATGTAATCGGTTCGAAGCTGCTTCAAGCTCTTTTCACAGCCTTCGACAATGTGGTGGCGCGTGTTGCCCTGGTCGTTGGGGCCCTGTCCGGTGCGGTTGAACACTTTGCTGGTCAAAAGGACGTGGTGACGCCGCCCGCTGCGTTCCAGGGCTTGGCCCAGGATCCTTTCGGCCTCGCCTTTGTTATAAATGTCGGCGCAGTCAATCAGATTGATGCCGGCGTCCAGGGCCGCGTCGACAAGGGCGAAGGCATCCTCCTTCTCGGTCGGTTTGCCGAAGTTCATCGTCCCCAATACGAGAGGCGAAACCTTAAGGCCGGAACGTCCCAGTCGTCGATATTCCATCGCTTTTTTGCCTCCTTGGTTGCATTGACTTCCATCCAAAGGCGCGGCTCCCCCGCGGTGATCCGGGATCGGTTGATCCGGACCGCCTACAGCACGCCTTTTGGCAGGTCCAACAGCCCGAGGGAAAATCAGACCGTCCCGTACAGCCGCCCCGGCGCTCCGGTTGAAATGGCTGCGGCGATCATGGGCAGCATTTAGACAGGTAGAATATCATTGCACGCACCACGTTTTCGATGACATGAATTTCGAGGCCGTGTCAATGCTCGCCTTAAATATTGGAATCTTCCCATTAAGCCTGAGTCCCATGGGGGCTTGTCACAGGCGGTACATAATTCATATATATCTGTATTTTATACGATTTATCAGGGTTAAATTTCATCTTGACATACGGTGGTGGTTTCTTTATTGTTTTTTGAATTCAAAATACAGTATTCATTTCTGTATCTTGTGTCGTCTTTCCATCACCGTGCAACGTCAATCAACAAGGATGAGCACGTCATGCGCAACCTGGGAGCGGAACACGCCAACCTCGATCAGAAAGTTCATCAAATCCTGAAGAACATGATCATGGACCGCCAGCTGCTTCCGGGGGAGAAGATTCCCCAGGAAAAAATCGCCCTGGAACTCGGCGTCAGCCGGACCCCGCTGATTGCGGCCTTGAAATACCTCGAACAGGAAAAGCTGGTGGAATCCAAGCCGCGCCGCGGGTTCTATGTCCGCCTGTTCTCCAAGGAGGAAATGGTCAGCATCTTCGAGCTGCGTGAGGTTCTGG
This sequence comes from Desulfobacterales bacterium, assembly GCA_030066455.1. The sequence goes on from JASJBQ010000103.1 coordinate 13,766, forward strand.
AGGGACTCACCGCCCGGCGGACCGCCCAGAAGATCACCGATGCCGAAATCGAGAAAATGAAGCGATTCTTCACGCAATTCGACCTCGAGCGCGAAATTACGGACTTCAAAGCCTATTCCCGCGAGGACCGGCGCTTCCATACCTTCGTCACCGAGATCGGGGCCAAGGAATTTTTGAAGAGTATTCTGGAAACCACCAATATCATCAGCTTCAGCTACCAATTGATTACCTCGGAAGGGCTGGTGCGCGCGCCCAACGAGACCATTCACGAGCATCTGGCGGTGATCGAAGCCATCAGCCGGAGGGATCCAACTTCGGCGGAAAAACTCATGCGCCGCCATTTCAAGAAGACGATCGCCGCGTTAACCAGGGATAGCAAAGCCGACGAAGCGGCCTGATCAAAATGGATAACCGCTTTACCGGCGCCAGACGACGAAAGGGGGGATAAACAAGGTTTGCATGCGGCCGGCGCTCCGCCCGGGGCGATGGACCGACGGAACGGCGGGCAGTGCCGTCGCAGCATCAACGATGCAAAGCATCGATCTCAACATCATCAACTTCATACGGAGGAGGAACTGGCAATGAAAAAACTTCTACTTATCGGTATGGTGGTATTGCTGGCCGTCACCGTGGCCACCGGCGTCTATGCCGGCAAGGGCTTTCCCAAGCGCAACATCACCGCGGTGGTGGTCTGGGGCGCCGGCGGGGGCACCGACACCTGCAATCGCATCATCCATGCCGAAATGTCCAAGTTCCTGGGCACCAACGTCAACGTCATCAACAAGACCGGCGGCGTGGCCGGTTCGGTGGGTATGAGCTATGCTTTCAGCCGGCCGCATGACGGCTACACCCTCTGCGGTCTGTCCGAATCCAACGTCACCGCCGGCGTGCAGGGCGGATGGGACAAGAAGTTCAACGTCTGGGACACCTTCATCGTCGGCGGCTCGCCGGACATCATTTCGGTCACGCCGAACACGCCCTACAAAACCCTCAAGGATTTGATCGAAGCCGCCAAAAAGAGCCCCAAGAGCATCAAGGCCGCCGCCAGCGGCGCGGGCTCGATCCACCACCTGAACCTGCTGGCCGTTGAAAAAGGCTCGGGGGCCAAGTTCAATTTCATTCCCTACAAGGGTTCCGCCCCCAGCCAGAATGCCGCCATGACCGGTGAAGTCCAGGTCGTGGTCACCTCCCTGGCCGAGCAGCAGCAGCTGTTGCGCGGCGGCAAGCTGCGCGCCCTGGGCATGCTGATCCCGGATTCCTTCACGGTTGAAGGTCTGGGCGAAATCCCCAGCGCTTTCGACGCCTATCCGGGACTCTCGGAATACCTGCCCATTTCCCAGGCCATCGGTTTCGCCGTTCCGGCCGACGCACCGGAAGAAGCCAAGGCCGTTCTGCGCGATGCTTTCGCCAAGGCCATGGCGACCGACAAGGTCAAGACCTGGGCCAAGGAAAACTACTACCTGCTCTCGGGCAAATCCGGGGCGGAAGCCAACGCCGTTTTCTCGGCGCTGGAATCCAACTTTGCCTGGACCCTGTGGGAACTCGGCGCGGCCACCGTCGAGCCCTCTAAACTGGGTATACCCAAACCCTAACCGTGCCCATCCAGACGTGGCACCTTGCGGCCCCGGCCGGCGTTCGCGCGCTTTTGAAACCGGAGGCGTAGCTAAAGCTACGTCGAGGATTTCAAAAGCGCTGCGGCCTTGACCGGGACCCAAACTTACCACGTCTGAATCGACACGGGCGAAAGCATAAGTCAGCTTCCAGGGCCGGCGGACTTGGCTGCCGGCCCCCGGACCGCAGTGAATTGCCTCCTGCAGAGCGAGAGGCCTCCGGTGGCCCACCAGCGGGTGGGGATAGAAACGAATTAAGGATCACGCACCATGATGGAAACAGACAAACTGCGCAAAGCGGATATCTTCTCCGGCGGCTTGATCGTACTCTTCGGCCTGTGGATCGTCAGCCAGGCCCTGGAGATGCCCATGAAGGATTCATGGGGCGGTGTTCAAAACGTATGGTTCGTGTCTCCCGCTCTTTTCCCGCTGTTTGTGGGTTCAATGATCACGCTGCTGGGCGCGCTCCTGATCCGTACGGCCTTCAAGGCGGTCGGCCTGAACGGTCTCAAGGAGACGCTCGGCTGGTTGGCCAGCCATGACCTGGCGCACTATCTCCGCTCCGCGGCCAACCTGCGTTTCTACGCCATGCTGGTGCTGCTCTTCAGCTACGTCTTCATCGCCATCCCCCGCGTTGACTTTTTCGCCGGCAGCGTCCTTTTTCTGATGGCCTTCATCAGCATGTTTTACTTT
>JASJBQ010000098.1 GCA_030066455.1 Desulfobacterales bacterium
ATAGACATGGCCCGAATAGACGGTGCCGAAATGGGCCTTGCCGCTGTTGACCTTGCGCAGGTTCTCGGTGGAGCCGCCCGAGGACTGGACCTTGATGTTGTAGTCCATGGCCTTGACGGGTTTGTAGGTGGCGACGGATTGGGCCACGACCTGGAAGGTGCCGCCCGCCGGGCCGCCGGCGAAAATGATCAGCTTTTTGGCGTATACAGGGCCGGTGAAGGCCATCGCAATGATCAGGGCGATGCTCAGCGCCAGAATGACGGGAAAAGATTTCTTCATGAAAAGCCTCCTTTTAAATGACAGGTTAATGGAACTGCACGCCGGAATGTCCTCCCGCCGCAACCGGTGGCCATGAGCAGGGCGTGCTGTTCGTCGGGTGGCGGTGACGAACCGAAGGGCAGGCGCCCCGAGCGCCGGTTGCGGCACTGTCAGCCATAGCCAATCGAAGGGAAGGGGTCAATCAGGCGATTTCGGATTTTCGTGTCAGGATTTTTCTTACAAATTCAGGACGGCGGTGGTGCCGGCGCCTCGGCCGCGAGGCGAATCGCCGGATGCCGGGCCGTGGCGTGTCCGTGGCGCGGGAGCCGCATTTGACATCCTGCCAATACCTTGATTCCAAACCGCCGCGGCATCAGGAATCGATCAATTTGTTCTGGATGGCGAATCGAACCAGCTCGGCATTGTTGCGCAGGTCGAGCTTTTTGAGGAGGCGGGCGCGGTAGGTGTCGACGGTTTTGATGCTGATGTTATAGGCGTTGGCGATCTCGCGGCTGGTGTGGCCCATGCCCAGGCGGCGCAACACCTGCAGTTCACGCATCGAAAGGGAGTCGAGCGGTGTTTTGGCCTTGGCCCCCTTGGCGATGCGCAGGGCCAGTGCCTCGGTGGCCTCGTCGGTAATGTAGCGATGGCCGTCGTGGATGCGGCGGATGGCGGTCACCAGCTGTTCCGGGGCGGACTGCTTGGTGAGATACCCCATGGCCCCGGCTTCGATGGCCCTGACGATATACTGGGCCTCCTCGTGCATGGTCAGGATCAATACCGGCAGCCTGGGATTTGATTCCCTGAGGCGGCTGACCACCTCCAGGCCGTCCAGACCGGGCATGGAAATATCCACCACGGCCACGTCCGGTCGGCTGGCGGCCACCTTGTGGATGGCTTCCAGCCCGTCGGAGGCTTCGGCCACCACCGTCATGGCGCCGTCTTCTTCGACGATGCGCCGCAAGCCGTCGCGCACGATGCTGTGGTCGTCCGCCAGCAGAATCCGGATCATGCGATTCTCCCCGGTTGATCGGCAATCAGGACCTGGAAGCGCACCTGCGTTCCCTTGCCCGGCGTGGAGCGGACGTCGAGTTCGCCGCCCACCAGGTTGGCCCGCTCCTTCATGCCGGCCACGCCCAGACCCTCGGACTCGGGCAGGCGGACGGGATCGAAGCCGGCGCCGTCGTCTCTGACCGTCAGACGGAGCTGTCGATCCCGGGCCGCCAGCTCGACCTCCGCTCGGCTGGCCTGCGCGTGGCGGGCCACATTGGTGAGCGCTTCCTGGGCGATGCGGTAGGCGGCGGTGGCAACGGCTTCGTCCAGGGCCGGAATGGGGCTGTGTTCGAAAACACATGTAATGTCGGTGCGTTTTTCATAATCGGCGGTGAACCACTCCAGGGCATCCACGAGTCCGAGGTCGTCCAGCACCCCCGGGCGCAGGCGAATGGCCATCCCGCGCACGTCGTCGATATTTTTATCGATCAGGCGGCACATGTCCTGGGCCCGGGACGCGGCCGCCGGATCCGCCGCCCGCAGACGGCGGGAGATCCAGACCGCATCCATGCGCAGGGCTGTCAGCACCTGGCCGAGCTCATCGTGGAGTTCGCGCGCGATGGCCGCCCGCTCCTTTTCCTGGCCGGCCATGATGCTGGCCGAGAGCCGGCGCAGCTGGTTTTGGGCCTTTTTAACTTCGGTGATATCGGTGGATATTTCGCACACCCCGCCGGCTTCGCCGTCTTCTCCGTAAATGGGAAACTTGACCGAGAGGTAGTGGTGGGTCGTTCCGTCGGAGTGGGGCATCTGCTCCTCGAATTGGAACGAGTGCCGTTCACGCACCACCTTTAGATCGTTTTCCCGGAACTGGCGGGCCACCGCCGGTGGAAAAAGATCGGCGTCGGTCAGCCCGCGAACCTCGTCGTTCGATCGGTTCAGGATGGCCTCGAAGCAGGTGTTGATCAGGGTGTAGCGGCCGTCGCGGTCCTTGATCGAGACGACATCGGGGGTGTAGCGCAGGATGCCAGTGATTTCGCGCGTGCGCTCCTGGACCTGTTTTTCGAGCCCCCGGGTGTAGCGGCCCAGTTCCTCCTGGGCCAGCTGCAGCGCGCGTTCGGCCCGGTTGCGCGCGGTGACGTCGATCGAAACGGCCAGCGACCGCACCGGCATGCCGCTCGCGTCGCGTTCGGCCACCGCCGAGAGCAGAACGTCGATCACTTCCCCGTTGGCCTTGCGGAACTGGTAGGGAATATCCTGGCAGATGCCGGTGCGGAAAAAAGCGGGGATCACCGACCGTTCGGCGTAAAGACGCGAACTTTCGGTTAAAAAATCCGTCAGCTGGCGGCCGATGACGTCATCACGGCGATACCCCAGCGCCTCGAGCCAGAAATCGCTGACGCTGATCAGTCGACCGTCACTGTCGATCGAATGCAGCATGGCCGGGGTGTGATTGTAGAGGGAGCGGTAGCGGCCCTCGCTCTCGCCCAGCGCCTTTTGAATCTCCTTGCGCTTGACGATTTCCTGGCTGGCCTTCTGATAGAGAAATAAAACCGAAAACCCGATCAGGATGCTGGCCGTGAAGACCACCGGTCCGGTGATGCGGATCAGCGGCTCGGACACCACCTTGGCGATGGCATCCAGGCTGCGCAGGTGGATGATGTTCCAGCCGGGGTAGTTTTCGACCTGGGTGCGGTTCATCAGGTAGCGTCGCCCATCCTGATCGATGACGTAGCGGTCGTCGCGCAGTCTCAGCCCGGTCCAGCGCCAGGGCCCCTCGCCGAACTGACGCGATCGGGCGATACTGGCGATCTCCTCCTGGGAAAGGTCCCAGAGCAGCTGGTAGCGCCATTCCGTCCGGTTGGAAATGAAAATGACCCCCAGCGGATTGGTCACCAGAATGATGTCCTCGGGGCCGAGGCCGAGCTCTTCCTCCACCTGTTCGATGGAGGCCTTGACGACGACGACCCCGATGGGCACGGCGGGATTTTCCCCATACACCGGGCAACTGCTGTAAGCCCCCCGGATACCCGAAGTGGTGCCCAGCGCCAGGTAGGAAGCCGGACGGTTCTGCATGGCCCGGGTGAAATAGGGCCTGAAGTCGAAATTGTGCCCAACAAAGCTGTCCGCGGCGTCGCGGTTGCTCGATGCGATGGTCCGCCCGGTGTGGTCCATGAGATAGCAGACATCGACCTTGAGGTGGCGCTGGAAGTGGTCGAGGACGCGGTTGGCCCGCGCGAGCGGTGCGGCGGCGGGGATTGCCAGCGCGTCGAGGATTTCGGGAACGCCGGCCAGAACGCGCGCCGGGCGGATGTTTTCGGAGATTTGCGCGTTGAGGTTGATGCGCAGCATCTCCACCCGGATCTCGGCCTGCTGTTCGGCCTCCAACAGGGCCGACTCCTTGAGGTTGTGATAGTAGAGAAAGCCGCCGATCGAGGTCGATAAAAAGGTCAGCAACGATAAGACCATCAGGATGAGGCGTAATCGCATTCGGATTCTCCGCATGGCGGCCGACGCTTTTTCCGGGACGTGCGGGCCGCGAAAGCATGGGGGTCCGGGCCGCCTTCGGCTAGATGCAATAAGGGACTAGTCGATGTCAACTTCCATTTGGTTGAGCGTCAGTGCCGCGTCGCCGCTGATACGCAGCCGGCCCAGATGGTAGGCGGCCTCGAGATCGAGCCGCTGGCGCCGCTGCGGGCCCGTCATCACCGAAATCCGGCGCGGGTTCACCCGCAGGGCGACGCGGGCGCCGCGGGCCGGCGCCGCCCCGTCCAGCGCGGCAGCGGCCATGCGGCGGAAGACGTGCCCCACGACCCGCTCCCCGAAGGCCGGATGATGCGGCCCGGCCAGAACCCGGGTGTCGTCGGAAAGCCCGGGACCGTCCTGAAGCCCCATGCGAACGACGCGGATGCCGGCCGCGGTCAGCATCAGCCAGATCCGGGCCACGAGATCGATGCTGGCTTCAACGGTCGGCGGACGATAGCGGCCGGCCGTATAGTCCGCGGCCAGCGGGCTGCCCGCCAGCACCAGCGTGGGGTAGATCCTCACGAACGCCGGCTGCATGGCGATTAGCGCCTCGGTCGTGGCGAGGGCCTTTTCACGGGTGTCCCCCGGAAGGCCCGTCATGATCTGCAGGCCGATTTCATAATCGGCGTGCCTGAGCTGGTCCACCGCCCTTGACGTGTCCTCGGCCCGGTGGCCCCGTCGCGATTGGGCCAGCACATGATCGTCCATGGACTGGACGCCGATTTCGACGGTGCGGACGGGATCGTTCCGGATGCGTGCCAGGCTTGCGGCCGATACCGTGTCCGGCCGGGTCGAAAACCGCAGGCTGTCGACGACCCCCCGCCGCACATAGGCTTTCGCCCAGTCCAGGTACCGGCGGATACGCTCCGGGGAGAGCCCCAGGAAGTTGCCGCCGTAGAAGGCGAGCTGGGCGGGACCGTGCCCAGCGTGCCGGTAGGCCAGGAACCGGGCGGTGGTCGTATCGAAGGCGGCCCGGCGTCCCCCGCCGTCAGGGGCCTCCGTGACGATGTGCTGATTGCAGAAGGCGCACTGATGCGGGCAGCCGTCCTGCGGGATGAATAGGGGGATCACGAAAGGGCGCTTGCCGGCCGGTGGCGAAGCGGTCTGGTCGGTGAAGCTGACCCGGGCGCCCTGCGGCCGGCGGCGAACGTGCAGGAGATCGATCACGGCCGCTCAGGTCGTGCCGGCCAGGGCCTGAAGCGCCTGCCGCGCGGCGTCCTGTTCGGCCGTTTTCTTACTGCGCCCGGTGCCGTGCACACACGATCGCTGAAGCAAGAGCTCGACCTTGAAGACCTTGTCATGGTCCGGTCCCCGGGCATCCACGACGCGATAGACGGGCATGGTCTGCAGGTGGTTCTGGGCGTATTCCTGCAGGCGGCTTTTGTAATCGGTATCCGCCACCGCGGTGCCGGCGTCCTCGAACTGGAAGGCCAGCCGCGAGGCGATGACGTCAAAGGCGGCCTGATAGCCGCCGTCGAGATAAACGGCCGCCAGCACGGCTTCAAGGGTGTCCGCCAGAATGGAGGGTTTTTTACGGCCGCCGGTCTGGATCTCCCCCCGGCCCAGTTTGACAAACCGGCCCAGCTCGATCGTGCGGGCCACTTCCGCCAGCCGGACCTCGCTGACCAACTGGGCCCGGGTGCGCGAGAGGGCGCCCTCGTTCATCTCGGGGTGCCGCTGCATGAGCACGTGGCCCACGACGAGGTTCAGGACGGCATCACCCAGAAATTCCAGGGTTTCGTTGTCGCGCAGGTCGCTCTGGGGGCTTTCGTTCACAAAGGAGCGGTGCTGGAGGGCTTCCCGCAGATGGTGCGGGTTCCTGAACCTGTAGTCGAGGGCCTTCTGAAGGGCATCAAGCTCGTGGGGCATACGCAGGCCTCTGTCGCGCGGATCGGGCTGTCAGGCGCGCACCCGGTCCGTCTGGGGCGCGACCGACAGGCGCGACTTTAGATCGGTGAAGCATTGATAGGGCACGCGGAAACGGCCGTCGCCGACCCCCATTTCGACGCCGGGTGTGACGGCCCCGTGGAAATCCGTTCCACCGGTGGCCGCCAGATCCAAACCCGCCGCCCAGGCCAGATAGGTCCGGGTCTGCGCGGGCGTGTGGCCCGGGTAATAAGCCTCGATTCCCATCAATCCGCAGGCCTTCAGCTGTTTGACCAGGTCTTCCCGCCGCCAGTCGCCCTCGGGCGCGATCAACGCGGGGTGGGCCAGCACCGGTGCGCCGCCGGCGCCGCGAATCAGTTGGATCGCCGCTTCACAGCCAATGCGGTACTTGTCGGCATAGGCGGGTCGGCCGTGGCCCAGAAAGCGCGCGAACGCTTCGTCGATCGTGGTGACAACCCCGTTGCGGACGAGCCAGTCGGCAATGTGGGGCCTTCCGATCTGGCCGTCCGATGTCTGGGCCTTCAGAGCGGCCATTGAGATGTCGATGCCGAGACGGTTGAGTTTGGTGATGATGCGGGGGTTGCGGTCCTCGCGGGCGTTCTGCAGCCGTTTGAGGGCATCCTGCAAATCCGCATCGTCGGGGTCAACGCCGTAACCCAGCAGGTGCAGGCTGCCCTGGCAGGGAAAAGCGTCCAGGGATGCCGTGCTGATTTCAACGCCGGTGAGGAATTGAAGATCGGGGGGAAGACCGGTGGTCATGACCGTATGGACACCGGCCAGCGTATCATGATCCGTAATGGCGATGGCCGCAAGCCCGCACCGGCGGGCATGGGCGACAATCTCGGTCGGCGTCAGCGAACCGTCGGAGGCCGTGGAGTGAATATGAAGATCGATATTCACATTGGGCCTACAACCCAAGCGCTTTTTCCTGGGCCTCTTCCCTGGTCTTGCATTCGATGCATTGGGTCGTGACAGGACGTGCTTTTAGCCGCGCTATCGAGATGTCTTCGCCGCAGGCCTCGCAGATACCGAACGTGCCGTTATCGATCCGGTCCAGCGCTTTTTTGATTTTTTTGATCAGCTTGTGCTCGCGGTCGCGGATGCGCAGCATGAAGTTGCGGTCCGCTTCGAGAGAGGCCCGATCGGTGGGGTCGGGAAAATTCTCTTTCTGCGCCGTCATGCCGGATACGGTGCTATCCGCCTGGCTCAACAGTTCCTCCAGGCGATCGTTCAGTCGATTGCGGAAATAGTCGATGTCTTTCTTTTTCATAAGCGTGCCTTCTGATTCCCTGTATTTAAGCCCCATCTTAGAAAAAAGAAGCGAATAACACAACCGATTTGGCTTGTAAAGCCATAAAGCAAGGCAATTAAAGGGCAACCGCCGGTCCAATGAAGCATCTTCGAGGCCGTGATGTATTCGGTTTGCCTGGTAAACCGTGAATGATGGCCGCCGGCATGATGCGTTTCTACTACTTTATAAGTACTAAAATAAGCACGAACTCGCGTTTAACCAGCCGTGGGTTCGGGCGTGACCCCGATGGCCCATTGTCTTTTCACCGGCGCTGTTATATGGAAACTCGCAGTTGCCGTGGTTGCCTGCTGCCGGGCGCGATGCGCCGGTGGCGGGCTGAAAAGGGAATACGGTGAAATTCCGTAGCGTTGGACCGGCGCTGTGAGCAGGGACCGACGCCGCAGGAGAGCCCCCCGTAAATAGGAATCAGGGGGCCTTGGCCACTGCCCGGTTCAGGGTGGGAAGGCGCGGTGGAGGGGATGATCTGCAAGCCAGAAGACCTGCCCGGCAGCTTGTATCAGGAAGGATGGTGTCCGCTGAATTCCGTGTGTCGCGCCCCGGCGCGGGATGCGGTTTTTTTATGCCCGCTCGCCTCCCCCCGCCGGCGCATCTGAAACTTAATTTATCATTGATAGGAGTTGAAATGAAACGGCTGCAAACAACCATTCAGACGATCAGACCCCCCAGTCGCGCCTGGCGCGAAAAGGCGCTGGAGCGGTTGCGGCAGCAGGCCCGGCCGGCCGGAAGCCTCGGCATGCTCGAGGATATCGGTGCGCGACTGGCCGGCATCTTCGAAACCCTGGACGTGCGCCTGGACCGCAAGGTGATCGTCACCTGTGCCGGCGACCACGGTATCTGCGAGGAGGGGGTGAGCCTTTTCCCTTCGGAGGTCACTCCCCAGATGGTCCATAATTTCGTCCGCGGCGGGGCCTCGATCAACGTACTGGCCCAACATGCCGGTGCCGAGGTCCGGGTGGCCGACCTGGGGGTCGCCGCGGATTTCGATCCGGACCTGCCCATCTTCCACAAGAAAATCGCCAAGGGCACCCGCAACTTTGCTGCCGGGCCGGCCATGACGCGCGCGGCGGCGGCGGCCAGCCTGGACGCCGGCATCGACATCGTGGCGACCATCCTGGCCGAAGGCCCCGTGCATCTTTTCGGCACGGGCGATATGGGGATCGGCAACACCACGCCCTCCACCGCCATTATCGCGGCCTACTCCGGCCTGGCGCTGGATGTGCTGACCGGCCGGGGCACGGGGGTCGACGATGAGGGGCTGATGCGCAAAAAGGCGGCCATACACAAGGGGCTGCTAATCAACCAGCCCGATCCCGCGGACGCCTTGGATGTGCTGGCCAAGGTGGGCGGTTTTGAGATCGGCGGTATTGCCGGCATTGTCATTGGCGCCGCAGCCCACCGCATCCCGGTGGTCTGCGACGGCCTGATTGCCACGGCCGGGGCCCTGATCGCCTGCGAGCTGGCGCCCGGCGCCCGGGACTATCTCTTCGCCAGCCACCATTCGGTGGAGGTGGGCCACCGCTACATGCTGGAGCACCTCAAACTGGAACCCTTGCTGGATTTGCGTTTCAGGCTGGGGGAGGGCACCGGTGCGGCCGTGGCCATGGAACTGATCGATGCGGCCACCCGCGTGCTGGCGGACATCAAGACCTTCGAGGAGGTCGCCATCGCCGACGCTCAGGGCCAAGGACCAGGATGGTGAGGGGCGGTTCTCAGCCGGTGGGATTCAATTCCCGCCAGCGCGTCACGAGGTCGTCCCGCGTGACGATGGCGGTCACGTCCGGCACATGCCGGCGGATGTTGTCCAGCCCCCCTTCCTGGCGATCCACCAGAATCACGGCCTGCGCCACCACCACCCCCTCGCTGCGGGCCCGCTCGATGGCCTTGATGGTGGAGCCGCCCGTAGTGGCCACGTCGTCGATGATGGCCACCCGGTCGCCCGGCGCGATGTCGCCCTCGATCCACTTGACGATCCCGTGGTCCTTCTGTTCCTTGCGGATCGAAAAGGCCTGCAGGGGCCGCTCCCGGAGCTCGGAGGCAAAGGCCGTAGCCACCGCGATCGGGTCCGCCCCGAAGGTCAGCCCGCCGACGCCCTGCAACCCCTCGGCCGTCAGCGCCTCGAGGACCAGGTGCCCGATGAGATACATGCCGCGCGGGCTCAGACTGGTGGGTTTGCAGTTGACGTAAAACGAACTCATCTGGCCGGAAACCAGTTTGAACACCGGCTCCGGGCTGTACTGGAAAGATTTGTGACACAGAAGATCGATCAGTTCGGCCTTGGACGTGGGTTTGCTCATCGGTCTGTTTTCCTGGATCGGTCGTCTCGAGGGGGATCACCGGGCGCGACGATACCCTGCCGTATTGATTTGAGGCTTCGATTTGGATATAAAAAAAAGATATAAAAAGCCTCCACCAAATTGGAAGAAGCCTTGTTCATGGGTTTCAGTGGAGGCTTGAGCAAGGAAAACCGGGGACGGCACTCCCTGAACTCGGGGGCGTTTTAGCAGTTAATCCCTGCCGGGTCAATCGTTAAAGCCGCCAAACACCCGCGGCACAAGGGCTGACACGGATCATGCGAATGCAGCGCATCGCGCCGCCAACCACAAGAGGATAAAAACGCCGGCATGAGCGAAACCAGCGCCAAGGCGGCGATTATCCGACTGTTTCACGTCTACCGTCAGTACCACGCCAAAAATGCCCTCACCGATCTGACCCTGGATATCTACCGCAACGAATTCCTGTTCGTCACCGGCCCCAGCGGGGCCGGCAAGACCACCCTGCTGAAGCTGCTTTATCGCGGCGAGAAGGCCTCGGAGGGGCAGGTGCTGGTGGACGGCATCAACATATCCCGACTGGCCCGCAACCGGATTCATCTCTTGCGCCGCAAATTCGGCATCATTTTTCAGGATTACAAATTGATCCCCACCCGCACGGTCTACGAAAACATTGCCCTGGTGCTGGAAGCGGCCGGACGCAACGCACGTTACGTCCGCAAAAAGACCGGCAGCGTCTTGCGTACGGTGGGGTTGGAAAACCGACAGAACGCTTACCCCCCGGCCCTTTCCGGCGGCGAGCAGCAACGGGTGGCCGTGGCGCGGGCCGTGGTGGGCGATCCGACGATTATTCTGGCGGACGAGCCCACCGGCAGCCTGGACGCCAAATCGGCCCGTCTGATCATGGGGCTGCTCAAGGCGTTTCATACCCGGGGCGCCACCGTGGTGGTGGCCACCCACGACCGGGCCCTGATCCGCAGTATTTCGGCCCGCGTCATCTATTTGAAAGAGGGCCAGCTGACCGCGGCGCCCACGATTTAGCGCCCGGCAATCAGAGGTAGGACGATGTTATCGCTGCACCTCAAACGCGCCTTGCAGGACATTCGCCAGAATTTCCTGCTCAACGCCGTCACCGTCAGCACGATCGCGCTTTCGATCCTGATCGTCAGCGCGGCTGTCCTCTTTTTTCTGAATACGACCGATATGCTGGAATCCTGGCGCCGCGGCATCCGTATCATGGTCTACCTCGACAACGACCTGGGCAAGACGCAGCGGCAGGCTGTCGAAACCGGTATCACCAAGATCTACGGCGTGCAGACGGCCACGTTCATCTCCAAGGAGACGGCCCTCGAGCGGCTCCGCACCCAGATGCGGCGGCAGGCCTCCATCCTGGATGGGTTGGAACGCAACCCGCTGCCGGACGCCTTCGAGGTCCAGATGATCCCCACGGCGCGCACCTGGGAGAAAGCCGAGGACGTGGCCGGGAAACTCGAGGCGCTCGCCGGGGTGGCGGACGTGGAGTACGGACAGCGCTGGGTGGAGCGGTTTGTGACCCTCTTCAATCTCTTCCGCTTCACGAGCTACGCCATGGGGGGGCTCTTTTTCATCGCTTCGGTGTTCATCGTGGGCAACACGGTACGGCTGATCCTTTACTCCCGCCGGGAAGAGGTCGAGATTATGCGCCTGGTGGGCGCCACCGAGCGCTTCATTCTGGCCCCCTTTTACTTCCAGAGCATGATCCAGGGGGCGCTGGGGGGGATCGGCGGCCTTGTGGCCCTCCTGATCATGTTTATGTTGATCCAGTCGAAAATCCAAGCGGTTAGCGTCACCGGGCTCGTGATGCTGCGCTTTCTGTCACCCGGTCTGCTCGTGGCCATCATCGCCGCCAGCACCCTTGTCGGTTGGTTGGGATGTCATCTTTCGCTCAAGCAGTATTTAAAAGTCTGACGGCCGCGCTGTTCGGCGTCATCGTCCTGCTGGGCAATGCTTCGGCGGCCGGCGCTGCCGAGCGGGAGGCCGTGGTGCGTGTCGAGCAGCTCAACCTGCGCCCCCGGCCTTCCGTGGACGGACAGCCGCTGCTCAGGCTGCAGCGAGGCGACCGTATGATCGTGCTGGAGTCCACTAACAAATGGCTCAAGGTCGATTTCGACGACATCGTCGGCTACGTCCGCAATCATCCCCGGTATATCGACACGACCCTGGCTCTCGACCGGACCAAGTCCGAAAAACAGGCTGTCAATCAGGCCCTTGATGAGCACCGCCGGAATCTGGCTGAAATGGCCGGCCAGGAAAAAAAGTTGATGACGCGCCTCGATGACCTGGCCCGCGCCATCGATCGCAACCGCCGCCAGGTGGCCGACCTTAAGAAGAAACTGGCATCGCTGGAGCGCAGGATCACACGGGCGCTCGACGAGAGCCGCACCCTGGAGGAACGCATCGACCGCAACAGCGCGGATGTTTCCCGCCGGCTGGTGGCCCTGTACAAACTCAACTGGCTCGGCGCGGCCAACCTGATGGCCTCGGCCGGTTCGGTCAATGCCATGGTGCAGCGCCGTAATGCGCTGGAGTTCATTCTGCAAGCCGACGACCGCCAGCGCCGGCAGCTGACGGCCGACCTCGACCGCTGGAACGACCTGCGCCGTGAACTGGAGACCCACCGCGACGAACAGCGCCGGCTCGAGCAGACACGACGGAGAAACCTCGACCGCCTGCACCATGAAAAGGTGCAGCGGGCACTTCTGCTGCAGGACACCCGCCATATGCAGGCCCTGAAAGAGGCCGCCCTGGCATCGCTGCAGGCCTCCGCCCGTGATCTCGACCGCACCATCGAGAACCTAAGCCGCAGCAGCGTCGTCGACGCGGCACGGGCCGAGGCCCCGCCGGGTTCGTTCGGCCGGCTCAGGGGGTTGCTAAAACCACCGGTTCAAGGTAAAATTATTAATTTTTTTGGACCTTTTACAAACACGCGCTACAATGTCACCAACTACCGCAGCGGGGTCGATATCCGGTCCGACCGGGGCGAGCCCATCCACTCCGTCTCGGGGGGGCGCATCATCTATGCGGACTGGTTCAAGGGCTACGGCAACATGATGATCATCGATCATGGCCACAGCTACTGCACGCTGTACGCCCACCTGGAAGAGATGTTCAAACTGAGGGGCGAGGCGGTCAAAAGCGGCGAGGTCATCGCCACAGTGGGCGAATCCGGGGCCCTTTCCGGCCCGGGCCTCTATTTCGAGGTCCGGCATCGCGGCAAACCCGAAGACCCCCAGATGTGGCTGATCGAGGAGTGACGCACCCACAATGCCACCGTGATTCAGATCGTTTCGTAAAATGGTCGATCGACGCCTTGGAACGTGCGCCGCAAGCGTCCGGCGCACCTCCCGGGCGAGTCTCGAATATTTTGCGAAACCATCAGAATTAAAAGGCTGGCAGGAAAAAAAAGCAGGATCAAAAGGAGAAACGAATGAGAACCAAAACAAAGGGCGGGACCAAGATCTGGGTCATCCTGGCCCTGGCGGCCATCGTCTGGACGGCCGGCAGCGCGGTACTGGGTGCCGCCGGAAATGATGAAACCTACAAAGGTCTCAAGCTGTTTACCGATGTGCTCGAGATCGTCACCCAGAAATACGTGGATGAGGTCGACACCAGCGACATCATTCAGAAAGCCATTCAGGGTATGGTCCACAGCCTGGACCCGCACTCCTCCCTGCTGGCGCCGGAAGCCTACGAGGACCTGCGGATCGACACCAAAGGCAATTTCACGGGGATCGGCATCCACATCACTCTGCGCAACGGCTTCGTGACGGTGATCTCACCGATCCAGGGCACGCCGGCATCTAAAGCGGGCATCCAGGCCCAGGACCGCATCGTGATGGTGGACGACAAGCGGGTCAACGACCTGCGCCAGGCCGTCAAGCTGATGCGCGGCCCCAAAGGCTCACCGGTCAAGGTGACCGTCATTCGTCAGGGGGAGCAGGAACCGCTCGAGTTCGATCTGATCCGCGATGTCATTCCGGTCAAAAGCATCAAGGCCCACGTGCTCAAACCGGGGTTCGGCTATATCTGGATCACCAATTTCACCGGCAACACCACCGAGGATTTTATGGAAGCGCTCGAAAAGATCGAGTCCGAAAACGGTCCCCTGAAGGGCTTGGTGCTGGACTTGCGCAACAACGGCGGCGGCCTTCTGGAGGAATCCCTCGAGGTCTCGGACATCTTTATCGACGAGGGCGCGATCCTCTCGATCAAGGGCCGCAATCCCGCCAACACCCGGGTGTTCAACGCGTCACCCGACAAGGTCGAAAGGAGCTATCCTATCGTGGTCCTGATCAACGGCGGCAGCGCCAGCGCATCCGAAATCGTGGCCGGGGCGCTCCAGGACCACAAACGGGCCCTGATCCTGGGCACCACGTCTTTCGGCAAGGGCTCGGTCCAAACCGTCGAATCCCTGCGGGACGGCTACGGTCTGAAACTGACCATCGCCCGCTACTACACGCCCAATGGCCGTTCGATCCAGGCCAAGGGCATCGAGCCGGATATCATCGTACCCTACAAACCGCTGGAAGAGCCGGATGACGAAAACGGCGACGACGGTTTTCTCAAGGAGAAAGACCTCCAAAATCATCTGGATGCCGCCGGCGACGACGCCAAGAAGAAAAAACAGAAGGATAAGGAGCAGTCCGGGATCGGAGACGTCGAATTCCGCGTCAATCCGCTTGAAATGGAGAATCTCAAGCGCGACAATCAGATCATGCGCGCCCTGGATATTCTGGTTTCCTACAACCTGTTCAGCGGCCTCAGCAATTAGCGGCCCCGCCCGCGCCGACAACCCCCGCCTTGGTGCTGCGGCCGTCTGCCGGCGACCGCAGCACCCGAGGTTGGTCCCATGAGCACGCGACGCAAAAAAAAACCGGCGCCAACCAAACGGCGGCGGAAAACAGTGAAAAAGCCGCCGGCACGCCAGAACCTGATCAAAATCACCATCGGGTTCGCGCTCCTGGTGGGCATTGTCTGCGGCGCCGGGGCGCTGCTGTGGCACTATGCCCCGCCGCCGGCGCCCTCCCCGGCACCGGTCGCCAGACTGCAGGCACCGGCGGCCAAACCCAAAGCGCCCCGGGTGGCGCGCACCATGCCCAAACCGCCAAAGGCCAAACCCGCCAAACCGGTCTATGAAGTGTTCCCCCGGCAGGAGATCGCCCGCCAGACGCCCAAACCGCCCCCCGTACCGGTGCCCAAGGGCGGCCGGCCGCGGGTGGCCATCATCATCGACGACATCGGCTACGACCGGCAGCTGCTGCGCAAGCTGTTGGCCTTCGATATCCCCCTGACGTTTGCGGTCCTGCCTCAGAGTCCGTTTTTTCAAAGTTCGGTCAAGGCCATTCGCGCCCGGGGCCGTGAAATCATGCTGCACCAGCCGATGGAGCCGGAGGAATATCCCCAGGTGGACCCCGGCCCGGGTGCCCTGCTGGCCTCCATGTCGCCGGACGATCTGATTGACCAGCTCAACCGCAACCTCGATGCCCTGCCCGGTGTCAAGGGCGTCAACAACCATATGGGATCCCGGTTGACCGCCGAATCCACGCGCATGTACCAGGTTTTCTCGGTGTTGAAGGAGCGCCAGCTCTTCTTCGTCGACAGCCGCTCCACCGTGGCCACCGTATGTCGGCCTTCGGCTAGCATGTTCCAGGTGCCGTTTGCCGAGCGTGATATCTTCCTCGACCATTTCCAGGAGGCCGGCTTTGTCCGCAAACAGTTCAAGGCGCTCATGCACGAGGCGGACAAACACGGTCAGGCCGTGGCCATCGGACACCCCTATCCCGTGACGGTCGACGTCTTCCAGGAATTCCTGCCGACGCTCAAAAAGCGGGTGACCCTGGTGTCGGCCTCGGAAATCGTCCGTGTCGAAAGCTGAGCGCGCCGGTTAAAGGCCGCGCGGCAGGCTCGCGCGCGTTGCCCGCCACCGAAGCCGGGGCGGGCGGAACCACCCGGACCGTTTGTTTTTTCGCATGAATCTGAACGCATGGAGGCGCATCCCATGGAACCCCACGGCGGCGATGTCATTGCCCGTTTTCTGGAGGAACGCCGGATTCCCTTTGTATTCACCCTCTGCGGCGGTCACATATCACCCATCTTGACGGCCGCACGCCACCGCGGCCTGCGCGTGATCGACATGCGCCATGAGGCCGATGCCGTTTTCGCCGCCGACGCCGTGGCCCGGATGACGGGCATGCCCGGCGTGGCCGCGGTGACGGCCGGGCCGGGCGTGACCAACACGGTCACCGCCCTAAAAAACGCGGCCCTGGCCCAGTCGCCCGTAGTGGTATTCGGCGGGGCCGCCGCCACCGTTCTCAAGGGCCGTGGTTCCCTCCAGGATATCGAACAGCTGGAGCTTTTGGGCTCGGTCGTCAAGCAGGCGTTCAGCATCAAACGCAACTGCGACATCCCCGAGGTGCTGGCCGAGGCTTTCGAGGCTGCCACCACCGGCGTACCCGGGCCGGTCTTCGTGGAGTGCCCCATCGATTTGCTCTATCCGGAATCGCTGGTGCGGGACTGGTACGGCAGCCGCTCGGGCCAGACCGAGACCGGCGGTTTCCGCCAGCGCATGCTGCAGTTCTACCTCAGCCGACACGTGGACCGGATGTTCGCCTGCAGCTTCGATGAAATGCCCGTGCATCCCTGGGCGCCGGAGAACGCCAAGGTCGAAGAGGACAAGGTCCGGGCGGCCGCCGAGCAACTGAACTTGAGCCGACGCCCGGTCCTGATCCTGGGCAGCCAGGCCGTGCTGGATCCCGCGAGCCTGCCGGAACTCGTGGCCAGCCTCGATCGGATCGGTGCACCGGTTTACCTGACCGGCATGGCCCGGGGCCTGATGGGCGTCGACCACCCCCTGCAGATGCGCCATCACCGTAAAAAGGCCCTGCGTGCGGCGGACACCGTCCTTGTGGCCGGCATGCCCTGCGATTTTCGCCTGGACTACGGCCGCGCCATTCCCAAACAGGTGAATTTGATCGGCGTCAACCGCAGCCGCCGGGACCTCAAGCTCAACCGGGTGCCGCAGATTGCGGTGCGTTCGGACCCGGGGCGCTTTATGATCGAGCTGGCCGCGCGCATCGCGACGCCAATGCCGGAGCGCCAGGCCTGGATCGACACCCTGCGGGCGCGCGAAGACGCCCGCGAGGCCGAAATCCGAACCCAGTCCGGTGGGGTCTCCGACGGCATCAATCCGCTGCATTTCCTGCGAATGCTGGATCGGTTTCT
>JASJBQ010000099.1 GCA_030066455.1 Desulfobacterales bacterium
GCCCAGGCCATCGCCGCCCTGGCCGCGGGCAAGCATGTGCTCTGTGAAAAGCCGCTGGCCATGGACCGTGCGGAGTGCGATCAGGTGCTGGCGGCGGCTGAAGACAGTGCCGGATTGCTGGGCGTTGCCTATTACCGGCACTACTACCCGGCGGTCATCCGCATGCGGGAGATCATCGCTGCGGGTGAGATCGGCCGCGTCATTCTGGCACGGTTTGATGCCGCGGAGCGCTTCCTGCCGCCTGAAGACCATCCCCGCCGTTGGATTCTGGACAAGAGGATCGCCGGGGGCGGGTGCCTCATGGATTTCGGCTGCCATCGCATCGAAGTGCTTCTCAATCTCTTGGGGCCGGTTCGATCGGTCGCCGGCACGACCGGACGGGTCTATCCGGGCCATGACGTCGAGGATACCGCCACCGTGGCCATGACTTTCGAGAGCGGTGCTTCCGGACTGGTAACCGTGGTTCGCGGCGGCACCGAAGATTTTGACACCGTTTGCATTCAGGGCACCGAAGGCACGATCCGTTTGGACACCCTGAATGAGGGCTGGCTGACGGTGGCCACCTCGGAACGAACCCGGCGCGAAACCTGGCCCTGCCATGCCAATCCCCACCTGCCCCTGATAGAGGCCTTTTGCCATGATGTCGTCAAGGGTTCTCCGCCCGCGGTGGATGGTCGGCTGGGGCGATCCGTTCAAGAGATCATCGAGGCCGTTTATCGCCGTTAACCCAGCGACATTGCTTTGGGCCACACGTTATGATTTTTAGAGATATCGATTCGCGTAGACTTCTCGCCACCGGGTTGGTGCTCATGATGTTGGCAATGGGCGCTGCAGCCCTGCGTGCGCAAACGCAGCCCAGCGGAGAAATGGAGATTTTCTCCTGGTGGCCAGCGGGTGAGGGGACGGCGCTGGACACCCTGGTCAGACGTCTAAAATCCAGATACCCTCAGGTTGAGGTCGTTTTTGCCGCTGCGAGGGATGCATCGGAATCCAGCGTCCGGGCGGAGTTAAAAGCCCGCATGCTGGACGGGGAGCCGCCCGACTGCATTCAGGTCCCCGCCGGTCGTGAGTTGATCGGGCCGTGGGCCAGCGCAGGACAGTTGGAAGATTTGAGTGGGCTCTACCAGTCGGAGGGGTGGGCGTCGGTTTTTCCCAAGGATCTGATCAGACTGCTGCGGACGGACGGGGGACTCTGGTCGGTGCCGGTGGCGATCAAACGTTCCAATCTCATGTGGTATGTCCCCGCCAACCTGGAGAAGTGGAACGTGACGCCTCCCGAAACCTGGCGAGCGTTTTTCCAGATCGCGCCCCGGCTCAAGGCCCAAGGGGTTGTACCTCTTGCGCTGGCTTCCAACTGGTCGGCCTGTCACCTGTGGGAATCGGTGGCGTTGGCAGTTCTGGGGCCGGACAAATGGGAGGCGTTGTGGGATGGCGATCTGGACTGGATAAGCGAAGAAATGATTCTCGTCTGGCAGATTTTCGACGGCATTCTGGAATACACAAGCCCCGACGCCGCCGCCGTCACCTGGCAGGAGGCCGCCGACAGGATGGCTCGCGGCCAGGCGGCCTTTTTCATCATGGGCGACTGGGCCGCCGCTTACATGGCTGCGACGCTTGATTTGACGCCCGGTCCAGATTTCGGGTGGTCGGTTGCACCCGGCACGGCTAGCGTCTTCATGTTCTTGGCCGAGGCCTTCGGCTTGCCCAGAGGCGTCGCCAACCGTGAAGCCGCCCTTGCCTGGCTGAAAGTGGTGGGTTCTCGCGAGGGCGGTGACGCATTAAATCCGCTGAAGGGTGCCATTTCGGCCCGCCTGGACAGCGACCTGTCCAAGTATAATTCTTACTCCAGGATTGCCGCTCAGGATTTTGCACGGGATCGCATCGTAGGCAGTCTTCTTCACGGCGTGGTGGCCAGCGAGGATTTCATGAACAAATTTGCCCATGTCGTGGAAATTTTTCTCAAGAGACGCAACCCTCGACAGGCCGCCCTGGCCATGGAGGTCATTGCCAAAGAAAACGGCATCGCCCCCCATGTCTCACCTGTCCGGTAGGCTCTCAGGGTTTGGCCGTCGGCACTGTCGCTGTCGTTAAGGAAGGTAACCAATGCGCAAAGTACGCTGGGGGGTCATGAGCACCGCCAAAATCGGCCTGCAAAAAGTCATTCCGGCCATGCAGAAGGGCGAGTACAGTGAAATCCAGGCCATCGCCTCGCGCGATACGGATCGGGCCCGGGAGTCGGCCAGGCGCCTCGGTATTCCCCGTGCGTTTGGCTCCTACGAAGAACTGCTGGCCGACGACGGCATCGAGGCCGTCTACATTCCACTGCCCAATCACCTGCACGTGGAATGGTCGGTCAAGGCCCTCGAGGCCGGCAAGCACGTCCTGTGTGAAAAGCCCCTGGGGCTGAATGCGGCCGATGCCCGCAAGCTTCTGGCGGCGGCTGAAGCATTCCCCGGTCTGAAGATCATGGAAGGCTTCATGTACCGACACCACCCCCAATGGCAGCGGGCCAAACTTCTAATCGACCGCGGTAAGATCGGCGAATTGCGGGCCGTTCAGAGCTTTTTTGGGTATTACAACGTCGCCCCCGACAACATCCGCAACCGGGGTGACGCGGGCGGCGGCGGACTGATGGACATCGGCTGCTACCCGATCTCACTATCCCGGTTCCTTTTCGAGGCCGAACCGTTTCGGGTCTGCGCTGTCATGGAAATGGACCCGGTTTTCAAGACCGATCGCCAGGTATCAGCCATCATGGTCTTTGGCGCCGGCACCGCCACCTTTACCTGCGGCACACAACTGGCACCCCACCAACGGGTCAATATCCTGGGCAGCGACGGAAGGATCGAGATCGAAATCCCCTTTAACGCCCCGCCCGGCCGTGCCTGTCGCATCTGGTATCAGTCCGGCGGGGGGACCGAGGAAATCCAGCTGGAGATCTGTGATCAGTACACCCTCCAGGGCGATGCGTTCTCAAAGGCCATCCTCGACGGCACGCCCGTGCCGATTCCACTGTCGGACGCCGTCGCCAACATGCAGGTCCTCGACGCCCTGGCGCTCTCGGCCCGCAGCGGCACCTGGGTGTCGATGTGACTAGGCCGTATCCGTCTGCGCATCTTCCATGGTGATATCGATCGGACCCCTGGGCAGGGGCACGATGAAAATCGGCCGTCGGGAGCGGCGCATGACCCTCTGGGCCACGCTGCCCACAAAGGTGTTTTCGAGCACGCCTTTCCCATGGGTGCCCATGACAATCAGGTTGGCGTTGGCGTCGTCGGCCTCCTTGAGAATCTCGTCTGCCGGGTAGCCTTCGCGGACTTCAATGCGTGCCACCCGCTTCACCAGATCCGGATCATAGCGGCACTCTTTTTCGCACAGCAGATCGAGGCGCTTGCGGATCTGACCGGCCTGGTAATCGATTCCCTCCCGCGCACGTGCGTTCATCTGGTCTTCATCCAAATAGGAGGAGAGCAGGGCATACGCGGTGGCAGAGATTTTTTCGATCACGTGCAGAATGATGATGCGCGCATCGTTCTGCCGTGCGATTTTGCTGGCAAAGCGCATCGCATAGGCCGAGTTGGGCGATAGGTCGGTGGCGTACAGAATCCGCTTTATTTCGGGTTCCATGGGCAAATCTCCTTGTAAACGGTTTGGGTATATTGGACCTGCGCAAACAAATTAAGCGCTGATTCCGCGGCCCGCAACACGCCTCACACCAGCGGGCAGTTACGCGCTGCCGCCGCGATCCGCGATACCCTGAAGGCCGTTTGCAGCGCGCCGCATGCAGATCACGCCGGCAGGGGGCGTGATGTTTTTTACGGAGGCAAGGCTAATGTTTTGCAACGCTTAACCGATACGAACCCTAGAAGTCCATTTTTACGGCCTCCAGATCAGGGTGCGGGGGCTTCTCTGCTGGCAGCCGCAGCCCAGCCGGGCCATGGTTGAAGCGGATACCCGCATTGGTGTCCGGTTTGCGTTCACATGATTCTTCCCCTGGCCGGGGTCGATTGTCTAAGGAGAGCTACCCATCGCTAACCAGGCAAACAATTTGTCGCCGGTCGTTGCGTCGGGCCGCATCGAGGCGCTCGAGCAGCAGATTCAGGACCTGCAGGCGAAAAATGTCGAGCTCGAGGCCGTCTACCGCGACTATGAAGCCGCCTTGGGGACGGCCAACGAGATGACCGTGAAGGCCGAGGTCCTGGAACTCGAGATTCGCCAGATTTTCGACACCTCGCCCGATGCCATGTGGATCATCGATAAACGCCACAGAGTCAAGCGTATCAATGACGCCATGCTCAAACTGCTCGAAACGACAGCCAGCGAGGCCATCGGGCGGCAGTGCCACGAGGTGATGCCGATTTCGCTGTGCAGTGGGCCTCAATGCCCTCTGGTGAAATTTCGCCAAGGGGCTTCACGGGTGGAGGCGGACACGGAGCTGTGCCATCCGAGCGGCCGGACGATACCTTTCATTCTGACGGCTTCACCCTATTTCGGACTGGACGGCGAGCTGACCGGCGTCGTGGGCAGTTTCAAGGACATCACCGAGCGCAAAGAGGCTGAAGCGGCGCTTCAGGACGCCAACCGGGAGCTCTCCCGAATGGCCACGATCGACGGATTGACCCAGATCGCCAACCGGCGGCATTTCGATGCCTGCCTGGAGCAGGAGTGGCGGCGCCTGCAGCGGGAGCGCCTGCCGTTGGCCCTGATTCTGAGTGATATTGATTTTTTTAAGCATTACAATGATTATTACGGTCATCAACTGGGGGATGACTGCCTCTGGTCGGTGGCGCAGGCCATCGAGGCCAATGTCCGTCGTCCAGCCGATCTCGCCGCTCGCTACGGCGGGGAGGAATTCGCCGTGATCCTGCCCAACACCGATCTGAAAGGGGGGCTGTGTGTTGCGGAAAATATCCGGCGCGCGGTCAGTGAACTGCAGATCAATCATTCACGCTCGGCCGTAGCGGCCCATGTCACCATGAGCATCGGAATATCGGCGGTGGTGCCCGGTCGGGGCGGGTCGATCGAGCGGCTCCTGCAGACGGCGGACTCGGCGCTCTATCAGGCCAAGTCGGAGGGCCGCAACTGTGTCCGCTCGCGCCCGATGCAGGAAACCCATTCTCCCTGACCATGAATGGCATTGGCCAGCTGCTTTAGCTTTTCCGGCACGGAGGCGTTTTAAGGCCGGCCCGACGGACAAGGACCGCCTTTTAGAGTGAATGGCTGTCCATATCGTCCCTAAAGTGGTAAACAATATTCCGAACGCTCTCCATTTTCATCAGCCGTTGACCAATGAAAGGATCGCCACGTGGAGCGGGTGACCCAGGCCGTTATATCGGTGTGCCTTTCCATTGCCCTGCTGGCGGTGGGGTCGCTGGGTTATATGCTGATCGAAGGCTGGGGGTTTATGGATTCGCTCTACATGACCGTGATCACCCTGGCCACGGTGGGCTACGGTGAAGTTCAGACCCTGAGTGTTCCCGGGAGAGTCTTCACCCTGATTCTCATTATTCTGGGGGTCGGCTACTTCCTTTATGTGGTGGGTGCGATCATCCAGTTCCTGGTGGAGGGGCGCATCCGCCTTGTTCTGGGGAGAAGGAAATTGGATAGACAAATCGATAAATTGGAAAAACACTATATCGTCTGCGGGTATGGTCGCATGGGCCGGGCCCTGACACACTTTCTGACCCAGAGATACCTCGATGTGGTCGTCATCGAGCAGAGCGAATCCCGTGTCGCGACGATGAACGAAGACGGTGTTCTCTATTTGCTGGGAGCGGCCACCGATGAGAACATGCTCCTGCGCGCCGGCATCACCCGGGCCCGGGGTATCATGACCGTGGTCGGCGCCGATGCCGACAATGTGTTCATGGTCCTGCTGGCCCGTGAACTGAATCCGGATATCTTCATCGTTTCACGGGCGATCCTGAATTCCGCCAAGCGCACGCTGCGGGCGGCCGGGGCCGACAAGATCGTCTCGCCCTATGATCTCGGGGCCCGGCGCATGGCCCATGCGGTCCTGCGACCCACGGTGATCGAGTTTCTCGAGATGGCGTTTGCCGACGATTCCGCCGATATCGAAGTGGAGGAACTCAAGGTCAAGCCCAACTCACCCCTGCGAAGCGTGTGCCTGGTCGATTCCAATATCCGCCGCGACTACAATGTGATCATTATCACGATCAAAAAGAATGACGGCCAGATGGTGTTCAACCCCGGGGCTGAAACCTGCCTGGAGGCCGACGACACCCTGGTGGTCGTGGGGCTGAGAACCAATATCCGAAAACTCGAGCGGATGCTGTCACCGCCCTGAGGGCCGATGACGCACTTGCGGCCACCGTCCCGGCGCCGGGTTGACAAGGGGCCCGGTAATCATAAATTAGAAGTATAACCGGTTCGGATAACGCTTCCAAGCTACTTTTCCGGTGCGCTGCCCGGTTCGGTAAAATTCTCGTACCGTCAGACTTTTTTTGCTTCGCCTTCCAGCACCCTTCGCCTGAAGTTACATTCCCCAACCACCTGAATCGCTTCCTGAACCTTTCACGTCGTCATGATCACGGGCGATTCGCTTGCATCCTACGCGGCTGTCGTCGTCTGGACCGGTGGCGCAACATGATGGGCTCTCATTCAAGCTCGAGCGGCATGCGGGGCGAGCGCGCCGGTTCCCGCCGGCGACGGCCGTCGCTACGAGTTGCGGCAAAAGTTTCGCAGCCTGCAGCCGCGAAAGGGGGAACCATGAAAGCAGGAATCTTTTTTACCGGCACCGGACCGATTTTGCTTTTGACATCCTACGAGGATCTGAGCGATCCCAACCTCAAGGCCAAGCTGGCCGCCAAAGGCATCAAAAAATACATTGCCTACGAAGTTTCCGAAGACAAAGTCAAGGATCGTTACGGACAGCAGTACACTACGGTCATGGGCGATCTGCACCAGAGCGATGATCTGCGCGTGCTGGACTACGACGGCCACCATGTCTTCTATAATTTTTCGCTGCACGAACTGGGTGAAGCGGTCTTGCAGGAAGCTTGATTCAGCGCGGTGCGTCCTCACGTGCTTCATTTTAGATCTGAACCGGCTGCCGCCTGGACGCAGCCTGGACCGTTGTGCAAGCCTCGATCCCGTCGCGAGGCGGGGTCTGATTCCGCAGCGATCATTGCGGCCTGAATTCGCCGATGCCCAGCCTAAGGGGATCGAATCCAACGGTCCCCGGTCGCTCTTCTTACTGGCGATCCGAAACAGTTGGCGACGTGCGTGCCGATTCACCCCTGAAACGGCGCGTTAGGCTGGTTATGACGACGCTGGATTCGATCGGGTCGATATCGAACGCTCGTCCGGTGGAGACCGCCCGTCCCCGATCCGTTCGCGTTGACGCCCAATCGGTGCACCCTTAGCTTGAGCACCAGTAGAAACCATACGGTTTTTCACAGCGACCACAGCAATCACGCGAGGTGCACTCATGATCAAACCACTCAAGGGGCAGAATATTCTCGTCACCGGCGGTTCCCGCGGCATCGGCGCGGCCATTGTCCGCCGTGTGGCCTACGACGGCGCCAGTGTCGGTTTCACCTACGGCCGTTCAGCCGCTGATGCCCGCGACCTGGAGCAGGCGCTGACCGCCGAGGGGGTGAAGGCCAGGGCCTACCCGGCCGATGCGGGCAAGCCTGCGGATATGGCGGTGCTGATCGACCGTTTTGTCGAGGATTTCTCGCGTCTCGATGTCCTGGTGAACAATGCGGGGGTTTTCAGCAGCGGCGGCATCGGCGAGATCGATCCCGACGAATATGCGCGTGTCATGCAGATCAACGTCGCGGCGGTGTTCACGCTGACGAACGCTGCCGTGCGGGTGATGCAACCGGGCAGCCGCATCATCAACATCAGCAGCGTGCTCGGGGAGCGGGCCGCGGTGGCGGGTCTGAGCGTCTATAACGCTTCCAAGTTCGCGCTGACCGGTTTCAGCCGCAGTTGGGCCAAGGATCTGGGGGCGCAGGACATCCGGGTCAATGCCGTTCAGCCGGGCCCGATCAACACGGAAATGAACCCGGAGGACGGCGAGAACGCCGACGCGATGCGCCAGCAGACCGCATTGAATCGCTATGGGCAGCCGCACGAAGTGGCCGGTGCCGTGGCCTTTCTGGCCGGGCCGGATGCAACCTACATTACGGGGGCTACGCTCAATGTGGACGGCGGCTGGAATGCCTGACGGTGTTTGCTTGTCCTGATCGGCCACTGTGCCAGGACGCGGCGGCAGCCACGGCCAGGCGAACGGTTTCGAAATGGATGGCCACCGTATCGGCGATGTCATGTCCATAGCCGCCGCCCATGACGATCGCCAGCGGCAGGCCTTCCCGGCGGCAGGTGTTCAATACCAGGCGGTCGCGCCGGGCCAGGCCCGCGCGGCTCAGTGCGAGGCGCCCGAAGCGGTCGTTGCGGTGGGGGTCGGCGCCGGCCAGAAAGACGGCCAGATCAAATGGACCGGCTGCCAGCGCCCGCGCCAACCCGTCGGCAAATTTCTCCAGATAGGCGCGATCGGTGGTGTATTCGTCCAGGGCGATATCCAGATTGCCGGGAACTTTGTGGAAGGGAAAGGTTTTACGTCCGTGAATGGAAAAGGTGAAGACGTTGGCATCATCGCTGAAAATTGCCGCCGTGCCGTTGCCCTGGTGGGCATCGCCGTCGATGACCACCGCCGATTGAATTGCGCCCCGGCTCTGGAGTGCGCGCAGGCCGATGGCCACGTCGTTGAGGATACAGTAGCCTTGGCCATGATCCGGAAAGGCGTGATGGGTGCCGCCGCCGAGATTGATGCCGATCCCCTCCGCCAATGCGGCGCGGACGGCGGCCAGGGTGGCGCCGGCCGAATGGCGGGTGCGTTCGACGAGCCGGGACGACCAGGGGAAACCGATGCGCCGCAATTCGTTGGGGGACAGGCGCCCCCCCTGCAGGCGTTCCAGGTATTCCGCTGCGTGCACCCGCAGGATGTCTTCGTCTGAGGCGGCTGTTGCGGGCTGCAGGTCTTCGCGGCGCAGCATCCGCGAGGACGACACGCGTTCGCGCAGAAGACGGTATTTTTCCATCGGGAACGGATGCCCCGCAGGAAGTGTCAGCCGAATGTCGTCGCTGTGGAAGACCTTCACGATTCAGGGGTCACCGGTTGGTGAGCCGTAGAAGGGTCGTCAGGTTCTTGAACTTGACCGTCCGGAATTCGCCGTCGTTCATCATGCTCAGCATCAAGCGTTCCCTGTGGAGCCGGATCAGCGCCTGGGCGATGCTGCCGGCGACATCGCCGTCCACGGCCCGGTGGTTGCCTTTGGCGCGGATATTGGCGGGCGGGGTGGCGTAGGACTGATGCCGGGCATCTAATCGGCGGCTTTGGTCTTGGCCTGTTCGAGCTCCTCCACCATCTGCTTCATCTTAAACTCCCGGGCTTCGATCTTGACCATCATCATGCCGAAGGATTCGGCCAGATCAGCCAGCAGACTGGGATAGCGCTCGCGCTTGGCCAGCTCGAAAAGGCGCTCGGCGTCCTGTTGTTCATAATCACCCGAAGCGATCTTCTTGCAGGCCTGGTTGAGCATGTCGAAAAGCTCGAGGTAATAGCTCGCAAAATCCATGGTCCTCCCTCCAGTTGCCGTATGGGCCGGGTCACGACGGATGCCGCACCGGATTACCTTTGATCTATAAGACGTTTTCAGCCGTTTTCAAATCGGCGTCTCGGCGCCAAACGATCAGGCACGCTGTCCGGCGCCGTTTGCAAGGCCCGCCTCCCCACAGGACGGACATGAATTTTTTGTTTACAGAGATGACGCCCGAATGGGTTTAGCTCCGGGGGCAATGTGCCCTTTTGTGTCTTTCCCGATTATGATATTGAGAATATTCCATCCATCTCCAGAACCTTATCCGTGATTTTCCCGCCGCGGAATTCAGGCCCCTTTCCCGCCGAAGGTGTCAGGGTTTGATCGTGCGGTCCACCGCGGTTCAGCCGCCCACTCTAAACCGAGGAGCCGCATGATGGAACTCAAGGATGTCAAGACAGCCGAGGATGCCCACGCCCTGATCGGCGCCCGCCGTCCGGCCTACGTCAAGGTCGGGGTTTTCGACGCCGACGGCGTCATGCGGGGCAAGTACATGTCACGGAATAAATTTCTCTCCGCCCTCGAGAAGGGCTTTGGTTTTTGCGACGTGGTCCTGGGATGGGACTGCCAGGACCAGCTTTACGACAACGTCACCTACACCGGCTGGCACACCGGCTATCCGGACGCGCCCGTGCGTATCCTGCCGGAGAGTGTGCGCGAGCTGCCCTTCGAGGAGAACACGCTCTTTTTCCTGGGGGAGTTCGCCGAAGCGGCCGAAGCGTTCTGCCCCCGCGGCGTGCTTCGGCGGGTGCTCGAACGGGCCCGGCAGATGGGTTTCGATCCGCTGGCGGGTTTTGAATACGAATTTTTCCTCTTCGAGGAGGACGCCCATTCAGTCCGCACCAAGCGCTACCGCGACCTCAAGCCCATGGCCCCCGGCTTTTTCGGCTACTCGGTTCTGCGCAATTCGGTTCACAGCGAGTTCTACCGCGAACTGCTCCATACCTGCGCGACGATGGACTTCGCCCTCGAGGGGCTGCACGAGGAAACCGGCCCGGGCGTCCTGGAGGCGGCCATCGAGGCCGACCACGGCCTGGCGGCGGCCGACAAGGCCGCGCTTTTCAAGACCTTCACCAAGATCGTGGCCCAGCGCTGCGGATTTCTGGCGACGTTCATGGCCAAGTGGTCGCCGGACTGGCCCGGCCAAAGCGGGCACATCCACATGTCGCTCAAGGACGCCGAGGGGCGGGCCGTGTTTCACGACCCGGATGCCCCTCACGGCATGAGTGACAGCATGCGTCATTTCGTTGCCGGGCAGCAGCGGCTGATGCCCGAACTGCTGGCCATGATTGCCCCCACCGTGAATAGCTTCACGCGTCTCATTCCCGGATTCTGGGCGCCCACCGAGGCCAGTTGGGGGCTCGACAACCGCACCTGCGCCCTGCGCGCGATTCCCGGCAGCCCCAAATCCCAACGGGTGGAATTCCGCATCGCGGCGGCCGACGCCAACCCCTACGTGGTCCTGGCCGCCGCCCTGGCTTCCGGTCTGTGGGGCATCGCCAACAAGACCGCGCCCATGGACCCCGTGCAGGGCAATGCCTACGACCAGCAGTTTCCCGAGGAACTACAGTTCCCGCGCACCCTGTGGTGCGCCGCCCAGCGGCTCAAGGCCTCCGCTACGGCCCGCGACTGGTTCGGCGATGCCTTTGTGGATCATTTCGCAGCCAGCCGCGAATGGGAGGAGCGCGAATTTCGCAAGCACATCACCGACTGGGAATTGGAGCGCTATTTTGAAATCATCTGAGGCCAGGAACGAAATGGTCTTTTTTGCCCTGAGCGGCGTTCTCCGCGGGTTTTCGGCTGCGGCGTACAGGGGTACGCCTCGCCGTAAACCCTTGTGCGGCCTTGCTCAGAGCAAAAAATCCTCATTTCTTAGTGCCTGATCTGCGCTGTAAAGGTTTGGCACACACAAGCTTTTAAACGGCTGTGAGGATAATGGCGATGACAATCGAGATGGAACTGGCAGGGAACTGGAACTACCCCACGGCCATCCGCTTCGGCGCCGGGCGGATCCGCGAACTGCCGGACGCCTGCCGCGAGATGGGCATGACCCGACCGCTGCTGGTGACGGACCCGGGCCTGGCCGCCCTGCCCATGATCGCGGATGCGGTTGCCGGCTGCCGGGGGGCGGGACTGGGGTGCGAACTCTTTGCCGACATCCAGGGCAACCCGGTGGCGGCCAACGTCGATGCCGGCGTAGCCGCCTTCCGCGCCGGCGGTCACGACGGCGTGATCGCCTTCGGCGGCGGCAGCGCGCTGGACGTGGGCAAGGCCGTGGCCCTGATGGTGGGCCAGACGCGTCCCATCTGGGATTTCGAGGATCGCGAAGACTGGTACACCCGGGTCGACGTGGACGGCATGGCCGCCGTGGTGGCCGTGCCCACCACGGCCGGCACGGGCTCCGAAGTCGGCCGGGCTTCGGTGATCACCGACACGCGCGATCATACCAAGAAGATCATTTTTCACCCCCGCATGCTGCCCGGGCGGGTCATTGCCGACCCCGAACTGACGCTGGGGCTGCCCCCCGACATCACGGCTGCCGTGGGCATGGACGCCCTCGCCCACAACCTGGAAGCCTTCTGCAGCCCGTTTTACCACCCCATCGCCCAGGGCGTGGCCTTGGAGGGCATGCGTCTGATACGGAAATGGCTGCCCGCGGCCTGCCGCCGGGGGGATGACGTCACCGCCCGGGCCCACATGCTGGTCGCCTCCACCATGGGGGCCGCGGCCTTCCAGAAAGGTCTCGGCGCCATGCACGCCATGAGCCATCCCTGCGGCGCCGTGCTCGACACGCACCACGGGCTGACCAACGCTGTGGTCATGCCCTACGTGTTGGTTTTCAACCGGCCCGCCATCGAGGAGAAGATGACGGCGCTGGCCCGGTATCTCGGCCTGCCCGCGCCGTCCTTCGGGTCCGTTCTCGACTGGGTCCTGGACCTGCGGGAGGCGATCGGCATCCCGGCCGACCTGGCCGCCCTGGGCGTTGCCGAGGATCAGATCGGACAACTGGCGGCAATGGCCGTGGCAGACCCTTCGGTGGGCGGCAACCCGATACCGCTCACCAGGGCCAACCTGACGACGCTTTTTATGAATGCCGTTCGGGGCCGGATCGAATGACGGCGGGCAAGGACTCAGGAAACCATTCCCGCCGCCCGCTCATTGGTTTGAGCACCCACGGCATCGCCCACGCCGAGGGGTTCAGCATCCCGGCCGAATACGTCCAGGCCGTGCTGCGGGCCGGCGGTCTGCCCCTGCTGCTGCCCGCCGCGCCGGTGGATCCGGTGGCGTCCTGGATTGAAACGATCAAGGGCCTGGTCTTGATCGGCGGCGGCGACATCGAACCGGCCCGCTACGGGTGCGATGTCCACGACACCATCTACAAACTCGATACTGACCGCGACACCTGTGATTTTGCGCTGGCCCGGCAGGGGCTGTTCGACCGGCTGGTAACCGTGGCCGGCGGGGGTTGAGGCGGAACATCGATCAGCAGATCGGGAGATCAAACATGCATGGATTCACCGGCCGTATTCTCCAGATCGATCTCGGCACGCAACGTGTCGCGGTGATCGCCAGGGACCGCGACTTTTACCGCCGTTATCTTGGAGGGGCCTATCTGGCGGCCCGACTCTTCGCGGAAGTGCTGGCAGACGGCGAACCGCCCCTGCCGCTGGCCCCGGAAAACCCGATCGTCTTCGCCACCGGGCCGCTGGCCGGCGCCCGGGTCTGCGGTTCAACCCGGGTCAACGTGGTGTCGCGCTCGCCGGAAACGCCGGGGATCTTCACCTCCCAGGGCGGCGGCGAGTTCGGACCGGATCTCAAGCGGGCCGGCTACGACGCTCTGGTGATCAGCGGCGCATCCGCCGCCCCCGTGGTGCTTACGATCCTGAACGACCGGGTGACGTTCGATGATGCCGCCCACCTGTGGGGACGGGACCGTATGGCCGCCTACGAAGCGCTGACCGCCGCCATGGGCGGCCGCGGATCGGTGGCCGGCATCGGGCCGGCCGGCGAAAACCTCGTCCGCCACGCCAACATCATGTTCGAGCCGGACCACTATGCCGGTCGCGGCGGTTTGGGGGCCGTCATGGGCGCCAAGAAGCTCAAGGCCATCTGTGTCGGCGGCGACCGGGCGGTGGCGTTCAAGGACGCGGCCGCCGTCCAGGCCATCAACAAAGCCGGTGCGACCACCTTTCTTCAGCGCTTCGCCAAGAATCCCCACGGCTTCCTGGGGGTCTTGCGTACCTACGGCACTTTCGGACTGCTGATGCTCAACGAGGACATCGGCAACCTGCCGGTCGACAACTTCGACCGGGCCCGGACGGGCGATGCAGATTTCGAAGCGGCCGTGGCCCACGCGCGGATCGCGGCGGAGAACGTCGGTCGACGGGTTCCCTGCAGGGGGTGCTATCTGGGATGCAAAAAGACAACGGTCGGTGGGGGCCGCACCCCCCTGCCCGAATACGAAAGCATGGCCCTGCTGGGACCCAATCTGGGTGTTCGTGAACTGGCCCCGGGGATGGAAGCCACCGACCTGTGCAACCGCCTGGGGCTGGACACCATTTCCACCGGGGCGCTCGTGTCCTTTCTGATGGCCGGCTTCGCGAGCGGCGATCTGGACGTGGAGAAGCTGGGCTTCGAGATCCGTTTCGGCCAGGCCGAAAAGGTTATCGAGCTGATCCGCATGATGGCCCGACGCGAGGGCCGGATCGGCAACCTGCTGGCCGAGGGCATCGCGGCCTGCCGCAACACCCTGGGGTCGGCGGTCGACCGCCACCTGCGCTTTGCCAACGGCATGGGGCTGCCGGCCCACCTGCCGCGCGTGAAGCCCGGTATCGGGTTCGGCTACCTCCACGGCCCCAACCCCGGCGACCACATGAAGGCCGAACACGACTGGATCGCGGCCAGCCCCGGCGACCTCGCGATGTTCGGCCTCGAGACCACCTCGGAGCCTGCGGACCTGGACCGGGCCAAGGTCGAGGCCTATCGCGCCACCCAGATCTACTGCGCGGCCATGGACACCCTGAGCCTGTGCCTGTTTATCTTCGGGCCCGGCAACATCCTGGCTTGCGACGACATCGCCTCTCTGGTCAACGCCGCCACCGGGTTCGACTACACCTTCGACGACCTCCTGCAGATCGGCGAGGCGGCCGTGCAGCTGCAACGGCGGCTCTATACGGCCTGCGGCGGGCGGGATGCGGATTTGCTTCCCTACCTGGAAACCCCGGTGCCGGAGGGGCCCAGCCAGGGCCGCCGGATCGATCCTCAGGACTTCGCCGCGGCGCGGGCGCACTACTATAAATTGTGGGGCTGGAACGACGGGGCCGGGGCCTGAGGGATCTGGCGCTGGAGTTGAACCGGACCTGCTTGCCTCTCGGTTCACGACAGGCATCCGCTTGCGTTGATCTTGGCGGTGTCCGGAAGACGTCCGGCGGAATGCAAGGGTAAGATCCGAATCAAGGAGGAGAGAACATTGGGTCGATGGGGCATCGGTATCATCGCGGTCTGCCTGCTGACGATGCCCGGCAGCACGATTGCCGGCCTGGGGATGCACAGGCACATCGTATTCTACATCGAACCTCAGTCCGGTTTGCCCCTGCAGATCGACGACTACATCGCCAAAGCCGGTGCCGGCAGCCTGAAGCTGCGCGAAGTCCACCTGAAACCCTAAGCGCGATTCAGCCATATTTATTCCAGGGCATCCAGGCCGCCCACGGCGATCTCCACCCGCCGGTTGCGGGCCCGGCCGGCGTCGGTGGCATTGTCGGCTGCGGGGTTGTCGAACCCGTACCAGTGCACCACGATCCGGCTGGCCGCGATGCCGTAGTTTACCGTAAGAAAATCGCGCACGCGCTTTACCCGACGCCAGGACAACGCCATGTTGTAGGCCGCACTGCCGGTGTTGTCGGTGTAGCCGGCCAGCACCGCGAAGGTGCGCGGATTTTCTTGGAGGAACGTCCCCAGTTTCTCGAGACCATCGATATCCTCGGGGCGGAGGCGGTCGCTGTCGAAATCGAACTGGGCGTCGTCGACCAGGGTGGCGCTGATGCGCTTTTCCATAACCGTTTCGATTTCAGCCGTCGATTTGACCACGTAAAGCGCGCCGGCGGCGTAGACCGGATTGGCATACATGGCGTCGAAGGGGATCACGCGTGAACAGGCGTTGACCGCGGCCATTTCGTCCACAAGCTTTTCACCCTGGGGGGTATTGGCGGAGCTGATGAAGTAGAAGCAGACGTTGTGCCGGGCGGCGATCTCTCGCACGGCGTCCAGCGGTCGGGTTTTTTGAGGACGGGTCAGCGTATAGGTGCCGTCGGTGAAAATGAACACCGCACAGCGACCCTGCACCTGGCTCAGGATGGCGTCGAGCGCGAGGATACCGTCGGCCAGCGGGGTGGGCTGGCCTTTGTAGTTCCCGGCCGTTTCCGCCGTGGGCAGGTTGGCGATGGCTTGCATGTAGTCGGCTTTGCGCAGCGGGTCGAGTGCGTAATAGGTTTTAAAGGGGGTAAAGGTGTAGAGCCCCGCGCTGTAGCCCAGATCCGGCAGCACGGCCAGTTGCTGCCGGAGGATCCTCTTGGCGGCTTCGAGGCGCGAGGCGCCGGTGTTGCCGTAGGGCGCGCCCATCGAACCCGATGCGTCGAAGAGCACGACAAAGTTCTCCGCCCTGCGCACCAGATCCACCTTTTTGACCGTATTCGCGACCAGATCGTCACGGGTAACGATATCCAGCGCC
>JASJBQ010000100.1 GCA_030066455.1 Desulfobacterales bacterium
CGGCGCCTTGCTTCAGGCGCGCGGATTCAAGGTTCGGCTGCGCAAGCTGGATCCCTACCTCAACGTAGACCCGGCTCTGCAGAAACCGGCCATAGCGGCCGACCACGAGGGCCAGCACCATCTTCGATCCCACCAGGCCGATGTAGAACACCAGGATGAATGCCGCCGCGGCGGCGCGGTTCTGATCGGCGGTGCGCAGCACCATGGCGCCGCCCACCGTGAACCAGAAAAGATAGGGGCTGGGATTGAGGGCGTTGGCCAGAACGCCGCGCCAGATCGAAGCCTGCGGGCCGGCCCGCGCTTCATCGGGCGAACCCTTGAAGACCATGCTTTCGAAGGCCATCCAGGCAATGAAGACGGCTCCCGCCAGGCTGATGACGCCCATCACCTCCAGGGAGGCGTTCAGGCGCGGCATCAGGACCAGGGCCACGAGAATGATCGGGGTGTCGGTGATCAGCGGGGCGGCCGCCACGCGGATGCCGGCGCTGATGCCCGTGCGCAGTGTTTCGGTGATCACCAGGGTGAGCAGCGGCCCCGGCGACCATCCGGCGCTGATGCCCAGAACGACACCTGAAACCAGAGCGTCCCCGACCGTGTTCATCGTTCCGGGTCCGTCCGGGGCGGTGGCGGGTCCGCCAGCAGTCGGCGATAGAGCGCCTGGGCCTGTCGGCGGGTGGCTTCCAAGGGGCCGGTGTTGTCGATGATCACATCCGTATGGGCGCGTTTGGCGTCAATCGGCATCTGGGCGCGGATGCGGGCGCGAGCATCCGCTTCCGCCAGTCCGTCGCGACGCATGAGCCGCGCCAGCTGAACCGCCTCGGGGACGTGGACGAGAACGGTCAGGGGCAGCACGCGGTGCAGTCCGGATTCGATCAGCAGGGGGATATCCAGGATGACCACGGCACCCGGCCGGGTAGCGGTCAGGTTTTTGAGTTCGGCCGCCATCCGCCGGAAGACGAAGGGGTGAACGAGCCGTTCCAGGTCGCGTTTCAGGGCCGGGTCGCGAAAGACGAGCCGCCCGAGCTTTTCGCGGTCCAGGGCGCCGTCCGGCAGGAAAAGGCCTTCCCCGAATCGCGTCCGTACGGCCTGCCAGGCCCGGCGGCCGGGCGCCACCGCCTCGTGGGCGATACGGTCGGCGTCCACCACCCGGGCCCCGGCCGCGGCGAGCATGCGGGCCACCGTCGATTTGCCGCTGGCAATGCCGCCGGTCAGGCCGGCGACGATCAGGCCGGTCCAGTCATGAGGTTGTAGCACGGGCATTTTCTTCCAGGAAGGCCCGCACCGGCCCGAGCAGAAGATCGGTATCGGCGGGCGAGGGGGCCGGCACCGGCAGGTCGACGGCCATGTGGGCCAGGCGGCGGTAGCGCCGGTCCCGCTCGTCGACAAGCCCCATGTAGCAGCGCGCCAATGCTTCGGCCGGATCTTCACCGGGGTTGCGGCGGAAACGCCCCTGCCAGATCACGGGGCGGGGACACGCGCGGTAGCCATCGAGAAGCGCCTGCCGTTTTTCCGCCGAGGCCGCCAGGTAGACCACGACCGCCGCCCGCCGCAGCCGTTCGAGCAGGTCGTCTTCCAGGTAGATCACGCTCCCGGTGGTGTCGATCACACAGGGCGGCGGCGATCGGCCCGGCGGGCGTTCCATTTCGTCCAGACAACGGTCCAGCGCGCGTGCTTCGAGTTCGAGATACCGGGCTTCACGCTCCGCAAAACCCGGCTCGTAGGGGAAACCCATCCAGCGGCCGATGGACTCGATGGTGCCGTCCGTCAGACCCTGCTGGCGGGCCAGGCGGCGACCGATGTGGTCGTCGCAGCTGAAGCAGGCGAAACCGATTCCGTTCAGGCAATGCGACCAGTAGGATTTTCCGGTCCCGGACATGCCGATCAGGGCGATGCGCACGGTTTACTCCGCAATCCGCTTGGTAAGGGGTGAGCGATGGGGTGCATGCCCCGGCCGCGGGCATTGGGCATCATCCGGCGACGCCCTGTCGGGGATGGGATGCCGCCCCCCGACCCCGTCGCTGAATCCGCCTACTCAAACGGGGCGCCTTCCCCCAGCGGGCGATCGAAGGTGTAATCAATCGTGTCGCCGACCAGGGCCTGATAGGCTTCATCTTCCGCACCGGCCGCCTTGGCGAACGGGTAGCCGAGCACATAGATGATCGCCGTTACGGGTATCATGACGAGCCCCACCGGGCGGAGAACCAGGACGTCGGTAACGACGTTCATGGGATTGGGGCTCGGTTTAAGCGGCCGCTCGAATTCTTCTTCGGGGCTGTCACTTTCGGCGGCCGTCTCTTCCTGCTGCTCCGCCGGGGCGCTTTGCTTCTCATCCGGCGCCTGGGACCAGGCCCCCGGACAGAGCGCCAGTACCAGAACCATGGCCAGGCAGAGCGATTTGGACCACGTGACGGTTTTCATGATCATGACCTCCTGTGGTCGACGGCCGCCGCGCGGTGAACCCGGTGGCCATCGGACCGGCTAAGCCTGAATGTCTTCGGCTGAGCATAGTGAATCGTCAGGGGATTGTCAAAACAGCCACACGGTTTCGCTGCCCGTGCGCGCCTTCGGGGCGCGACCGCGGCCGGCGGTTCGTAAACGGGCCTGCGCTGCAGGCGGCCGAACCCGGTTTTTCAGCGGCCCTCCTTGACGCGCTTGAGCAGCGCGGGGTCGGTGCAGACCTCGTAGTAAAAACGCTCCGTCCATTCAGTGATGCCCAGGTCCGCCAGCCCGATGCGGGGCAGGGCGGCTTCGCGGATGACTAGCTGGTGCGAGGTGCCCGAAGTGGTGGGGTAGCTTCCCGTGTAGAGCCGCTGGCGGCCGGATTGGGTGCCGGGCAACTTAAGGGTCAGGCTTTCGAGCTGGATCTCGCGTTTGAGCTTTTCAAAGGCTTCCAGGCTCAATTCGATTCCGTTGACATTGTAGCGCACGAGGGTTTCCGAGGACATCTCCCGGTTGGCGGGATCGACTTCGTAGACGAACACGTTGAAGTGGTTCTTTTGCTTGGGGTTCTTTTCCCGCAGCGGTTTGAAGCAGCCCGAGAGGCGATCGGCCTGGTTGATCGCCGGTGAAATCATGATGCGGTGGTCCTCGTCGAAGAAGAAGGTCGGCGCACTGCCGTTGTAGCTGATGCCGATGCCGAATTCGAGCTGAGGCAGGTGGGACTCCCGGTTCTTGCGGTTGTAGCGATCCACGATCAGCAGAATGTTCATCGCCAGCCCGCAGGCCCGGGCCACGCCGTACCAGTTCTGGGGCTGGTTCTCATGTTCGAAGATGGCCAGGATAATGGCGTCGCCCTCGATGAACACCTTGTGGGCCCCGAAGCGGGAGAGGATGCTGGTGATGGGCTCGAAGAAGTTGAGGCTGAAATTCGTGGCCGGGTTGAGGCCCCGGGCTTTCATTTCGCTGACGATGCCGGTGGAGCCGCGAACATCGGCCTTGACGACGGTATGGCTGATAATCGGCATTTCATCCGGCCCCTGTTCGTTGGGCAGGAGAAATTCGTACAGGGAGTTGTTGGCCCGCGAGAGTTTGAGGTGGTTGTCGTCGGTGACGAAATTGAGGTAGTTCATAGCGTTGGCGAGGGCTTTGTAGTTGCCCATGTCGCGGTGATAGCGGGCGAAGCTGCGCACGTAGTCCAGAAGGATATCCATGCGCTTCACACGCGGCATCCAGCGAACCTGGCCGATCGCGCTGCGCAGGGGCTGCAAGGTGAAATCCTCGCCGTAGTTCTTGCGAATGCGTTTGAGTTTGACTTTGATGGGTTTGCGCGCCTTGGGATCGACGATATAGCTGAGCACTTCGTGGGGGGTCAACGGAGGGCAGTAGACATCGCTGTAGGCCTTCATGACCTCGGTGGCCACGATGATGCGCAGCAGGCCCCGGGCGTTGAAATCCTTGAGCAGGCGCACCAGCAGTTGCTTCTGCCGCCGGGCCAGCTGTCGGAGTTTGCGCACCCGCTTCTTTTCGGCCGATTGACGACGGCTGCGCCGCATCGTCTGCTCGGTGCGCTGGAAGTTGAAGAGGGCATCGACGTTGCCCTCGGATTTGATCCAGTCGGCCGGCTCAGGCTCCCGGCCGGGAGGGCCGGCCGGTGGCGGATCGTCATCCGCATCGGCCTCGGGGGTCGGCTCGGGGTCGATGGGGCGGCTGGGTTTGCCGGTCAGTCCGGCGAGAAATTCCCCCATGGCCGCCTGGAGGCCTTCGTACTGGTTGATGTCCTCGCGCCGGCTGCCGAGGAGAACATATTCACCCATCAGGAAGTTCTCGGCGGTGGGGGTTTCGGCGTGCAGCAGGGGGTTGGCCAGAAAGTCGTCCGGCAGCAGTCCCACGGTGCCGAAATGCAGTTTGTGCAGATCGTTGATCGTTTCTTGCTGGGCTGCGGAAAGGTACTGGAACAGCGACCGATTGGCGTATTGCACGAGGGTTTCGCGGTTGCGGGTGATATTCTGGAGGCCGTCGCGCAGTTCTTTGACACGCTCGTGGTTGTAAGCCATTTCCTGGCGCCAGATCTGATTGTTGAGATGCTGGATGCAGGCTTTGTAGCGATCTTCGACGGCTTCGCGGAACACGCTTGCCACAGCCGCCATGGCCAGGTATTGGACACGGTGCTGGTTGTCCACTTTGGCCCGTTTGACGGCGTCCATCATCAGGTCGCGGCACAGCCCCTTGAATTCGTCCTCGCCCCGGTACCAGTTGAAGCTGGATTCGAATCCGGGCAAATCCGCCACCGAGGAGAACTTGCCGAAAAGCTGGATGGCCATGCGCCGGGCGGCCTTGATGAAGCCCGGGCTGAAGTGCACGTCGTAGCGCAGGTTGTCGATACCGAATTGAAGGCCCTCGACCGAGAAGGCCGAAACGTAGAGTTTGAGAGGAATGCCCGCGAATCTCTGGATGGAAGTCAATTGGGTGGCCGGCATGAGATCCCGATCCGCTGGTTTGGTTCGGCGGCCGTTGTCGATGACCGTCGTACGAGGCATCCGCTGCCTGCAAGATTAGAATTTGGAAATAATTTAAATAAGTTTACCGGCCCACCCCGGGGCTGTCAATCCCATTTGCCGGCTGCGCTGCACCGGAATCCGTATTGCCCGACCGGCCTGGCCACGCTAAGAGATAGGCATGCGATATGTTGATCTCGGTCCTGCCAACAACCCCGCCCTGAACCTGGCGCTGGAGGAGCATCTTTTTTCCCGCGGAACACCCGGCGGCGATATGCTGCTTTGCTACGTCAACACCGGGGCGGTGATCATCGGGCGCAACCAGCTTCCCTGGGCCGAAGTGTCCGCCGAGTGCCTGGCCCCGGAAAACCTGCCGCTTGTGCGGCGGGTTTCCGGCGGCGGGGCCGTATACCACGATCCGGGCAATCTCAACTTCAGCCTGCTTCTGCGGACGACCGCCGCGGGCCGCCCGGATGCGGCGACGATCCTGCAGCCGGTGGTCGCGGCCCTTCAATCCCTTGGTTTTCGGGCTTACCTTTCCGAGCGCCACGCCGTCTTCGTCGATCGGTACAAGGTTTCCGGAACCGCCCAGTATATGACCGCCGGCAAGGTCATGACCCACGGCACCCTCCTGGTCGCGGCCGACCTCGATCGTCTTGAACGCTGCCTGGCGCCCGATCCCGCCTTTCGGATCACCTCCCGGGGGCGCCCGTCGGTGCGCAGCCCGGTGGCCAACCTGAGCCGCCTGCGACCAGGTCTCACCATGGCCGCGTTAACCCGTGCCCTGCGGCAGGCGTTTGCAGACGTCTACGGCCCCATCACCCGGTATGCGCCTGGCACCGAAGATATGAAGGCCGCGCGGCGTCTGGCCGCATCCAAATACCGGACATGGGCCTGGAATGTCGGCCGCTCCCCGCAGTGTACGATTGAATGGCAAGGTGAATTCAGGGGACAGGGTTGCCGTTTCCGGCTGCATGCCGCCCGCGGAATGATCCGCGCGGTGGAGGTGGCCGGCCCGATAGACGACCAGGACCGGTGGCAGCGATGGACCGCCGGCTGGCTTGAAGGTCGGCGCCTCGGCGCGGGCCTGCCGGGATTGGATTCCTCTGCGGCCGTCGGGGTGGAAGAACCTGGAGCGATGGACGCCTACCGCTGGCTCGAAGCCCGTCTGCCCGGGGCGCTGCCGCTGCCCTGAACGCGGGTCCATTGGCAGGGGTCGTGTTCTATCCCAGGACGTCGCTCAGCGTTTCCTCGTCCACAAGATTGGAGGCCCGGGCCACTTCGCGCACCGTGCGCCCCGACCGATGGGCTTCGTAAGCCAGTTCGGCTGCGCGGTCATAACCGATGTGGGGCACCAGGCCCGTCACCAGCGCCAGGCTCTGTTCGATGTAGGCCGCGCATTTGTCCGGGTTGGCGCGGATGTCGCGGATGCATTTTTCCGCGGCCACCCCGCAGGCGTTGCCCAACAGTTCGATGGATTGCAGGAGGTTGAAGGCGATCACCGGCAGCATCACGTTGAGCTCGAAGTTGCCGCCCGTGCCGGCCATGGCGAGGGTGGCGTCGTTGCCCACCACCTGGGCCGCCACCTGAATCAACATTTCGGGGATCACGGGGTTGACCTTGCCGGGCATGATCGACGAGCCGGGCTGAAGGGCCGGCAGATTGATTTCGCCCAGGCCGCAGCGGGGGCCGGAGGCGAGCCAGCGCAGGTCGTTGGCGATTTTCACCAGCGCCACCGCCAGGGCCTTGAGGGCGCCGCTCAACTCAACGGCCGTCTCTTGAGCCGCCTGGGCCTGGTAGTGGTTGACGGCCTCACGCAAAGGAATATCGGTGGACGCCGCCAGCCGCTGGATGGCGCGTGCGGCAAATTCGGGATGGGTGTTCAGGCCGCTGCCCACCGCCGTTCCCCCCAGGGCCAGTTCCTGAAGCCGCGGCTCGACCGCCTGGAGCCGCTCCCGGGCCAGTTCGATCTGACGGGCGTAGGCGCCGAACTCGTCCCCCAAGGTAATGGGCACGGCATCCTGCAGATGGGTGCGGCCAATTTTGCGCACCCCCGCCATCAGCCCGGCCTGGCGCGACATTTCGGCCTCGAGCTTTTGCAGGGCCGGATCCAGATGCCGGCGCCATTGCAGGCATGCCGCCAGGTGGATGGTCGTGGGGATGACGTCGTTGCTCGACTGCCCCTGGTTGACATGATCGTTGGGGTGGACCGGGGATCGATCGCTTTTAGTGCCGGTCAGGATTTCGTTGGCCCGACAAGCCAGCACCTCGTTCATGTTCATGTTGGTCGAAGTGCCCGATCCGGTCTGGAAAACGTCCACCACGAACTGATCGTAGCGCCGGCCCTCGATGACCTCCTCGGCGGCCTGGACGATAGCATCGGCAGCTTCCGCGTCCAGCAGTCCCAGCGCGGCGTTGACCTCGGCGGCGGCCTTTTTGACCATGGCCAGCGCCTGAATAAAGGTCGGCGGCAGCGCGAGCCCGCTGATGGGGAAATTATCCACCGCCCGCTGGGTCTGGGCGCCGTAGTAGGCGGTTGCGGGGACCCGAACGACGCCCATGGAGTCTCGGGTTTCACGATATGCTGTCATGCGCCTGCCTCTTTTTGGTATGGCCGCGGCGATCGCAAACAGGCCGTCATCGGTTTGGTCCGTGTCCGGTCAGGTGGGCTCCGGGCCAATGATGGCCGTTGCGTAAAACACACCGGGTGCGGCGGCGACCGTCGCGCCGCATGCGGGAATCAAAAGCGTGCCTCCGTATCCGCCTTGAGGCGCTCGATATTGGTCCGCAGCTGCGCAATCTCGATGCCCAGACTGACGCACTGCTGGCCGAGCATGCATTTGTCCGCATCCCCTTCCTCGAGAAAGGTCTTAAGCTCGAATTGCTCCTTCTTGAGATCAACCACCCAGGCTTGCTTTTCCTCGTCGTATTCGACATCGATGTCGATACCGCATTCACCGATATCGGGGTAGAGCTCCGCAATTTTCGCACAGAGTTGTTTTTTGTCGATCATAATGCCTCCTTTTCGGCCGGGTGTTGTCGGTTGTAAATGCGGGATGATAATACCTTAGTTACCGGTCTTTGTTGACCAAATTAAAGTAAAATATGCCCGGCCGCGGTGTTTGCAACCCGGGATGGGTCTCGATGTCGCCTTCAGACGGCCGAAAGACCAATGCCTGCGGCCGCGGGGCGAGAGCGCTGAAAGCGGTCGATGACGCCCCGGCGAGCAATACTCGCCGCCGTGTCTCTCAGGAAGCGCGCGTGTCCGCCGGTGGCACGTAACGCGATGCCCAGGCCGCGATGAGCCGGGCGGCGTAGCGCGCAGCGGTTGAATCCGAAAGCAGGTGATCGGCGCCGTCCAGGGCGATAAAGCTCTTGGGATGTTTGGCCAGTTGATAGAGCCGGGCTGCATGGTCGACCCCCACCACATCATCCGTGGGGGCATGCAGGATCAATAACGCGCAATCCAGGTTTCGCAGGGCGGACCCCAGGTCGGCGCGGTCGACATCCTCTATAAATTGTTTTTTGATGCGGATGTCGCGCCCGGCCAAGTGGACTTCGGCCTGGCCGTCGCTTTCGATCCTCGCTTGGATGTTCGCAAAATGCTGTTTGACATGGGCCGGCGTGGCCGGCGCGCCGACGGTCGCCACGGCCCGGACCGAGGCAATGGCCGGCGCCGCTTGGATGACGGCCGCCCCGCCCAAGGAGTGGCCGATCAGCAGCGTCGGGGGCAGGTCGCGGGCCGCCATGTAGCGCGACGCCGCGATCAGGTCGTGCACGTTGGACGTGAAATTGGTTTCCGCGAATTCGCCTTGACTCTGTCCCAGTCCGGCAAAATCAAAACGCAGCACGGCCAGACCGGATTCGGTCAGTGTACGGCTGATATGGAAGGCGGCTTTGACATCCTTGCCGCAGGTGAAGCAGTGGGCGAACAGGGCGCTGGCGACGGTCCGCCCGTGGTCCGGACGCTCCAGCCGGCCCGCCAGCCGCAGCCCTAGCGCATTCTCGAATTCAACACTCTCGAAAGCCATCGGTTTGCCTGCCCGTAATTGCCATAACGTATTGCCGCCCGAATTCGGCCGCCATTCACTACTTTGATACGGTTCTGAAAATGAGGATCTTGGGTCCTGATCGAGGCCCCCATAAGTTGGCGTGCACATAGGGTAGCCCAAGCCATGGCGGGGATCAACCAATGGAGATAACGCCGGCCGGGATCGAGAGATGCCCCCGTTAATTCCGAGGCCGCTGTAAGGGGTAGATTTCGGTTTCCGGCAAGCCGCAGAGACCTGACGCCCGCAGGCGTGGCCAAAGCTACGTCGAGGACCGGCAGGGAGCGAGAACGCCGCCGGGGGGCGGAAGATGCCACCATCATCCAAGCCCGAGGCCGTTTTGAAGGGGTGGATTCCGTTTCCCGGCAAGGCCGCAGAGACCTGACGCCCGCAGGCGTAGCCAAAGCTACGTCGAGGACCGGCAGGGAGCGAGAACGCCGCCGGGGGGCGGAAGATGCCCCTTCAAAACGGCCTCGATTAGCGGGTGAAGCGGAGGGAGGACACCCCCCCGTCCACGCCGATCACCTGGCCCGTGATCCAGGCCGACGAGTCCCCCAGGAGAAAAACAGCCAGGTCCGCCGTTTCCGCCGCCGAGCCGATGCGTTTGAGCGGATGGCGCTCGGCCGCGGCTTTGCGCTTGGCTTCGCCGTCCAGAAGGCCCGCCGCCAGCGGGGTGTCCGTCAGCGAGGGGGCGATACAATTGACCCGCACGCGCGGGGCCCATTCCGCCGCCAGGGAGCGCATGAGGCCCTCGACGGCGCCTTTGGCGGAGGCGATCGAAGCGTGAAAGGGCATGCCCGCGGCCACGGCCACCGTGCTGAATAGAACCACCGATGCG
Source organism: Desulfobacterales bacterium (assembly GCA_030066455.1). Next base: position 9,822 of record JASJBQ010000100.1, read on the forward strand.
CCTTCGCGGGCTTTTTTCAAACGGTTCTGGCAGGCCTGGAGCACCCGGACGGCTCCCATCAGGTTGGTCTGCCAATCCTCGAGGAAATCCGCCTCGGTCAGGCGCGACAGTGGCTTGAGCCGGATCGTTCCCGGACAGTAGACCACGCCGTGAAGCTTGTCGGGAAGAAAATCGAATTGGCAGCCCCCGCCGGAAAGGTCGCAGGCGTGGTAGGTGACGTTCGGGGCGGCGGCATCGAAGGTATCGGAACGGCCCACGACATCCAGACGGCACTGTGTCGGCGCCAGTTTGTCGACGACGGCCCGTCCGATGCCTGACCGGCCGCCCACCACCAGAATCTGTCGATCTTTCATGTCGGTCTCCTTTCGGCCGCCCCGAGGCGTGCCGTGATGCTTTCCGCCGCCTCCCGGGCGGCCTGGTGCAGTTCGGCCCCGGCGCCGTCCAGCGTCAGGGTCCGGAGCTGGGCCAGGGTTTCGTGATCGCCGGCCTCGCCCAGAATGTAGAGGGCGTCTCCCTTGGCCTGGTCGTCGAGCGCGTCGAAGCGGGCCATCACCAGCGGGACGGCGGTCCTGGCGAGTTCCGGATCGGATTCGATCAGCGCTTCCATGGCCACCATGGCCCCCAGACGGACCGGCCATTTCGCGTGGGTCAGGAGGTCGACGAAGGCCGGGAAGACACTGCCGTGCGATTGCATGGCTTCCGCCAGTTTCGCTGCCCGGCCCTCTTTGACGAGTCCTTCCAGGGCGGCGGCGCTGAGCTGCGAAGGGTCGCGGTCCGCCAGCTGACGCAGAACGTCGTGCACCGGGATATTGCCGGACCAGCGCCAGTCTCCGTTCATGACCAGGGTGGGTACGGCCTGGACGCCATCACGGGCGGCCTCCTCAGGAAACAACGATCCATCCACTATCCTGACCCGCAAATTCGGCCCCGCCAAGGCCAGGGCGGCCCACTGGCGAAAGGCCTTGGGGCAATGGGGGCAGAGGGCGGCCACATAGAGCCGCAGCTCCTCGCCGAGTGCCATGCGATTCAGGATCGCGTGCTGCGCCTCGGGCGGCGGGGCGACCTCGCCCGCCAGGATATCCAGAAACGGGGACAGCTTGGTGTTTTCGGGCAGGCCCTGGAAGCGCAATCCGTCCCCCAATTCCAGGAAGGGCGGCCCGTCGTCGTCCGCCCGTGTGCGTTCGACGACCAGTGCGGGCCAATGCGCCTCCAGCGTCTGGACGAAGGTTTCCAGTGTCCCGCTGCGGTCGTCGCGGGTCAGGATCAGCGTGAGGCTCATCCCTGCCGCGCGGCGTCCCGGATGGTTTTGGATGCATTCAAGATCTTCTTTTTTCATCAATCGTCCATGAGTCTCATGCGTTTGCGGCCGCCGTCTTTGTCCCGCGCCCCGATCGCGCGCCAAATCGACAGACGGGGCCGATCGTTTTCGGTCATCGTCCTTACGCTTGTCATCCCTGGGGATATGTAAAGATTCGGCCGATGGTTGGCAAGGGATTAACAATTGACAACCGAAATACGCTTATTTATTATTTTCGCTGCTTTACCCTGGCTTTTCCTTGCAATTCACTTCTTTCCGGCCCTGCCGTCATCACATCAAACGGCCACCGACATGAATTAAAGGATCGATGCCATGAACAGCTTTGAAACCTATCATGCCGACCTGATCGACGACCAGTACCGGCGCTGGCAGCAGGACCCCCTGTCGGTTTCCGACGATTGGCAGTATTTCTTCAAAGGCTTCGAGGCCGGTATGGGCGCCGACCGGACGTCGACGGAGGCGGCCGGGCCGCCTTCCGGGGTGCCGGAGGCCATCGGCCCCGGCGACCTGCTGCGGCAGGCCAGGGTCGAAGCCCTCAAATACCGCTACCGCGACCTGGGCCACCTGCTGGCCTGCATGGACCCTCTGGCCAGCTGTCCCACGGATCATCCGCTCCTGTCGCTGTCCGCCTTCGGGCTGACCACCGACGATCTGGGGGACACTTTCTACACACGGGCCTTTGCCACCGAGGGGCAGTCGGCCACCCTCCAGGAAATCGTCAAGACGCTCAAGGAAACTTACTGCCGGGCCATCGGGGTGGAGTACATGCACCTGCAGGACCCCGAGGAGCGCCGCTGGCTGCAGGGGCGCATGGAGCCCAACCGCAACCGGCCGGCGATCGACGACGAGGATCGGCGCCGGATCCTGGAGAAGTTGAACCGCTCGGCCCTTTTCGAGCAGTTCCTGAACCGTAAATATATCGGCGTGACCCGCTTTTCGCTGGAGGGCGGGGATGCCCTGATCCCGCTGCTGGACGAGATGACCCGCCACGCCGCCGCGGGCGGCCTCCAAGAGATTATTCTGGGCATGGCCCACCGCGGGCGTCTCAACGTCCAGGCCCATGTCCTGGGCAAAACCTACGCGGACATCTTCAGCGAGTTCGAGCACTGCTACGATCCGGACGCCCTGGTGGGGGCCGGTGACGTCAAATACCACAACGGCTACCTGGCGGATCTCGACTTCGGCGACGCCGGCCAACTGCAGATGTACCTGGTCAACAATCCCAGCCACCTGGAGGCGGTGGACCCGGTTGCCGTGGGGATCGCGCGCGCACGCCAGGATCTGGCCGGAGACGAGGCGCGCCAGAAGGTGCTGCCGCTTCTGATCCACGGGGACGCGGCCTTTGCCGGCCAGGGCGTGGTGGCCGAAACGCTGAACATGAGCCAGCTCGAAGGCTACCGCACCGGCGGCACCGTCCACATCATCATCAACAACCAGATCGGCTACACCACCCTGCCTGAGGACGCCCGGTCCACACGCTACTCCACCGATGTGGCCAAGATGCTGATGGTGCCCATCTTTCACGTCCACGGCGAGAACCCCGAGGCCCTGATCCAGGCCGGGCGTCTGGCGCTGGACTACCGCAACCGCTTTGCCAAGGACGTGGTCATCGACCTGGTGTGCTACCGGCGCTACGGCCACAACGAGGGCGACGAGCCCTACTTCACCCAGCCCCAGATGTATGCCCGCATCCGCGAGCGGCCCCCGCTCAACCAGGTGTACGCCGAGGATTTGACCGCCCAGGGCAAGCTCACGGCCGATGCGAACGAGGCGCAGCAGGCGGCCATCACCGAAGAGCTGACCACGGCCTACGATCGCATCCACCAAAGCGAGTGCCTCTTTCCCGAAGACCGTTTCTACCCCAACTGGGAAGGCTACCACGGTCGCTTCGATCACCAAACCGTTTCCACCGGCGTGCCCGTCGAAACCCTCGTCGCGCTGTCCCGACAGCTGACAACCCCGCCGGAGGGCTTCAACCTCAACCCCAAACTCAAACGTCAGATGGACCGACGGCATGCGGCCGTAGAACAGAACCAGGGGATCGACTGGGCCAACGCCGAATCCCTGGCGTTCGGCACCCTGCTGATCGAAGGGTATCCGATCCGCCTGAGCGGCCAGGACTGTGCCCGCGGCACCTTCAGCCAGCGCCACAGTGTCTGGATGGACATTCAGACCGGCGCGCACCACACGCCCCTCAACCACCTCGCCGCCGACCAGGCCCGATACGAAGTGCTCAACAGCCTGCTGGCGGAATACGCCGTCATGGGCTTCGAGTATGGCTATTCGCTGATTCGCCCGGAAGCGTTGACCATCTGGGAGGCGCAGTTCGGCGATTTCGCCAACAACGCCCAGACCGTGATCGACCTCTTTCTGGCCGGCGGCGAATCCAAGTGGCAGCGGCTGAACGGGCTGACCCTGCTTTTACCCCACGGCTACGAGGGCCAGGGGCCGGAACACTCCAGCGCACGGCTGGAGCGTTTTCTTCAGCTCTGCGCGGTGGACAACATGCAGGTCTGCTACCCGTCCACCCCCGCGCAGTACTTTCATCTCCTGCGCCGCCAGGTGGTCGGGTCGTGCCGCAAGCCGCTGGTGGTCATGACGCCCAAGAGCATGCTGCGCAATCCGCTGGTGGTCTCCACCCGCGACGACCTGGCCGCGGGCGGCTTCGAGGCCGTGATCGCCGACGGCGATGCCGGGCGCAATCCCGGCCGCGTGCTCTTCTGCAGCGGCAAGATCTACTACGAACTGCTGCAGCGCAGCCGGGCGGTGGGCAAGCTGGATGCCGCCCTCGTGCGCCTCGAGCAGTTCCACCCCTTCCCGGAGACCGCCCTGAAGGAGATCGTCAAGCGCTACAGCAAAGCCCGGGACTGGGCCTGGGTGCAGGAGGAACCGGAGAACATGGGCGGCTGGTCGTTCGTGCGGCCGCGCCTGGAAGCCCTGGTGGGCCGCCCGCTGACCTATATCGGCCGCGCTGCCGCGGCCAGCCCGGCCACCGGCTTTCCCAAGATCTACCGGCGCCAGCAGGATGCCATTATCGACACCGCCGTGGGAACCGAAGACGCCGATCGCACCGCCAGCTCGGCGGCGAACTAGTGTCTGTCCATAAAGGGCGAATTTGGTTCGGGCTCCCACCACCAAAGCGGTGGGATTTCACGCCTGATTTCTCGGTATTAAAGTGTTCAGCAAACCGCAGCGATTTGCAACCGCAGGCGTCGTGATGCTGCGTCGAGGATTTCAAGACGCGCGAACGCCGGCCGGGGCCGAAAGATGCCTTTTGGGGATGGGCACAAAATAGAGGAGAACCCGATGACTATCGAAATCAAAGTGCCCAGCGTGGGCGAGTCCGTCACCGAAGCCCTGCTGGCGGAGTGGTACCCGTCCGACGGCGCCCAGGTTCAAAAGGGCGAGCTGATCTTCGTGATCGAAACCGACAAGGTCACCCTCGAAGTGGAGGCCGAAGCGGCCGGCCGTCTCGAGATTCTCGTGGCCGCCGGCGAGACCGTGGCCATCGGCACGGTGGTGGGTCGGATCGACACGGACGCCGCCGAGGCGGCCGCCCCGGCCCCGGAACAGCCGCCGGTGGCCGCTCCGGCCCCGGAACCCGCCCCGGAGGCCCCGGCTCCGGAACCGGCGCCGACCCCCGCACCACCACCCGCGGCGGCCGATAAGCCGCCGCCACCCCCCGCCGCGCCGGCGGAACTCCCGCCCCTGTCGCCGTCCGTCCGTCGCCTGGCGGCCGAAAGACAGATCGATCTGGCGCAGGTCCCGGGTACGGGGCCGGGCGGACGCATCACCAAGGGCGACGTCATCCTTTTTCTGGAGGGCCGGCCGGCGGCGGCCGCACCCCCCGCGGCGGCGGCCGCGGCACCGCCGCCTGCAGCGTCCGACGGCGAACGCCGGGTGCCCATGAGCCCGATCCGCAAGCGCATTGCTCAGCACCTTCTGGCGGCCAAGCAGAACACCGCCATGCTGACCACCTTCAACGAAATCGACATGGGCCGGGCCATGGATGTGCGCAAGACCTACAAGGACGCTTTCCAGAAGCGCCACGGGATCTCGCTGGGCTTCATGTCTTTCTTCGTGCGCGCCTGCGTCGAGGCGCTCAAGGAAGTGCCCGAAATCAACGCCTTCATCGAGGGCAACGACATCGTCTACCACGATCACTGCCACATCGGGATTGCCGTGGGCGGAAAAAAAGGCCTGGTGGTCCCGGTGCTGCGTCACGCCGAGCAGATGGGCTTCGCCGCCATCGAGCAGGGGATCGTGGACTACGTCACCAAGATACGTGAAAACCGCCTGGAGCTCGCCGACTTGGAGGGCGGCACCTTTACCATCAGCAACGGCGGGGTCTTCGGGTCGCTTTTGAGCACGCCGATTCTGAACATGCCGCAGAGCGGGATCCTGGGGATGCATAAAATCGAGAAGCGGGCGGTGGTGGTGGACGACCAGATCGTCGTTCGGCCCATGATGTACGTGGCGCTCAGCTACGACCACCGCATCGTGGACGGCAAGGGCGCGGTGACCTTCCTGCGGCGCGTCAAGGAATTCATGGAAACCCCCGAACGCATTCTCCTGGAGGTGTAAGCATGGCGGCGAGCGAAAGCTACGATTTGATCATCATCGGCAGCGGGCCCGGTGGTTACGTGGCGGCTGTGCGGGCGGCCCAGCTGGGCATGAAGACGGCCATCGTGGAAAAGGCCGAGCGCCTGGGCGGGGTCTGCCTGAACGTGGGCTGCATCCCCAGCAAGGCCCTGCTGGATTCCTCCGAATTCTACCACCTGGCCAAACACCGCTTTGCCGAACACGGCATCAAGACCGGTCGCGTGGCCCTCGACCTGGCCGCGATGATGGCCCGCAAGGACAAGGTCGTGGCGGATCTGACCGCTAACGTGAAACAACTGCTGGAGGGCCATAGCGTGGCGATCCTGCAGGGGGAGGGCCGCCTGGCAGGGGCCGCACAGGTGGAGGTCCGCAAGGGCAAGCAGAAAAAAAACTACGACGCCAAAAATATTCTTCTGGCCACGGGCAGCACGCCGGTGGCCGTGCCGGGCCTCGACTTCGACGGCGAGCGCATCGTGAGCTCCACCGGGGCCCTCGCATTCGACAGCGTGCCCAAACACCTGGGGATCGTCGGCGGGGGCTATATCGGACTCGAACTCGGATCGGTCTGGATGCGGCTGGGCGCCAAGGTCACCGTGATCGAGATGCT
>JASJBQ010000109.1 GCA_030066455.1 Desulfobacterales bacterium
GGAAGCCGAGGCGGTGACCTTTCGCAGTTCGCTGCATCGGGCCGGCAATCCCATCGAGGTTCATCTGGCCCTGGATGACAACGACCAGCTCGTGCAGGCCGCCGAGGAGCTCAAGGCCGTTATCGGTGGCATCCCCGGTGTTTACGATATCGAAGACAGCTTTCAGCAGGGCAAGAAGGAAATGCAGCTCAAGCTCAAGCCGGCGGCGGCCAGTCTGGGACTCACCCTCAACGATCTGGCGCGCCAGGTACGCCACGCCTTTTACGGGGCCGAGGCCTTGCGAATCCAGCGCGACAAGGACGAAGTCAAGGTCAAGGTCCGCTATCCTGACGTGGAGCGTCGCGCTTTAGGCAACGTAGAGGACATGTACATCCGTACCCCCGACGGCAACGCCGTGCCGTTCCGGCAGGTGGCCGAGGTGCAGATAGAGGCCGGGTATGCCAAGATCGAGCGGGCCCAGCGCCTGCGGGTGATCAAGGTCATGGCGGATGTGGACGAGGGGCTCGCCAATGCCAACGAGATCCGGCAGGGCCTGGAACAGCGCGAACTGCCCCGGCTGGCCAATCGCTATCCGGGTCTGCGTTTCACCATCGAAGGCGAGGGCAAGGAGCAGCGGGAGTCGCTGGCCGATGTCAAGAACGGATTCGTCCTCGCGCTTTTTGGTATCTACGCTCTGCTGGCCATTCCTTTCCGGTCTTTTTCCCAGCCTCTCATCGTCATGGCGGCCATCCCCTTCGGGATCGTCGGGGCGATTGCCGGTCATCTGATCATGGGGTTCAATTTAAGCATCATCAGCATCTTCGGCATCGTGGGGCTATCGGGCGTGGTGGTCAACGACAGCCTCGTCCTCATCCACCGGGCCAATCATTTTCGTCGGGAAGGGGTGTCTCCCCACGATGCCGTCGTCAGGGCAGGGTGCATCCGTTTCCGGGCGATTCTGCTGACTTCGCTGACCACCTTTGCCGGGCTGACCCCCATGTTGATCGAAAAGAGTCTCCAGGCGCAGTTTTTAATCCCCATGGCGGTCAGCCTGGGGTTCGGTGTCCTTTTCGCCACCGTCATCACCCTGCTGCTGATCCCCTGCGGCTACATGATTCTGGAAGATCTGCGCGGACTGGGCGGCCGCAAGATGGCACCGGCCGAATCCTCGTCGAACTGATCTTCCGTCGTCCAGGTCGATGCCGATGCCGTTAGCGACCCCGACCCCGATGGACCCAAAAGGGTGCGCCGCCGATGGGGTTGCAATCACCCCTGAGGTGTGAAAAGTTACCCCGGATTATCTGAACCACCACGCTGACAGGAACGATACCCCATGCCCGCCCGCCCGCCAGTGGATTTCGCCCCCTTCAAACGCTTGAAGGAGGCGGCCATTTTTCTGCATGTCTATCGCCGGGACCTGCTGTGTTTTTTTCTGGTTTTCTACCTGCCGGTCATTCTGGCGGGACTCCTGATCCCCGACATCGGGCCCGGCGGACAAACGCAGGGCACCGGCATCCCTGTGGTCGCGCTGATATTTGATTTCTTCTACCATCCCATCTACATGGGCGGGCTCATCTATCTGCTGGCCCGAATCGAAGCCGGCCAGCCGTGGTCCCTCAAAGAGGGCTTTGTTCTCGGCGTGCGCCTCTGGGACCGGCTGCTGCTGGCCAACCTGATCAGCCTGGTGGTCATCGGTCTGGGGTTCATGGCCTTCGTCGTTCCGGCCATCATCGCCTATGCCCGCCTGGCGATGGTCGAATTCCGTATCGTTTTGGACGGCGACGACCCTTTCCAGGCCATCAGGAACAGCTACCGCATGACGCGTTTCGACATGCTGCCGATCATTGGCAGCACGTCGCTTCTGTTCATGGCCTTCATCCTTCTGCGGCTCCTGATCGACCAGGTGGCGCAGGCCCTTGGCACCGATCCGCTGCTGGCGTTTATTCTGGATTCGATCCTGACGATTGGTGTGATGCTCATGCTGACCGTTTTACTGTTCAGGTTCTACGGACTTGCCAGCCGGCGGCACGCCCTGGTCTCCCCCCGACCATGAGCCGGAAAGGTCTATTCTGTTGGCGAATTCAAACGCTCCATCCATAGGCCGACGGCTTGGCGCGTTTGGGCTCGCCGGGATGCTGGCTGTGTTTGCAGCCGCCGCTCCTCTGGCTGCAAGCCAGGACGCATCGCCCGCATGCGTCATCCTTCTGCATGGCCTTGGACGGCGCGCGGCATCCATGACGCCCATGGCAAAGGATTTGAGGGCCCGGGGTTTCCGCGTCTACAACATCGCTTATCCTTCCACCGAGGCGGCGGTCGAAACACTGACCGCGGATTACCTTGAGCCGGCGGTGAACCAAAGCCGCCAGGATGGCTGCCCGGTCGTTCATATGGTGGCCCATTCGCTGGGCGCCGTCATGATCCGGCAATACCTTCAGACCCAGTCCCTGCCGGCCGGCAGCCGCATCGTCATGCTGGCGCCGCCCAACCAAGGCAGCGAGGTGGTCGATACGCTCGGCCCCTGGTTTTTTTACCGTTGGTTTCTGGGGCCTTCCGGGCTGCAGTTGGGCACCGGCCCGGAAAGCCTGCCCAACCGCTTGGCGCCGGTGGAGGGCAATATCGGCGTGATCACCGGCGATGCCTCCTGGAACCTGTTTCTCTCCCTGATGATCCCCGGCCCCGACGACGGCAAGGTGTCGGTGGAGAGCGCCAAGCTAAAGGGGATGGATGACTTTCTCGTGCTGCCGGTCACCCACACTTTCATCATGCAGGATGCGGAAGTAATGGCGCAGACCGCCCATTTCCTGTCTCACGGGCGGTTCGATCACCGCCGCCCGGAGGACGCCCCGCGGAGGGAAGCCGGATCATCGCGGAAGCGGTACCGTCAATTCGAAAGGTAAGAAGCGGTGAAACCCTGGCGCCATAAGCTGCACGAGGTGATCTTCGAGGCGGATACCGCCGCGGGCCGCTGGTTCGACACCCTGCTGATCGTTTCGATCCTGGTCAGTGTCGGGATCGTGATGCTGGATAGCGTGGCCGCCGTCAACCAGCATTACGGCCGCTGGTTCTTCTGGTGGGAGTGGGGTTTCACCCTGCTTTTCACCTGCGAATACCTGCTGCGCTTGATCTGCGTCGAACGCCCGGGTCGCTATGCCGTCAGTTTTTTCGGCGTGGTCGACCTCCTGGCCGTGCTGCCGAGTTACCTGAGTGCCCTGGTGCCGGGGGGGCAGTATTTTATCGTGATCCGTATTCTGCGCCTGCTGAGGGTCTTCCGGGTTTTCAAACTGGTCCCGTTTTTGAGCGAGGCCCGGCTGCTCACAGCGGCCTTGCGGGCCAGTTCGCGCAAAATCCTGGTTTTTCTGTACACGGTTCTCATGCTCGCGATCATTTTCGGTGCCGTCATGTACGTGGTGGAAGGGGGTGAAAGCGGCTTCACCAGTATTCCACGCAGCATCTACTGGACCATCGTCATCATGACCACAGTGGGATTCGGGGACATCACCCCCCAGACGACGGTGGGGCAGATGCTGGCCTCGATCATCATGATCATCGGCTACGGGATCATTGCCGTGCCCACCGGAATCGTCACCGTGGAACTGGCCCAGTCGGTGCAGCGCCGCATATCGACGCAGGCCTGCCCTTCCTGCAGCGCGGAAGGCCACGATTACGACGCCCGGCATTGCAAGTACTGCGGCCATCAACTTTGACGATTCCGTGATAAGTCCGATATCGGCGTTACGCGTATCCTTCGTCATTGCGGCGTACCTCAAGCACGCCTCACTCCTCATGATCCGCAAGCCTTGATATCGAACTTATCACGGAACCGTCACGAGGATGAATTTGACCAATTTATCAATTTATGTACGGGCGGGAAAATGCCATCACGGCAGGGAGAAGAAACGCATGGCCACATTGATCGAAGAAAACCCGATGGTCTGGGTCGCGGTGCAGACCGAGGGCGGCGTCGAGACCTTCGTCGGGCAGCACGACCGGGAACTGGACATCGCCTACATTCCTTTTTTCAAAGAGAAGGAAGAGGCCCAGAAGGCTCTGCTCATGATGAACAAGGCCAAGGAACGCAAATACGAAGTCCAGGCCGTGCGCTGTCGGGAACTGGCCCGCGATGCAGCGCACAACGGGTTTCTGCTTTTTCTTCTGGACGAAGACGGCCGTATTCTTGAAAAAATCGATCCCAACGCCGGGTAAGGGATGGTCTTCTCAATAACGGTTTATCTCCGACGGGGGAGAGCGTTTTAGCTGGCCATGTGTGGTTTCATATGAAGTTACTTTTCTTAAGGTTAAGAAAAGTAACCAAAAGAACCTGCCCTTGCCCCGCTTGTTCCTGCGCGTCGCCAATCCGGACGATACACGGCGCCTCATGCCGCCATGCGGCGTTACCAAGCTTGCTCGGGTGCTCACAATCGAATGATTGCTGTGCGCCTCGCTTCTCTTGGTGCCTTGCTTGACCGCATGATGCTGTGCGTATCCTCCGGTTTCTCGGTCGGCGCGCGTGGAAACTCGCTGCGCTCAAACAAGTCCGCGCGCTTTTCCCGACCGTCGTGTCGATGCTCGGCGCGGGACAAAGGTGAATTGAGCCACGTTCTTAAATGGTTGGATCGATAGCACTCTGGTTCTAACCAGGTATTTAGGTGTCCGCCAGGGATTTATGTGTGGGCATCTTGATGATGGTGCGCGCCATTCAGATTTTGAAGCTCTCGGCGCGCCCGGCGTATTGCTTCCTTAGCTTGGGCTTTTCGATCTTGCCGGTGGGGTTGCGGGGAACATCACCGAAGATGATGCGCCGCGGGCGCTTGTAGCGCGGCAGCGACTGGCAGAAGGCGTCGATGTCGGCCTTGTCCAGTTCCTGGCCGGGTTTGGTCTTGACGATGGCGGTGGCGATTTCTCCCAGGCGCAGGCTGGGCAGCCCGATCACGGCCACGTCCTGGATCTTGGGATGCCCCTGCAGGAAATCCTCGATTTCCACCGGGTAGATATTCTCCCCGCCGGTGATGATCACATCTTTCTTGCGGTCCACCAGCCAGATGAATCCATCCTCGTCCTCCCGGGCCACATCGCCGGTCAGCAGCCAGCCGTCCTTCAGGGTCTCGGCGGTGGCGTCGGGGTTGCGGTAGTATTCACGCATCACCCCCGGTCCCCGGATGATCAGTTCCCCCGGTGTTCCGTTGCTTACGGGCTTGAGGCTTTCGTCCACGATCCGGTATTCCCAGTCAAAGCCCGGCCGGCCGATGGCGCCTACCTTGTGCATGTTGGCCATGCCCAGATGGACGCAGCCGGGGCCGGTGGATTCGGTCAGGCCGTAGTTGGTGTCGTACTGGTGATGCGGGAAGATCTTGCGCCACTCCTTGACCAGGCTGGGCGGGACGGGCTGGGCCCCGATGTGCATCAGGCGCCATTGGTCGAGGCGGTAGTCGCCGAGTTTGAGTTCGCCGCTTTCGATGGCGAAGAGAATATCCAGTGCCCACGGCACCAGCAGCCAGACGATCGTCACCTGTTCCTCGGAGACGGCTTCCAGGATCCAGCGCGGTTCGATGCCCTTGAGGATGACGGCCTTGGCGCCGACGATGAAGTTGCCGAACCAGTGCATCTTGGCCCCGGTGTGATAGAGTGGCGGGATGCACAGGAAATTGTCCGCATGGGTTTGTTCGTGATGCCGGTTTTCGACGTAGCAGGCGAACTCCAGATTGCGGTGGGTCAGCAGCGTGGCCTTGGGGGTGCCAGTGGTGCCGGAAGTGAAGTAGAGGGCCGCTTCGTCCTCGAGCTTGAGCACGACCTCCGGGGTCGTGTCCGCGGCGTCGGCGATGAAATCTTCGAATGGCGTGGCATAGGCGGGCGCCTGGTCGCGGGGGCCGACAAAGACGTAATGCCGGACATGGGCGTCCAGCGCCGGCTTGATGGCATCGATGCGCTCGATGAACTCGGGGCCGAATATCACGGCCCGGGCCTCGGCCGTTTGGGCGCAGCGCCGAATGGTTTTGGCCACGAAGCGGAAATTGAGCGGCACGGCCCAGGCCCCGGTGCGCAGGATCCCGAAATAGATCGGGAGCCACTCGAGGCTGTTCATCATCAGGTGCACCACGCGCTCGCCCGGCTGGACACCCCGCACCATCAGCGCCTGGGCCACCCGGTTGGCCAGGCGGTCGAATGCTTGCCAGGTGATCGTCGTGCGTCTGCCTTCGGCCGGGGCCCGTTCGATCAGGGCGGTTTGATCGCCGTACATGCGCGCATTGCGCGCCAGGATTTCGGTAATGAGCATCGATAGGTTTCCTGCGTTGGGGTTTGCCCGGGAAAACGGCCGATCGATCGGCCGGCACCGCATTCCAGCCCGGTTGCATAACAGACGACGGCTGGCGGGGTCAACCAGCCGTCGCTGCGGAAGGGCGATCGGGGTCAGGCCGGCGTGTCTTGGGGGCTGCTGGGTGCCGGCTTTTCTTTGGGGGGACGGATACGCTGCGCCAATGTCAGGATGACGCTGTAGAACACCGGAACGTAGAGCACCGAAAAAAAGGTGGCCGCCACCATACCGCCGAATATGGCGGTGCCCAGCGACTGGCGGCTGACGGCCCCGGCCCCGCTGGCGATGAGCAGCGGTACGGCGCCCAATACGGCCGTGAACGAGGTCATCAGGATGGGGCGGAAGCGCAGTCTCGCCGCCTCCAGGGCGGCTTCGACGATGTCCTTGCCGCCGGCCCGGATCTCGCTGGCGAACTCGACGATCAGAATGGCATTTTTGCTGGCCAGGGCGATCAGAAGCACCACCCCGATCTGGGTGTAGACATTGTTGTCCATGCCTCGCAGCGCCACCGCGATGACCGCCCCCAGCAGCGCCAGGGGCACCACCAGGATGACCGCCGTGGGGTTGCTCCAGCTCTCGTACTGAGCCGATAGGATGAGGTAGACCATGAGTACGGCCAGGGCGAAGATGAAAATGGCCTCGCCGCCGACCTGCTTTTCCTGGTAGGACATGCCGGTCCATTCGAAGCCCATGGAAGCGGGCAGTTTGGCGGCGGCCATCTGTTCCATCAGGGCCAGGGCCTGTCCTGAGCTGAAGCCGGGGGCGGCCTCACCGGTGATGCTTGCCGCCGGGTAGAGGTTGTAGCGGGTGATGGTCTGGGGCCCCAGGTTTTCTTCCACGTCCAGCAGGGTGCCCAGCGGCACCATCCGGCCGGCGTTGTTACGCACCTCCAGGTTCCTGATGTCCTGGGGTTTGAGCCGGAAGCGGCTGTCGGCCTGGACATAGACCTGGTAGGTGCGCCCGAATTTGTTGAAATCGTTGACATAGGCCGATCCCAGATAGGCTTGCAGCGTGTTGAAGACGTCGCTCAAAGGAATATCCAGAGTCTTGGCCTTGACCCGGTCCACGTCGGCATAGAGCTGGGGCACGGCCGCGCTGAAAGTCGTGTTCATGGCGGTCAGCCCCGGCTGACCGTTGCCGTCGGCGATCATTTCCCGGGTCATCTGCTCAAGGATTTCCGCGCCCACGGCCCCGCGGTCCTGGAGCATCATTTCGAATCCCCCGGCCTGGCCCAGCCCCATGATGGCCGGCGGCACGAAAACGAAGCAGACCGCCTCCTGGATGCCCCAGAATGCCTGGCGCAGGCGTCCCAAAATGGCCTCCTGGTTGAGTTCAGGGCTGGAGCGCTCATCCCAGGGCTCCATGATGATGAAGATCGTGGCCGCATTGGAGACATTGGTGCTGTCCAGGAGCGAAAAGCCCCCCAGGGTGAACCAGTCCTTTACCCCCGGGGTATTCTTGATAATGGTATCCATCTGGCGCACCACCTGCTGGGTGCGCTCTTTAGAGGCGGCGTCCGGCAATAACGCCATGGCGATCACGTAGCCCTGGTCCTCATTGGGGATGAAGCCGGTGGGCAGACTCTTGAAGCCCCATCCGGTCACCCCGGCCAGGGCCGCAAAGAGCGCCATAGCAATGGCGCCGCGGCGCACGAATCCGCTGACCACTTTTTCGTAGACGCTCTGGCCGCGGTTGAAGACGGCATCGAACTTGCGGAAAAAGATGTTCTTCTTCTCAGGCGTGGGCCGCAGGATCAATGCACCGATGGCCGGGCTCAGGGTCAGGGCGTTGATCGAGCTGAACACGGTGGCCGTGGCGATGGTCAGGGCGAACTGGCGGTAGAGCTGACCGGTGATCCCGGCCATGAAGGCCGTGGGCACGAACACCGCCAGAAGCACCAGGGTGGTGGCCACCACCGGGCCGCTGACCTCCTCCATGGTCCGGATGACCGCCTCCTTGGAGCGCAGTCCCTCGGTGTCCATCAGGCGCACCGCGTTTTCCACCACCACGATGGCGTCATCCACCACGATGCCGATGGCCAGGACGATACCGAACAGGCTCAGCATGTTGATCGAAATACCCAGGGCCGCCATGACGGCGAAGGTGCCGATCAGCGACACGGGGATGGTGATGGCCGGTATCAGGGTGGCGCGCCAGTCCTGTAAAAAGACGAAAAGCACCAGGAAAACCAGCAGGATGACCTGGAAGAGGGTCACGAAGACTTCCCGGATCGAGGCCTCCACGAACAGGGTCGTGTCGTAGGAGATGCTGTAGTCCATGCCCTCGGGAAAGCGCTCGCTGATGCGCTCCATGGCCGCCTTGATCTGGCCGGCCACGTCCAGGGCGTTGGCCCCGGGGAGCTGGGAGATCGTGATGACCCCGATCTGTTTGCCGCTCAGCTCGGCAAACAGGTTGTAGTTCTGGCTGCCCAGCTCCACTCGGGCCACGTCGCGCACCCGGGTGATGCGCCCGCCCGCGGCCGTCTTGATGATGATGTTCTCGAACTCCTCCACCTCGCTCAGACGCCCCAGGGTGGTGATGGTGTACTGGAAACTCTGGCCGGTAGGCGCCGGGGGCTGGCCGATCTGGCCGGCAGCTACTTGGATGTTCTGCTCCTCGATGGCCTGGATCACATCCCCCGTGGTCAGGTCGCGGGCCTTGAGCTTCTCCGGGTCGAGCCAGATGCGCATGCTGTACTCCTGGCCGCCGAAGACGTCCACGTCGCCCACACCGTAGATCCGGCTGATCTCGTCCTTGATGTTAAGGGTGGCGTAGTTGCTGAGAAACAGGTTGTCGTAGCGTTCGTCCGGGGAGGTCAGGGCAATGAAAAGCAGGAAGGCCGTGGATTTCTTCTTGGTGTTGACCCCCTGGCGTTTGACCTCGTCGGGCAGTTTGGGCATGGCGATGGCGACCCGGTTCTGAACTAGGATCTGGGCCATGTCCACGTCGGTGCCCACCTCGAAGGTCACGGTCAGGGTGTAGCGGCCGTCGCTGGCCGAGCGCGACATCATATAGATCATGCCCTCCACCCCGTTGACCTCCTGCTCGATGGGCGAGGCCACGGTTTCGGCCAGCACCTGGGCGCTGGCCCCGGGATAGGAGGTGGTCACCTCGACCGTGGGCGGCGTGATCTCGGGATACTGGGAGATGGGCAGGGTCAGCAGCGCCACCAGGCCCGCGATCACGATCACGATCGAAACGACGGTGGCGAAGATCGGGCGTTCGATGAAAAAGCGTGAAAACATGGTCGACTCATTTCCTTCAGGAGATAGGCAGCGTATTTAGGGCTTGGTCTCGGGTTCGGATTCGGTCTCGGTTTTAACCTCAGGTTTGGTTTCGGTATTGGGTTTGGCAGCGGCCGTTGTCTTTTCCGCGGCCATCAATTGCTTGAGATCCTTTTGCTCGGGGGCCACTTTGGCTCCGGGCCGGGCTCTTTGAACCCCTTTGACGATTACCCAGTCTTCCGGCCGCAGACCGTCCTCGACAATCCGCAGCCCGCCGTCAATCTGCGCGCCGATCTGCAGCAGGCGATACTCCACCACGTCTTCCGAGTTGGCCACTAACAAAAAGGTGCCGCGCTGATCACGGCCCAGGGCATTTTCAGGCACCAGCAGGGCCTCTTGCCGGGTGGGGTCGGGAATACGGATGCGGGCAAATAGACCCGGCACCATGCGACCGGTTGCGTTGGGGAAGACGCCCCGCACCGTAATGGTGCCCGTGGTTTCGTCGACGCGGTTGTCGATATAGTCCAGGCGGCCCTTATGGGGATATCCCTTTTCGTTGGCCAACCCGAGTTCGAAGACCGGCACCCAGTCCTCCCCTCTGTCTCTTCGGTTCTCCCCGTAGCGCAGCAGATCGCGTTCGTTGATGTTGAAGTAGGCGTACATGGGCTGGAATCTGACAATGGTGGTCAGCAGGGTCTGCTCTCCGGCGCCCACCAGGTTGCCTTCGTCCACCAGGTTACGGCCGATACGGCCGCTGATGGGCGCCCGGATCTCGGTGTAGCTGTACTCAATCTCGGCATTGCGCACGTCGGCCTTGGCTTCGTCAATGGCCGCCTCGGCGGTGAGGACTTCGGCCTGGGACTGGAGGACCTCGAGCTTGCTGATGGCCCTGGATTTCAGGGCGGCTTCTTTACGTCGGGCCGTGGCTTTGGCCAGCCGGTGGTCGGCGATGCGGCTTTCCAGGGTAGCCTTGGCCCGGTCCAGGGCGGCCTGGTAGGGCTCCTGCTCGATGACGAAGAGCAGCTCGCCCTGGACCACGTCGTCGGCCGGCCGGAAATGGATGCTGCCCAGGAAGCCTGTAACCCGGGCGCGGATCTCCACCGCCTCGATGGCCTCGGTGGTACCGGTAAATTCGCGGTAGATCGTGACGGCCTGCTGGAGGGGTTTGGCGACGGTGACCGGCGGCGGTGGGGGTTCAACGAATTCCTGGGACTGCTGGCAGCCTGGAAGTCCCGCCACGACAGTGAGCCAAAGGAGAAAAAAGGTGATGACACGCGGCAACATAGAGGCTCCTTTGCCTGAGGGTATCGTTATAATAATAGGTGGATTTCTAATCGGACAGCGCGCCATGTTGAATCCTGTGCGCAAGCAAGGTGTATAGTGGGTAGGAAGCCTTTAAAAGTCAAGTATTTCTGTTGGTTTTGGCGGCCGTCCGCAAGTCTGATCCGGCAATGAATCCATTAATAAAGATAACATTTTGATCATCTTGGGGCCATTTTCCCGTGAACTTTATGGCCTTACTATTACAAGGATTTTAAAATTTCTATACAATCTTTTTTGTACGATATGAGTGGAGGAATAAAATGAAAAGAAGCATTCCAACGATTGGGACACTGGCGCTAACTTTACTGGCGGTCTCGATGTTCAGTCAATGGACCGGAAAAGACCGAATCGGTCCGCGTCTGGCCAATGTACTCAATCCGCTGTCTCTCGGTGGGCCGCCGGTCGCGGAGGCAGCAACGAGCGCCTCCACGGTCATGGTCCCCGTGAGTTTTACCGAACTGGCCGATAAAGCCAGGGCCGGGGTGGTCAATATCCGCACGGTCAAAAACACCAAGGAGGGCGGGCCTGTCTTCCGCCACTTTTTCGGGCGCAATCCCTTCCGTCGCGAAGACCCTTTCCGCGATTTCTTCGGACCGCAGCGCGAGTTCAAGCAACGCAGTCTGGGCTCCGGTTTTCTGATCGATGACAAGGGCTTTATCGTCACCAACAATCATGTGGTCGAAAATGCGGACCAGATCAAGGTGCGGCTCTACGACGAAACCGAATACGATGCCGAGATCGTGGGACGGGATCCCAAGACGGACATCGCCCTCATCAGGATCAAACCCAACGGAAATGATCTGCAGCCACTCAAGTTGGGCAACTCCGATTCCCTGCCGGTGGGCAGCTGGGTGGTGGCCATCGGCAGTCCTTTCGGTTTGGAGCAGACGGTGACGGCCGGCATCGTCAGCGCCAAGGGACGGATCATCGGTTCCGGACCGTACGACGATTTTATCCAGACCGATGCCTCCATCAATCCTGGCAACAGCGGCGGGCCGCTGCTCAACCTCGACGGCGAGGTGGTCGGTATCAACACGGCCATCGTGGCCAGCGGGCAGGGCATCGGATTTGCGATCCCGATCAATCTGGCCGACGGCATTATCGCCCAGTTGAAGGACACCGGCGAAGTCTCACGGGGCTGGTTGGGAGTCGGCATTCAGAATCTAACCCCCGAGCTGGCCGAGTACTACCGGCTCGAACAGAAAGAGGGCGTCCTCGTCACCCAAGTTTACGAAGGGGATCCGGCGGATGAGGCCGGGATCAAAGAGGGGGACATCATCGTCGGGATCGACGACAAAGATGTCAAAACCAGTCGTGAACTTTCCCGCAAGGTGGCCGAAGCCGGCGTCGGCAATAAGATGCGCATCAATTTGCTGCGGGACGGCCGGAAAAAAACCGTGCGCGTCAAGTTGGCCAAGCGGCCGGATCAGGAACCGACGCTTGCGCGCGGTGAGGTCCGATCCGATGGACTTGGCATGCGCGTGCGCGACATCGACCCGGAGATCGCCGAGCAACTCGGCGTGGGCACGGATCAAAAGGGCGTGGTGGTCGTTCAGCTCGATCCGGAGAGCAAAAGCGCCCGGGCCGGTGTGCGCCGCGGTGATATCGTCATCGAAATCAACCGCGAGCCCATCAAGAATCTCAAAGACTATCGGGCCCAGGTGAAGGCGATCGACGAGGGAGATACCGTACAGATGCTCCTGCGACGCGGCGGCGGCGGGATGCTGGCGGTCAAGTTCAAACGGTAGGAAAACCTCGGCCGCGGATGCATTGTGCGGCCCGGTGTGAAGCGACAGGGGGTTGGCTGACTCGCCAGCCCCCTTTTTTCATTCAGCCGCGGCGGGAGACCACAGGTAGTGGAAGCCGGGCTTCTGGTCGAATATGCCGGCCGGAAGGCCGATGTCCACCATGGCAGGCTTTAGGTTACCGCCGCGAGCGGCGGAATTGTAAACGGTATCGTCGGGATACTCATTGCGGCGGTAGACCACCACCCGGGCATCGGTGGCCAGACCGGCTTCCCGGCGGGCGGCATCCAAGGCATCGTCGGCGTAGCCGATCGCGTCCACCATGCCCAATTCCAGGGCTTTCGATGCCAGAAAGATGCGTGCGGTCTTGATCTCTTCGATCGCCGCAGGCGTCGGATGACGGTGGCGCTCCACCAGATCCAGAAAGCGTTTGCCCAGTTGGTCGGTCAGGTCTTGAATCAGCGCGGCTTCCTCGGCGGTGCGGGGACGGAAAGGCGAGCCCGTATCCTTGTTTGCACCGGATTTGTTGACCTCCACGGCCACCCCGATCTTTTTCATCAAGTCGTCCACCCGAGGGGTGATGAAGATCACACCCACCGATCCCGTGATCGAAGTGGGATGGGCCACGATGTGATCGGCCGGCAGGGCCACGTAGTAGCCGCCCGAGGCGGCCAGTCCCATGAACAGCGCAACAATTTTTACCTGCCGGCGCGCCCGATAGGCCTGAAGCTCATGGTAGAGAATATCGCTGGCGGTGACGGCCCCGCCGGGGGAGTTGATCTTGAGGACCAGCGCCTTGATCTGCGGGTCTTCTTCGGCCTTGCGCAACTGGGCCACGACATTCTCGACCAAGCCGGGGCGATCGCGCAACAAGCCGCGTTTCGGGCTGTCCGATATCGTGCCCTCCACCGATATCAGGAGGATTTTTTCATCTCCGGTCCCCTCCAGGGTGTATTCCTCGAAGGGGACCGTGCCGTCGGTAAAGAGTTTGATCTGGGTTTTCACGCAGCCGTTGAAGAACAGCCCCGCGATCAGGAGTACCGCCAATGGAATGCGCTGCTTCATGATTTTCTCCTTGTCCGGTGGGTCGCTGTCGGGTTACCACCAATAGCCAGCCGGACAGGAGACGTCAAGCGCTCCCTGGTCTGGAACGCCATTCATTTCGGCGTATGTGCGGGGCCGGACAATCTCGGCCCTACTCTTTAGCGTCCCCTTGCGGAGCAAAACGATGATGCCAAGCCCAGGCCCAGGGTATGCGGATACGGATCCCCAGATTCGACTGCTCTGCCAGGGCCGGTTGGATTTCAGCGGCGCCCTTCTGGTTGCGACGCGCCTGGTGCGCGAAGTTGCAAGCCTGCCGGCCGCGGCCGACTACAGCCGCATCGCTGCCCTGGCGGCCGCTTTGGACGTACCGGACTACCGGCATCAGAAGCAGGCTTATTTTTTTTACCGCGAAATTGCGGCCGGCCTGGCGGCTGCGGCGGCGGGACATCCCGACCCGACGCTGGGGGAATGGGCGCTCACGCTGCTGGAGAAGCGGCTCGATCATCCCCACTACGGCCTTCACCGTGCCGTCGCCGAAGCCCTCGGCGGGCTGCCGTTGCAGATCGCGCCGCCGTTGTTTGACGATGCCGCCTCCGGCGAGGACGAACCCGTCGCGCCGTCGACCGAACTGGACCAGGCCTGGCTTCGTTCGCAAGGCGTCGCCTGCAGTGCCGCCGGGCGCTGGATCGGGCGCAGCCTGGTGCTGGAAGCCAGGCCCGCGGGGCTGATCGTCGTCAAGTTCATGCGCCGCGGCGAATCCCCGTCGAACCTGGCGCGCGAAGCCCGCTGGATGGCACGCCTGGGGTCATGGCCCAATATTTTTGACGTGCCGTTTAAGATTCCCACGCCATTGGGGCGCTCGGCGCAAACGGTGATGCGCTGGGCTGCCGCCTTGCCCCTGCCGGCCGATCGGCCATCGGATTTGGACCCCGATCGGCGAGTGCTGGCCTTTGCCGCTGCCGCGGATTACTTCCACTATCCCAACAGCCCGGCCGGTGCTGAACGATTGCCGGCCGTCAGGGTCTCGGAAATTCTGGGCCGCTGCGCCCGCCTGCTGGGCCAGGCCCTGTCCCGGGATGTGGTGCACACCGCGCCCATTCCTCTTTTTCACAATCGCACCCAGCAGCATCGGCGCACGGACGGCGGCGTTTACGACTGGCCCCGGGCCGGCCGCCTGGACCAGTGGCTGCACTCCTGCCGCTACCCCAATCTGGCGCAAAGCGGCCTGCGGGATTTCGAGCATTTTGCGCTCCGGACCGACACCGCTTTCTCCCGCTACGAATGGATCGGCATTCACCTGATCAGCCTCTTTCTTGTGGCCGGCAGCTATTTCCGCACGGCGGCGCCCGCGCGCGTCGGTACCGACGACACCGGCCGACCGGTGGACGCCCGCGACCTGTTCGACCCGCAGGTTCTGGCCGCCATGATTCGGTCGATCTATGCCGGCTACCGGCAAGGGTTTGCCGGTGAAAAGGGGGCCGGAACGCTGCCTTTCGCGATAAACACCGTGGTAACGCGCATGATCGATGAGATGGGGGTTGATCGGCATATGGAGGAGGTCCTGCGCGTGGCCGACCAGCGCGCGCTGGGGCGGGAGGATTTCGAGCGCTTTTTGACCGAACGGGGAATGAATCCTGATGAGGCCGCCGCCATGCCGCAGGGAAATGCCGACATCGTGCTGCCGACCGGTCCCCACTTGGGTGGCTTCAACCAGCCCATTTCCCTGCCGGAACTCATCCGCATGACCGGTTCAGCCGCGGCGGACTGCATTGTAGGCCGCTTCCGCCGCGAGCGCGGCTGGCCGGCCTCAAGGCTCCGGAAAAATCAGGTGATCGAGGATCAGCCCCCAGAAGGTCGCTCCGGAGGCGCTGCTGAATAGCCAGCCCAAATGGGCCAGACAGGCAGCACAGACCGCCACACGCCAACTGAAGCCCGCAAACCACGTGAATTCATCGGACGGAGAGCCTGCTGCGCCGCAGCCGTCTGCCGACCGGAAGCATCCGATGGTGAAAACGATGCCGCTGGGGTTGGCAAAGGTATGCTGGTGGGCGCCGTGGACATCGGTACGGTCCTCTTCGCGGGTGACGGGGTGCAGGCATTCGCGGCAGAGCACTCGACGTTCTTCCTTGACGGCCGTGTCATCCTCGGGGGCGCCTTCGGGGGAGCGCCCCTGATCGGGCGGCGCGGTTTTGAGCAGGTCCAAGGGAGTGGGGGTGGGTAAGGCCGCCATCGCAGGAAACTGTCGGCAATGCATCGGTACTCGCAAGGTTTTGGTTTAATGGGCAGCACGGCTGTCGATGCGAAGATAGCAAACTCGTTTACAGCCTAATATTCATGTTTATTATGACAAGTATACGCATTTTGTGCGAACTTAAAATGAAAACCATGATGTGGGAGAGTTGATATGAGCGCTGAACACGATGAAATCCACGAGGAACTTGATTGCCAGGTCACCGTATTTGACGGTTCCTGGATGACCTGTGACATGATTGAAGATGACCAGGAGGAGTGACCTGCCTCGGAATCCTTGATTTAACCGATCGAGTTTATTAAAGGTCTGAATGCTTAGCCACTAAATATTCAGACCTTTTTTTTCGCCCTGCGGCGGGGTCTTCCCCGTCAAGACGTCCCCCGGAGATTAGCCATGAAAAAGATTCTTTGCGGCCTGGTCGTGTTTTCGGCTCTGCTCGGCGCTGTCGATGTCTGGGCGTTGAACCCCGCGTTGATGGCCGCTGGTAGCAAAAATGCTGAAAAGGCCCCGGCGGGGGAAGCACCGGTGCTGCCGGAGAACCTGCGCGCCGAAGACATCGATGCCCTGATGGCCCGTCTCAATGACGATCAGGTGCGGCGTTTGCTGATCGCCGAACTCCAGGCGGATGCCGCCGCCCAAACCCAGGGTGCTTCCGAGAAGGTCGGCGGATTTAAAGGCGCCATTCAATGGCTGGAAAATGCCACCCAACTTTACATTAGCCGCGCCTATCGGCTGGTGGTGGGCCTGCCGGCCGTGCCGGGCGACCTCAAGGGGACCCTCGACCGCCTGACCGACTATGAAGGCATGGGGCGGCTGATGGTAATGATTTTCATCGCTTTGTGCCTCCTGGCGACGGGTTGGGTGGCCGAGAAAATCTTTTTCCGATTCACGTCCGGGCTGCGGCAGCGCATCGAAACCATGCCCGG
>JASJBQ010000110.1 GCA_030066455.1 Desulfobacterales bacterium
TGGATCGATCATGATGCCTCCTGTGGCGTGATGATGGGCGCTCACGCTCCCGCAGCGTTTACGGTCAAAGGCTTTAAGCATATGCTTAAAGGCGGGTGACTGCAAGCCATAATCCATCCGGGAGGGAAGCGGGCGCCAGGCGGGGGGGGTGGCCGCATTGCGACGGCAGCCGACTTCTAATCTCCTGCCAGACATGCTAATCGTGTCGGGTTGCGTCGGTGAGACCAAAAAAAAACGGTTATTCGCGAGGAATAACCGTTAAGGAGGAAATGATGTATATAAGGTTAGGTTAGGTTGCCTTAGGGTATATGCAAGCAGCTTGCCAAAAACGACACGATTTGGCGGAAAATCAATTTAATCAATAAATCAAAATGGTTATAAGAATTATACCCAGGGATTTAACCTTTGGGGACGGGTTGGGCAGCCCCTCTTGGGCCGCATCGCGTTCAGAAATATTAACCCGATTGGCGGTGAATTCCTTTAAAATACTGATATATTTATAATTATTTAAAAATCGCTTGGGTTCAAAATTTTGAACCGTGTCGGGGCCGATCGCCAACAAAAAGTTTAACCAATAGAAATAATAGTATATATTTGAGTTTATCGATTTGAATGAACACCGATTGAACCCCTTAAAAAAACCCGGAATAGGAATCAAATGCCCTATCAACGCGACCCGATGTACCGCTTTCTGATCGTCCTGACGGTGGCCTCGGCGATCGGTCTGCAGGGCTGGCGCACCCTGTTCAACAATTTCGCCGTCGAGATGGCCGGGCTCAACGGGGCTCAAGTGGGCCTCGTCCAGTCCGTGCGCGAAATTCCTGGATTCTTGGCGCTGCTGGCCATCTATATCATGCTGATCATGCGCGAGCACCACCTTTCGGCCCTGTCGATCCTCTTTCTGGGGCTGGGTGTCGGTGTGACCGGGTTGCTGCCGAGCTTCAGCGGGGTCGTTTTCACCACGCTGGTGATGAGTTTCGGATTCCACTATTATGAGACCACCAACCAGTCGCTGACATTGCAATATTTTGACCAAGACACGGCCCCCATCGTATTCGGGCGCCAGCGAAGTTATGCGGCGGCCACCAATATCGGGGTCGGGGCGGTGATTTTTATCCTGGCCGCTGTGCTGTCGTACCCGCAAATCTACCTGCTGTTGGGCCTGCTGCTCGTGATAATGGCCCTTTGGGGTTTTCTCCAGCATCCGACCCGGCCAAACCTCGCCCCCCAGCACAAGCGCATGATCCTGCGCCGGTCGTACCGCCTTTTCTACCTTTTAACGTTTCTGGCCGGGGCGCGGCGCCAGATTTTCATCGCCTTTGCCGTTTTTCTGATGGTCGAGCGTTTCGCTTTCACGGTCCAGGAGATCACGCTGCTGTTCGTCGCCAACAACGTGGTCAACTATTTTCTGAGCCCGATGATCGGCCGAGCGATCGTCCGTTTCGGGGAGCGCAAGGTTCTCACGCTGGAATATGCCAGCCTGATTGCGATCTTTCTGGCCTACGCCGTTGCGGATTCCAAGCTGCAGGTCGCCGCCCTGTACATCCTCGATCATATCTTTTTCAATTTTGCGATAGCCATTCGCACCTATTTCCAGAAAATTGCCGATCCGCGGGATATTGCGCCCAGCATGGCCGTGGGGTTCACCATCAACCACATTGCCGCCGTCATTCTGCCGGCGGCCGGGGGCGTTCTGTGGATGATCGACTACCGTCTGACGTTTGTCGGGGGGGCGTTGCTGGCCTTCTGCTCGCTGCTTGCGGTGCAGCGGATTCATACCGTACCGCTTCGAACCTGATTGGCGCGCGTTAGGAAGTGATCAAGGGGCCTTAAAAAATGCCGTCGATCGGGGTGTGGCAATAGGCGCAGTGGTTGCCGTCGATCAGGCGCGCGCGTGCATGGTAGTGGAAGCGGTTGATGATGATGTTGCCGCAGCCGGGGCAGTAGGTGTTCTCGCTGCCGCTGCCGGGCACGTTGCCGATATAGACGTATTTGAGGCCGGCCTCCAGGCCGATTTGATGGGCCGCTTTAAGCGTTTCCACTGGCGTATGGGCGCGGTCGGTCAGGCGGTAGGTGGGGTGAAAGCGGCTCAAATGCCATGGCGTCTCCGGGCCCAGTTCATCCACCAGAAACGTTGCCAGCGCTTTGAGTTCGGAAGGCGCATCATTCAGGCCGGGAATCACGAGGGTGGTGACTTCCACCAGAACCCCACGGGCCCGCATGCCCTTGAGCGTGGCCTTGACCGGCGCCAGGCGCGCGCCGCACATCTCCCGATAGAATTCATCGGAATAGGCCTTGAGGTCCACGTTGGCGGCGTCCAGATAGGGGGCCACCATGTCCAGCGCTTCGGCGGACATGTAGCCGTTGGTGACGAATACATTGCCGAGGCCCGCGGCCTTGGCCTGCTGGGCCACGGCCAGGGCGAATTCGAAAAACACCGTGGGCTCGGTGTAGGTGTAGGCAATGCTGGCGCAGTCGGTGGCCACGGCCTCCGCCACCACGTCCTCCGGGGCCGCTTCTTCGCCGACGATCAAACCCGGCCGCTCGGCGGGTAACTGGGCGATATCGGCGTTTTGACAGAACCGGCACTTGAAGTTGCAGCCCACCGTGGCGATCGAGTACGAGCGGCTTCCCGGGAGATAGTGAAACAGCGGTTTTTTTTCGATCGGATCGACATTGCGGGCGACGAGTTTGCCGTAGACAAGGGTTTCGAGCCGCCCCCGGCGGTTGACCCTCACCCCGCAGATGCCCGCCCGTCCATCGCTGACTTTACATCGGTGGGCGCACAGGCGGCAGCGGACCTTGCGGTCGTCGAGCGGTTCATACAGCAGGGCTTCCATATCCAAGGGGTTCCTTACAATTCGTTGGCGCTTTTTTCGGCGTTGCGGTAGGGCGACATGGGCAGACCGGGCAGGGGGCCGGCCTGACCGGCTTTGTAGCGCAGCGTCAGCGGGCGAATGCGAAAGCGCGGCACCAGCGATACCACGATGCCGGCGAAGGTGCCGAACGGGCAGCGCTGCACCAGGGTCGATTTTTCCATGCGCGACAGCAGGCCACTGCCGGTAACCGGCAACTGGCAGACCGTCCGCCATGACATGGGCGCTTTGCTGAGCAGGTCGGCCAGTATCTGCTTGATTTCCCAGACGCTGAAAAACCGTGCCCGGTTGAAGATGGTCGGCGCGAACATTCCCCGCACCCGGCGTTCGAGACCCTTTAGCGCATAGCGGTTGAGCACCCCGATGAAAACTTTGTCCTTGGCCACGCGGCAGGCTTCCTCCAGGGCCTGTCGCGGCGCCTCGACGAATTCGAGCGATGTGATCAGCGTCGCGTAGTTGAACGAGTTGTCGTCGAAGGGCAGGTCTTCGGCAAACCCGCGGTAGAAGTCGACCCGATGGCGAACGTTTTCGATGGCGATGTCCAACATGTAGGGTGAGGGGTCGATGCCGGTGACCTGAAGACCGAAATCCACGAAAGGCTGCAGGCTGGCGCCCGTCCCGCAGCCGATATCCAGCAGGGTCTCACCGGACATGGGTTTGAGCATGTCCATCATCAGGCGGCTTTCAAGCTCGGCGCCGTAGCGGCGGCCCGGGCTTTTCAGCCAGTTTTCGTATTCGCGCGCATCATTGAAATCGAAGACGTGTCCCATGGCAGCAACGTAGTTCCCAGGTGTGCCTTGTGCAAGCGGCAGCATGGTTCTCCCGGAGCGTTGCACGGGGCAGACGCGCCCCCGCCTCCGGACGCCGCCGTATTCACGCCCATGCAGGGTGTCCGCTGCTCAGGGCTCGATGGCTTCCGTATGCGGTGGCGCCTGCTCTGCGGCCGGCTTGGTGGCGCGGTTGTTTCCGTTGGCCTCGGCGCTGGGCTTCTTCTTGCGCCGCCAACGGCGGCGTTTCTTCTTGGCGGGTCCTTCTTCGGCCGGCGCTTCCGTTTTCTCGGGGTCGGGAGCAAAGCCGAAAAAGGTGCCGGGGAAATAGTCCGCTGGGCGGTCCTTCAGCTGATCGACCCGGCGTGAAGCGGGCTTGCCGCTGCGGGGGCGCGGTTTTTTGCGAGCCGTGCGTTTCGGGCGGGTATGGCGCGAAGTCTTCACCGGCCCGGCCTGGTCCTTGACGAGCCAGTCATCTTCATGCCAGACAACCGGGATCTTGTAGCCCAGCATCTCTTCGAGGGGTTCGAGGTGAAAGACATAGTTTTCACAGGCCAGCGAGATGGCTTTGCCGGTCTTGCCCGCCCGGGCGGTGCGCCCAATCCGGTGCACGTAGCTCTCGGAGTCCTGGGGCAGATCATAGTTGATCACGTGGGAGATGTCTTCGATATGAATGCCGCGCGAGGCCACATCGGTGGCGACCAGGATCTTCACGCGGTCCTCCTTGAACTGGTCCATGAGACGAAATCGCTTGCGCTGGGGCAGGTCGCCCGTGATACCTTCCGCCGGAAGACCGTTGCCGCGCAGCTTCTCCGCCAGCCATTCGACGCCGGCCTTGGTGTTGGCAAAAACCAGCACCCGGTGCCAGTCCTCACGCTCCAGAATGCCCAGCAGCAGCGACAATTTGCTTTCCAAGCCGACATGGATCAGGGTCTGGTCGATGTGTTCGACCGTGATCTCCTCCGGGGTAACCGAGATGAACTCGGGCAGGTTCATGTATTCGTAGGTCAGCTCGAGAACCCGGTGGGACAGGGTGGCCGAGAAAAGCATGGATTGCCGCTTTT
Source organism: Desulfobacterales bacterium (assembly GCA_030066455.1). The sequence continues at coordinate 4,708 of JASJBQ010000110.1, forward strand.
CGTAGTGTGGCAGTTTGCGCAGAATAAAACGCATGTCCCGCGCGAACCCGAGGTCGAGCAGTCGGTCGGCTTCGTCGATGACAACCATCTGAATACCGGCGGTTTTGAAAATGCCCTGTTTGAAATAGTCGATGATACGCCCGGGCGTGCAGATGACCACGTCGACGCCTTTTTTAAGAATCGAGGCCTGCTTCTGGTAATCAACGCCGCCGACGATTTGGGCAAAGCGCAGTCCAGTGTGCGCGCCGATCAGCATGGCCTCCTCGTGAATCTGTGAGGCCAGCTCGCGCGTCGGGGCCACGATGATGGCCGCGGGAAGGTTGGGCGGTCGTTCGGGCCGTCGCAACAGGCGCGTCAAGACGGTGACCAGGAAAGCGCCGGTCTTGCCGGTGCCGGTCTGGGCCTGCCCGGCAATGTCCTTGCCCTCCAGAGCCACCGGCAGGACCTGGGCTTGAATCGGCGTGCAGTTGACGAACCGGGCTTCGGCAAGCCCTTCCAGCACCTCAGGGGGCAGATCGAAGCTATCGAAAGCGGTGGAGGTCAGAAAATTGGGCTTGTCCGCCCGAATGCGCTCTTCGGAAGCTTCGCCGTTTGCACTGTTCATAGGGGCCTCATGCGTCTCGCTCGCGCCATTCACCATGTCGTCGCCACCGCGCTCAGGTGAGTGATCCGAGGTTATTCCAAACAATTTGGATGTCAGGGAATGCATGGCGCGCCGCAGGCCTTTTTTGGGCCCGGGGGGGGCATCGCCTTGGTCGCCATTGGAAGGGGGCGTCGTGCTCATTAATCTGCTGTTCTTCTTTCTAAAGATATTGATTTTTAATCATAATCGAAGGATAAAGCCTAACTTACGGCCGGAAACGCAGAAAATCAAGCCAAACCTGCTGCCAACGCACGCGTTTTGTCGACGGCGGCGAATATAAGGTGTCGGGTGAACCATGCGCGGTTTCTTCAAAGTCGTGGATATCGAAACGGTGTTGTCGCTGGCAAAGACTTTCGAGCCCCTGCCGGCGGAAGCGATCCGCCTGACAGCCGCCGTGGGGCGCGTGCTGGCGGAAGATATCGACGCCGATCTGGATATTCCGGGTTTTGCGCGCGCCACCATGGATGGCTATGCGGTTCAGGGCGCTTCGACCTTCGGGGCCTCCGAAGGCAATCCGGCCTTCTTGAACGTGGTCGGCAGCGTGGCCATGGGGGTCCAGCCGGATATCGCCGTCGGGCCGGGCGAAGCGGTGCGCATCGCCACGGGCGGGATGCTGCCCGACGGCAGCGATGCAGTGGTCATGGTGGAGCACACCGAAGCCCTCGATGCGGACACCATCGAAGCGTATAAAAGTGCCGCTCCGGGTCAGCATGTGATCGCACGCGGTGAGGACATGCGCGCCGGCGAGCGGTTGTTGCACCGCGGGCAGCCCTTGCGCCCCCAGGAGATCGGGGTGCTGGCCGCTACGGGACGATATCAATTGACCGTCTTCCAGCGGCCGCGCGTCGGTATTCTGTCGACGGGCGATGAAGTCGTACCGGTGGAGGCGGTTCCCTCGCCGGGGCAGATTCGCGATGTCAACAGCGCCGCCCTCGCTGCGTTTATCCATGCGGCCGGGGGCCGGTCCCAAGTCTATGGCATCGTCCGGGATGACTACGCGGCGCTCTTGGAAACCTGCCGACGAGCATTGGCGGCCAACGATATGGTCCTGATTTCCGGTGGCAGCTCGGTGGGCACCCGGGATTTCACCATTGATGTGCTTCAGGCGCTCGAGGATGCCGAGATCCTGGTGCACGGGGTTTCCATCCGTCCCGGCAAACCGACGATCCTGGCCCGCGGCGGCGGCAAACCCGTTTGGGGGCTGCCGGGCCACGTGACGTCGGCCATGGTGGTATTCGCCGTGCTCGTGCGGCCCTTTCTCGAGCACCTCGGCGGCCTTGATCACCGGTTCCGGCGTCGTATCCGCGTTCCGGCGCGCCTGACGCGCAATCTGTCCTCGGTTCAGGGCCGGGTCGACTATGTACGGGTGCGGCTGTCGTCGACGGCCGACGGCCTGGAGGCTGATCCGGTGCTGGGCAAATCGGGCCTGATCCGCACCATGGCGGCGGCCGACGGCCTGCTGTGCATCGCGGCAAATGCCGAAGGCCTGGATGGCGGTGCGATCGTTGCGGTCGAGTTGTTCTAATGTCCGTCCCGACAAGGTGTCCTGCGGCCCTGGTCTGCATTCGCACACGTTTTAAAACCCTCGACGCCGGCCTGACGATGGCAGCGGTTATTAGTACGCCGTGGCCTTGGCCGGGGCCAGCAGGCGTCCCTTTCCGGATGGCAACGAATCGAAATCCATTGCCACGCGGCGGCCCCGGCGCCGATCACCGATTGAAGCCTTAAGGAGAGATCCATGCAGCCCAAACGCAACATCTATCTCCAGATGAAATCCTTGAACGAGGCCCGCAGCATCGTTCGGGAACGTTTTCCCGCGCCGGATCCGCCGCGCACGGAAATCGTCGCGGCGCCCGATGCCGTCGGGCGCGTTCTGGCCAAACCCGTGTTCGCGCGGCTGTCCGCACCCAATTTCCACGCCGCCGCCATGGACGGCATCGCCGTAAGGGCCGAGGACACTTTCGGGGCCAGCGAGACCGACCCGCGACAGCTGACCATCGGGCGCGAGGCCCGTTTCATCAACACCGGCCACGTCCTGCCCGAAGAAACCAATGCCGTCATCATGATCGAGCAGGTCAACGAACTGGGCAACGGGCGGGTTGAAATCGAAACACCGGCTTTCCCCTGGCAGCATGTCCGGCGCATGGGTGAGGATATCGTGGCCACCGAGTTGCTCTTTCCCCGCAACCATGCCGTGAGCGCCTACTGCGTCGGGGCACTGCTGGCCGGTGGCATCTTCGCGGTCGAAGTCTACCGGCCACCGCGGGTGATGATTATTCCAACCGGCTCGGAACTGCTGGACTGGGAGCATACCCCCGACGTCGTGCCGCGCCCCGGCCAAGTCCTGGAAACCAACGCCTACATGCTGGGCAAACTGGTGGAGGCCGCCGGCGGCGGCTATCGACGGCACGACATCCTGACGGACGAGCCGGCGGCTATCGAAAAAGTGGTCGCGGCGGCGGTCGCGGGCGGTTTCGACATGGTGCTGACGGTGGGCGGATCCTCTGCCGGCTCGGAAGACTACACCAAAAGCGTGGTCGAAGCGCTGGGCGAAGTTCTGGTGCACGGGGTCACGATCATGCCCGGCAAGCCGGTGCTGATCGGTGCGGTACAGGACAAACCCGTTTTCGGCGTCCCCGGTTACCCGGTCTCCGCCATCATCGCCTTTGAGCAATTTGTCCGCCCGCTGATCCGGCGCTTCGTCGGGCAGCCCGACGATACACCCGAACAGGTAACCGTCCGGGCCACCCGCAAAATCCCCTCCAAACTCGGACTCGAGGAATTCCTGCGCGTCAAACTGGGCAACGTGGACGGACGGACCGTGGCGGCGCCGCTGCCCCGCGGGGCGGGCTGCATCACCACCATCACCGAAGCCGACGGGCTCCTGCGCATTCCGGCGAACGCCGAGGGGTTGGTGGAGGGGGAGGAAACCGCGGCCGAACTGATCCGGCCCCGGAACGCTCTGGACAACACGCTGCTGATCGTCGGCAGCCATGACAACTCCCTGGACATCCTGGCGGACGAAATCCGACGGGGCGCCTCCGGGATCACCCTGTCATCCAGCCACGTGGGCAGTCTGGGGGGCCTGATGGCGCTCAAGCGCGGGGTCTGCCACCTGGCCGGCGCCCACCTGCTCGATACCGCCGACGGTTCCTACAATCGCACCTATGTAAAAAAATACCTCACCGCTGCGGAGGTTGGTCTGGTCAACCTCGTGCTGCGCGATCAGGGCCTGCTGGTGCCCAAGGGCAATCCCAAGGGTATTGGCGGTCTCGAGGATTTGGCGCGCGAGGATATTCACTTCATTAACCGGCAGGTGGGTTCGGGCACGCGGATTCTGCTCGATTACCGCCTCCAGCAGTTGGGGCTCAAACCCGAGACCATTGCCGGATACCGGGATGAGGAGTACACCCACATGGCGGTGGCCGTGGCGGTCCTGAGCGGAACGGCCGATGTGGGCCTTGGCATCCAGGCCGCGGCGCGCGCGCTGGATCTTGACTTCATTCCGGTGGTGACCGAGCAGTACGACCTCGTCATCCCGAAGCGCTTCTTGGATCTTAAAGGCATGCAGGTGCTGCTGGATACGATCGGCGGGGAGCGTTTCCAGCGCCGCGTCCGCGCTCTGGGCGGCTACAGCACCGAGCTGACGGGCCGCGTGCTGGACGTCTGATCGAGGCGTTAAGGCGCTTCGGTGACGTTGAAGTCCAGGGCGGCCATCTGATCGTTCGACATCGGCGGGCCGGCCGGGCAGATGTAGGCCATGGCACCGGCGGCTTCGCTGTGGTTATAAAGCCAGACCAGGTGGGTGGCGCCGGTTTGATGGGCGCGCCACTTTACCCGGAATTCGACCGCCGTGGTGTCGAGATAGTGTTTCAGTTTGCCGAAACTGACCTGGCCGGGGTTGTTGACTTCTTCGAAGGTGCCCACGTATTCGCAGGTGCCGACCCGGTATTCCTCGATGGATTCAACGGGCACTGCATAGGTGCAGCCGGCCAGCCAGGCGGCCACGACCAGACTGATGACGATTTGACGTGACATGTTGCCGATCCTCGTTGCATCCAGGGTGCTTGATCGGGCGCCGAACGCCCCCCGGCGGTGAGGGCGAAGGGTTCAAGATCCGCCGGGCTTCAATCGGCTTATCGGCCCATTGGCCATTTAACTTTAACGCCAAGAAGAGGGTGGGGGTTTGAAACTGAACCAGACTGAAAAATTGACCCGTCACCGGCACTTGAACCTTTTTCGCGCCGATTACCGGGATCAAAGGGGGGCCACCAAGGGGTGGATTTATGCTTCGCGGCAGGAAGCCCCCAAAGTCGAGACCATGAACTGGGAGCGGCCCGACGCCGTGGTCATCGTGGCCTGGCACACCGAACGCCGCAGGCTCGTGGTTATTCGGGAATACCGCGTCGTCCTGGGCGGCTACCAGATCGGTTTTCCCGCCGGCCTCATGGACCCCGGTGAAACCACTACGGATACCGCGCGCCGGGAGCTTCGCGAGGAAACCGGTCTGACCCTCACGCGGGTCATCCGCTGCAGCCCGCCGGTGTATTCTTCAAGCGGGATGACAGACGAGTCCGTCTCGCTGGTCTATGCGGATTGCGACGGGGAGCCGTCCGATGAGAGAAACGAAAGCTCCGAGGATATACAGGTACTTTTCCTGGACGCCGCCGCGGCCGGGCGGATGGCCGAAGACGCCTCTCTGAAGGTGGATGTCAAAACATGGATGACCCTGTTCGAATTCGCGCGTCACGGGTCGATTCTTTAGGGCGCCGCCGTTTTCGCATTGTGGTCCGGATTGACAATCTCCAAGGGCGTACGCATCATACAAGCTTTTAGTGCGTTACTTGACTTTGAGACGTTACAATGATGCCACATTGCAGGAAAAAAAGCGCAACAACCAAACGAGATCGAGAGGGAAGCGGTGCGATTTCTGCTCTACAATATTCGCTACGGGGCCGGCAGCGGATGGCGGGTTCATTTTCCCATGCCCTTCGGTGGCTACCTGAAACCAACGGGCCGAAATTTTAGCCTGATCAAAGACTTCATCCGCTCCGTCAAACCGGATGTCACCGGCCTGATCGAGGTCGACAGCGGCTCATTCCGCGCCGATCGCCGCTGCCAGGCCGCGACGCTCGCCGCAGCCCTGCAGCAGCGCCATGTCTATGAGAACAAGTACGGCGGAGACTCCATGGCGCGGCGGGTGCCCCTGTTGCGTAAGCAGGGCAATGCCCTCCTGACCAATCAGGAAATTGCAGGATTGAAATTCCACTATTTGAGCAAAGGCGTCAAACGGCTGGTGATCGAGGCCGAATTCAGGGACTTCAAGACCTTCATCGTCCACCTCTCCCTGAACTACCGTCACCGGCAGGATCAGCTCAGCGATCTCTATGGGATGCTGGGCCAAACGCGCAAACCGGTCATCGTGGCCGGAGATTTCAATGTTTTCAGAGGACGCAAGGAGCTGGCTCTATTTATGGCGGCTACCGGATTGCGGAGCGCCAACACGCAGGATGCCCCCTCGCATCCCAGCCGCATGCCCCGCCGGCAGTTGGATTTCATCCTGCACAGCCCGGGCATTCACACCACATATTTCGACGCGCCCCGCGTCCCTTTTTCCGATCACATCCCCCTGATCTGGGATTTTGAGGTCCGCCCCGAAGATCGTCTGGCGCTTGCCGCCTGACCGGTCGTCAGCCGGGCGCCGGTGCCGGCTCATAGACGCCGGAAGGGTCTCACTGGCCGTTGTTGACGCGTTCCTTGAGCGCTTTGCCCACCTTGAAACAGGGAAGTTTTTTTTGTTTGACTTCAACTGATTCGCCGGTTTTGGGATTGCGGCCGACATAGCCCTCGTACTGCTTGACTTTGAACGTTCCGAAGCCGCGGATGTCGACGCGTTCGGACAGCGCCAGGGATTCGGCCATCGTCTGAAACATGGCGTCGATGATGCGCTTGGCTTTTTTCTGGGAAATCCCCTCCTTTTCCGCCAGGATCTTGTTGAGCTGCTCACCGGTTAATTGCATAAAGCCCCTCCAATGCTCCCCTCGATTTCGCGGCGGGTTTCAACCCCGGCATTTGACAGCTGAGCCTTTGCGGCCCATTCCCTCGATGCCGTGGCCCTCTCCACCGCCCTCTCCGCATCTGGAACAATCAGGATTATATAATGATGTCTGGCATTAAGGAGATTGATAAATCAATTGAAGAGAATATTCAATGCGGTATAAATAGCGTGAAATTACGTATATAATTTACGTGTTTTTTGGCGATTCGGCTGTATCAAGGGCAACAAGCACAAAAAGCCGCCGGAATGCTTCCCGGCGGCTTTTGGCTGTGTGGGCGACGTCAAATCGGGCGGCTCGTCGGTGCGCGGACCATTTCCGCTTTGCGCGTCAGGGCGGTGCTAAATGTCGAAATACAGGAAAAACTCGTGCGGATGGGGCCGCAGGTTGACGTCGTTGACTTCGTTTTCGGTTTTGTATTCGATCCAGGTGTCGATGACATCCGGGGTGAACACGTCGCCCTTCATCAGGAAATCATGGTCCGCCTTAAGGGCGTCCAGCGCCTCGGCCAGGCTGCCCGGCGCCGAGGGGACGTCGGCCAGCTCCTCGGGGGAGAGCCCGTAGATGTCCTTGTCCAGCGGCTCGCCCGGGTCGACCTTGTTTTCGATGCCGTCGAGCGCCGCCATGAGCATGGCGGAGAAGGCCAGGTAGCCGTTGCAGGACGGGTCGGGCGTGCGGAACTCGATCCGTTTGGCCTTGGGCGAGGCCGAATACATCGGAATACGCACCGAGGCGCTGCGGTTGCGGCTGGAATAGGCCAGGTTGACCGGCGCTTCGAAGCCCGGCACCAGGCGCTTGTAGGAGTTGGTGGTCGGGTTGGTAAAGGCGCAGAGTGCCCGGGCGTGTTTCAGGATGCCGCCGATGGCGTAGAGCGCCGTATCCGAAACGCCGGCATAGCCGTCGCCGGCAAAGGTGGGCTCGCCGTCTTTCCAGATGCTCAGGTGGGTGTGCATGCCGGTGCCGTTGTCCTCGAAAATCGGCTTGGGCATGAAGGTCACGGTGTAGCCGTTGCGGGCGGCCACATTCTTCAGGACGTATTTGAACCACATCAGCTGATCGCCCATCTTCAAGAGCGGCTGAAAGCGCATGTCGATTTCGGCCTGCCCCGCGGTGGCCACCTCGTGGTGCTGGCATTCAACGGCAATGCCGAGCTGTTCTAAAACGAGCAGCATTTCCGTGCGCAGGTCCTGGAATTTGTCCATGGGCGGCACCGGGAAATAGCCCTGTTTATGGCGGGGTTTGTAGCCCAGGTTGGGGGCCTCGTCCCGGCCGGTGTTCCAGATGCCCTCGACCGAGTCGATTTCGTAGAAAGCGCGATGGCGGGAGGATTCGAAACGGATTTCGTCGAAGATGAAGAATTCGGCTTCCGGACCGAAAAAGGCCGTGTCGCCGATGCCGGTGCCTTTCAGATAGGCTTCGGCCTTCTGGGCAATGTAGCGCGGGTCGCGGGTATAGGATTCGCGGGTCACCGGGTCGACGATGTTGCCCACGAGCACCAGGGTCGGCTCTTCGTAGAACGGATCCATATTCGCCGTGGTGGGGTCGGGAATGACGAGCATGTCGCTGGCGTTGATGGGCTGCCAGCCGCGGATGCTCGAGCCGTCGAAGCCGTAACCGTCTTCGAAGCTGCCTTCATCCAGTTCGCTCATGGGCACCGTAAAGTGCTGCCAGACGCCGGGGAAATCCAGAAAGCGGATATCCAGCACCTTGGCGCCGTTGTCTTTGGCATATGCCAATACGTCTTTTGGGGTCATCATAATGCCTCCTTTGCAAGTGATTCGAGTTGAAATGGCGTTAACGCTAAATGCAAACCGTGCGGCGGTCTTGTTTCGGTTAACGGGATAAAAACATTCCGGGCGTTAGAGCGCATCCGAGCCGGTTTCTCCGGTGCGAACCCGGACGGCCTCCTCGATGCCCACGACGAAGATTTTGCCGTCGCCGAGCTTGCCCGTATTGGCGGCTTCCCGGATCTTGGCCACCACGGCGTCGGCCTGGTCGGCGGCGACGACCACTTCGATTTTCACCTTGGGGATGAAGTCGACGACGTATTCGGCACCGCGGTAGATTTCCTTGTGGCCTTTCTGGCGGCCGTAACCCTTGACCTCGGTGATGGTCATGCCCTGAATGCCGATGTCGTTCAGGGCTTCCTTGACATCATCAAGCTTGAAAGGCTTGACGATCGCTTCGATCTTTTTCATTTCTGCTCCTCTCGTTCTCCTCAATTCATCTGGAAGGGTTGTCGTGGATTATCGAGGCTATCATACGCTATTGGATTTCAAAGGCCCGCTCACCATGCTGGGCATTGTCGAGACCTTCAATTTCTTCTTCCTGGCCCACGCGCAGACCGCCGGTGATCATTTTGGTGACCAGCGCCACCACGAGGGTGCCGACGGCCGAAAAGGCGGCCGTTCCAAGGATGGACACCACCTGGATCCACAGCTGGCCGGGGTTGCCGTAGAAAAGACCCATGCCGGCCTCGTTGACGGCCGGGCTGGCGAACAGGCCGGTGGCCAGCGCGCCCCAGATGCCGCACAGGCCGTGAACGCCGAAGGCATCCAGCGAGTCGTCGTAACCCAGCAAGTTTTTCAGTTTGGCGACGCTGAAATAGCCGATGAGACCGGCCATTACGCCAATGACCAGCGCTCCCGGCATGGAAACGAAACCGGCCGCGGGTGTTATGGCCACCAGGCCGGCCACGACGCCGGAGGCCAGGCCGAGGACGGTGGGTTTGCCGCTGGCCATCCATTCGGCCGTCATCCAGGCCAGCGCGCCCAGGGCGGCCGAGGTGTTGGTGACCAGAAAAGCGGAGGCGGCCACGCCGTCGGCGGCCAGTTGGCTGCCGGCGTTGAAACCGAACCACCCGAACCACAGCAGGGCGGCGCCCAGGGCCGTGAGGGTGATGCTGGACGGAAACATGGCCTCTTTACCGTAACCGAGGCGTTTGCCCAGAAGGATGGAAAGCACCAGGCCGGCGACGCCGGCATTGATATGGACCACGGTGCCGCCCGCAAAGTCCAGCGCCCCCATCGCGCCCATCCAGCCGCCGCCCCAGGCCCAATGGGCCACCGGGCAGTAGATGAAGGTGACCCACAGAATCGTGAAGACGATCCAGGCCGAGAACTTCATGCGGTCGACGATCGACCCCAGGACCAGGGCCACCGTGATGCAGGCAAAGGTCATCTGAAACAGCAGGAAGACATAGGTCGGGATGGTGCCGGAGAGGCTGCTCACCGTAATGCCGTTCAAAAAGAGATGATCGAAACCACCCACGAAACCACCCTTGGTGGTCCCGAAGGCCAGGGTGTAGCCCCACAGCACCCAGATGACGCTGGCCAGGCAGTAGGCCACCATGGTCATGGCGATGGTGTTCAGCAGGTTCTTGTAGCGTGCCAGCCCGCCGTAGAAAAGGGCCAGGCCGGCCGGAGTCATCATCATCACCAGGGCGGTGGACACAATAATCCAGGCCGTGTCACCGGTGTCGGGCCCTTCGGCCGCCATGGCGGTTGCCGGTAAAAGCAGCATCGGGGCTGTCCAGAGTAAAGATCGCATTCTCATCGGTTTGCATTCCCTCCGTGTTCAGTTGATGGTTTCGAGTGCTGCCGGCTCCAACGGTAGCACGGCATAAATGGCATTTTTGATGCCCTTTTCCTCGGCGGGATCGTCCACTTTCTGGCCGTCGAAGTCGCGGACGTAAAAAACGTCGACGACCTGATCGACATTCGTGGCGATCTTGGCCACCCAGACATCCAGGCGGCATTGAAACAGTGCGTTGGTGATGCGGAAAAGGAGCCCTGGAAAGTCGTCGGCAAAGACCTCGACGATAGTGAAGAAGCTGGAGGTCGTATTGTCGATGTCGACACGCACGGGACGTGTCATGGCCGGCGGGCGCGCAGGTCGCTTGTGTCCGGCGACGGAGGCCAGGCCTGCCTCGATATCCAACTGCCCTTCGAGGGTCCGAATCAGATCCTGTCGCGCCTTCTCCCATTTTTCGTCTTCGAAAATCGGATCGGGCGGCGGTTCGACCTTGAAGATGTCGAGGGCCGTATTGTTGCGCCAGGTAAACACCTGGGCATCCAGAATGTTGATGCGGTTCAGGGTGAACACGCCGGCGATGCGGGAGAAGAGACCTGGCTGGTCCTGGGCGCAGACGGTGACGATCCGGGTGTCGTCCGCCATGCCCGGTTCGACCTCCCAGACGAAGCGCGCGTCCCCGAGCCGCATAAAAAGGTCGACATGGGACTGGATATTTTCCACCGGCACGTTCAGCAGGTAGCGGGGCGACATCACCTCGAAAAGGGCCTCGAGTTCCTGGCGGCGTTTCTTGGGCTTGATCGTGTCCAGCAGTTCATCGTGTTTGCGGGCCACGAGCGCCACGGCTTCCTGGGTGGCCAGCTCACGGTTTTCCAGCACATTCAATACTTTGAAAAAGAGATCCCGCAGGAGGGTCGCGTTCCAGCTGTTCCAGGCTTTGGGCCCGGTGGCCATCGCGTCCGCCACCGTCAGCAGATAGAGCATCCGCAGCCGCTCCACGTCGCTGACCCGCCGGGCGCAGTGGAGGGCGGTTTCCTCGTCGTTGATATCGCGCCGGGCCGCGGTCTTGGCCAGCAGCAGGTGTTCGCGTACGAGAAAGGCGACCGTTTGGATGTCTTCGGTTTTGTAACCTTTCTCCCCTAGAATTTTCGGGATGAGGTCCTCGCCCCGGGCAGAGTGGTTCTTGCCCGGCTGGCCCTTGCCGATGTCGTGCAACAGCGCGCCCCACAGCAGCAGTTTCTTGGATTTGACCTCCGACCACAGTTCGGCCGCCAGGGGGTCGCCGTTGCCGTTTTCCAGATCTTTGATCTGTTTGAGCAGCATGACCGTGCGCAGCAGGTGCCGCCCGACAGGGTAGATGTGGTACTCGTCGTACTGGATGCGGTTGATGACCATTTCGAAAGCCGGCAGGAAACGCGCGAGCAGCCCCGTGTGCAGCATGGCATTCAGCACGTTGAAGGTCGGTGCCGGCGCCATGAGGATTTTCTCGAAGGATTTGACCACGTCCGGCTGCGCGCGCAGATCGGCATCGAACAGGTGGCCGAACTCGCGCACCACCCGCCGGGCCTCGGCATCCAGCGGCAGTTTGAGCCTTGCACTCTCCTCGAAAATCTGAATCAGTCGGCGGGGGTTCGCCTTCACCAGGTGTGAGGCACTGAACGTCAGTGCGTCGCCCTTGACGACGATGCCCTCGATTTTGGCGACCTTGGCCCTGCGTTTCAACCGTCGCCGGCGTTTTTCGTAACCCTGCTCGAAAAGGAAGATGAGGTGCTGCTGTTTGATGAACTCCATCTGTTCGTGCAGGTCGCCCAGGAACTGTTCCACGGGCTGCTGGCCGTTGCTGCG
>JASJBQ010000111.1 GCA_030066455.1 Desulfobacterales bacterium
GTCAAACCCGTAATCCAGCGCCTGGCGGAGAACGTGTTCGATCAGAAAGAGGGTTTCCTGCCAGTTCTGAGGTTGGCTATCCGCGCTGATATATCCGTATTGGAATTCGCGTAAAAACCGGCCGATGCCCGCGGAGGCTTTTGTAAACGGGGGATCCGGCTGGCTCAACAGGCGATCGAGTCGCGTCTGCAGAATGTTGCCGATCAACCGCCCTTCCATGCGTTCTTTTTTGTACGCCTGGGAGTCAACCCGGCGGGGCACGGACTGCAGGGCCTGTAAGGTGAGCGTCGTATTCCCCACCTCCGGCTCGTGGTGATAGAAAACGGCCGGCGTATCCTGCTGCAGCGCGCCGGTATCGGGCTCCGGGGGGGGATCTCGCCGTGGACGCATGCCGCTGAAATGCTGGTCAATCAGTGTTTCGGCCACCGCCGCGTCATAATCGCCCACCATGACAAGGATCATGTTGTCAGGACGGTACCAGGCATCGTAGAAAGCCTTGAACAAATCCCGGTCGGCGTTGCGAATGACCGCTTCGGTGCCAATCGGCAGTCGCTCCGGAAAGCGGGTGCCGGCCAACTCGTACTGCAGGGAGGCGACGTAAGTGCGGTAATCGGCCGAGTCGCGCGTGCGCTTTTCGGCCAGAATCACTTCTCGTTCCCGCTCGATTTCTTCCGGCAGCAGCAGCGCGCCTTCGGCATAGTCGCTCATCACCAGCAAGGCTTCATCCAGACTCTCACGATTGCCCTGGGGTAAATTGATGTCATATACGGTCCGAAAAAAACTGGTGCTGGCATTCGCATCGGGTCCGAATTGCATACCGATTTTCTGGAAGTATTTAACCAGCTCGCCCGGGGCAAAATGCGTGGAGCCGTTGAAGAGCATGTGCTCCAGAAAATGCGCCAGACCGCGCTCGTCCTCTTTTTCATGAATCGCGCCGACGTTGACCACCAGATGCAGACTCACCCGACCCTTGGGTTTGCCGTTTTCCAGCAGCACATAACGGAATCCGTTTGCCAGCCGGCCAAACGAAGCCTCCGGGTCAGGCATGAGGTCCGATTGTTCGTGGGGCCAGAGTGGCTTGGCCGTTGAATCGGCCGTGGATGCATTCAGACCTGCGACGATCGTCACAAGCAGCCAGATCATGATTGCCGGAAGGAATCGCATTTGACGGTTTAGCTTCATGGTGGGCCTTTCGCTTCAGCGCTTGGCGCTTTGTTATACGTTTTTACCCAACCTCGCGGTTCAACGGCAAAAATCTTTGTCATTTTTTACCGCCACCACATGCTGGCAAGCGAAATTAATGCCTTTCGGCCGAAATGCAACTGCATTAACGACGGCAGCGGAACGGCGGCAGGGATATTCCAGGGGCTTAAAAAAACTTCAGCCCGTTGTGGCGTGAATCCACAACGGGCTGAAGAAATTGAATCGGATGGGGCCAAGCGGCCCAAACGCAGGCTTCAACGACCGTCCACCAAGGGCAATGGCCGCCAGGCGCCCGGGAGAGACCCCCTAACGGTGTCCTTATTTATTTTTTAACGTAGATACCCCTTGCTTTGGCGACAATCTTACCGCGGGTCGACAATTTGTAAAGGGCATTGCTCAATTGACGCGGATTGAGACCGGTCTTCAGTTTGAGCTGGGCGATGGTGGCGCCGCTGCGCGCACGTCGCACCACGTCGTAGACAGCGTCCAGAACGGTCATCTTCTTGGCGCCTGTCTTGGGGGCGGCCTTTTTGGCGGCTGTCTTCTTGGCCTTTTTGGCTGCGGCCTTTTTCTTGGGGGCCGGTTTGGCTTTGGCTTGTTTGGCTACCTGTGCCGCCACCTTCTCTACTTGCTTGCTGAGTTTGCCGAGTTCTTTGGAAACGGCCTTTAACTGCGCTTGCAAATTCTTCATGTGCCACATCCTCCTTTATCTTCTTTTCGAGTATAGGTGCCGAACAGTTATGACGTTAATACAAAGAATTTGGAAAGTCAACACTATCACCAATAAAAAAAGTATTTTAGCGCATGTTATTCTCTTCAGCGCTTATATGACGCGGCTTTGCGCATTTATTACCGTATCCAATTGAAATTGTTTAATTTAATTGGTTTGTACGCTTTCATCAAAGTCGTATAGGGTTATCTTCGATATTCGGAGGCCGAACGGTAGATCACGAAGAAATGATAAATTCGGAGCAAAATCATGTCACCCTCCTCTTCTGCCCGAATCCACTTACGGTGTTGGTTGGTTGTCGTGCGCAGGGGTATCTTTCGCCTATATTGTGGTCGCTCAATAGAAGCATACCGGATGTTCGATACCACGGCCCGCAAGACCTGGTCCCCACCAACATCTCCGCTCCCTAAACCCCGGTTTAACGGCCAACCGGATTCGCCCCTGTGTATCAACGCCGACGCCCTGCAGACCGGGATGGGGTTGCCGGCCGGTTCCAAGTTGACAAAACCACAACACTGTGGAAGAAAACCCGACGATTGGCCCTGGTGCGTGCACTGCGCCGCCACCACGACGCTATGATTCCGAACGCGACCGACCGCCTGGACGGGCCAATCGGCAACACAGGAGAAAAAACGTGAATTCATCATGCCGCGAGCGTTTCCGCCGCGAACTGAACGACGTCCAATACGATGCTGTTTTTCATGATGGGGGCCCCCTGCTCGTGATTGCCGGCGCCGGCAGCGGCAAGACGCGCACGCTGACCTACCGCGCCGCGCGTCTGGTCGCGGAGGGTGTCTCTCCCGAGCGCATCCTGTTGCTCACGTTCACGCGCAAGGCTGCCGAGGAGATGCTCAACCGCGCCACCCGCCTTCTGGACCAGCGCTGCCGTCATATCGCCGGAGGCACCTTTCACTCCTTTGCCTTCACCGTCCTCAAACGCTTTGCCGCCGCGATCGGATATCCGAACCGCTTCACCATCATCGACCGGCCGGATGCCGAAAGCCTCATCGGCATGCTGCTCAAGTCACGCCTGACCGGGCCCCGCAAAGGGGCAATTCCCCGCAAGAAGACGCTGGCCGACATCTTTAGCAAAGCGGCCAACAAGGATCAGCCCCTGGAGGACGTTCTTTTTGAAGATTACCCCCATTTCGGTCCCTACAGCGACGACATCCATGCCTTGCTGCAGGACTATACCGCGGCGAAATTCGACCAGGCCTTCATGGACTATGACGACCTGTTGACCAAACTGCTTCATCTCCTGGAACACGAGCCTGAGCTCAAAACCCGCATCGCCGACCGATATGCCCATTTGATGGTGGACGAATACCAGGACACCAACTTGATCCAAGCACGCATCGTCCGCCACCTGGCCGAACGGCACCAGCGCATCATGGTGGTGGGCGATGATTCGCAAAGCATCTATTCCTTCCGTGGGGCCAACTTCCGCAATATCATGGATTTTCCTGAATTGTTCCCGGACACCCGGGTTTTGACCCTCGAAGAAAACTACCGCAGTGTCGTGCCCATTCTTGAGCTGACCAATGAACTGATTGCACAGGCCGTTGAGAAATATCCGAAACAATTATTCTCCCGTCGGCCTTCTGCGAATCCTCCCCGCCTGGTGCACACGGGCAGCGAAAACAGTCAATCCCGTTTCATCGTCGACAAGATCCGCGAACTTGGCCGCGAGGACATCGTGCCTGGGGACATCGCCGTTCTCTTCCGGGCCGGCTTTCATGCCTTCGATCTCGAGGTTGAACTGGCGCGCGAAGGTATTGCCTTCGTGAAATATGGCGGTTTCAAGTTTATGGAGTCGGCCCACATCAAAGACGTTCTGGCGCATATGCGTGTGGTGGCAAACCCATACGACCGTCTGAGTTGGTTTCGGATCCTGCTGCTGATCAATAAGATCGGGCCCAAGTCCGCGCAGCGGCTCTACGACGAGATCGTCCGCCAGTCCCGTGGCCTGGGCGGGTTCACCGACGCCGCGCCCCCCCCGAAGCCTAACCCGGGGCTTGAGCAGTTGCGCGCTCTGCTGGGTGAGATCGGCGAACTTGAACGCCCGCCCGTTGAAATCGGTGAACGCATCCTGGCCTATTACCATCCGCTCCTCAAGGAACGCTACGACGACCACCCGAAACGCTGGCGCGATCTGGAGCAGCTTCTCGTCCTCCTTGAAAAGTACGACCGCCTCGCCCCGTTCCTCAGCGATATGACCCTCGAGCCGCCCAACGTGGCCGTCGACAATACATTTGGCGCCTCCAGCGAAACCAGGGAAGATCGTTTGGTGCTCTCGACCGTTCATTCCGCCAAAGGTTTGGAATGGCACACGGTCTTTATCATCTGGGCCATGGATGGCCGTTTCCCCTCTTTCATGGCTTCCGAGAGTCCTGAGGCGCTTGACGAAGAACTGCGCCTCATGTATGTGGCGGCCACCCGGGCCCGTGAAAATCTCTTTTTTCTATGCCCGGGCCAGGTTTTCGACCGGGTTTCCGGAATGGTTCTCAGCCGGCCGTCGCGTTTTATCGATTCCCTGCCCGAAGACCTTCTGCACCGGGAGTCCGCCGACATCTGGTGATTGATAGACCACAGGCACCTGTGCTACGTTTACACCGCTCAAGGCCGAAGGGCCCTCCTTCAGCCTCCACCGCTGCACCGGAGAATTCAAGCCGCCCGGACGGCGACCTGAAAGACCATATCAGCCCAATGCCTACTGGAGGAGGCTAACCGTTCATGACGACGGCAATGACGATTTTGGTTGCCGGCTACGTGATTGGCTTCTACATGGCGTGGAACATCGGGGCCAACGATGTCGCCAACTCGATGGCCTCGGCCGTGGGGGCCAAGGCCATCACCATCCGCCAAGCGATATTTATTGCCGGTATTCTCAATTGTGTAGGGGCCACCTTTATCGGCGCCCACGTCACCAACACGATCCGCAAAGGCATCGTCTCCACGGAAGTTCTCGGCGACCCCCACCTGCTCCTGATCGGTGCCCTGGCGGCCCTGCTGGCCTCGGCCCTGTGGGTCAGTTTCGCCACCTGGAAATCGCTTCCCGTTTCAACCACCCACTCGATCGTGGGCGCCATGATCGGTTTCGGTATCATGGCCGGCGGTGTTTCCGTCATCAACTGGGGGAAGCTCGGCGCCGTCGTCGCCAGTTGGGTCATCTCTCCGGTCTTCAGCATGCTGATCGCCTGGAGCATGTTTAAAATCATCGTGCGTTTCATTCTCTCTCGAAAGAACGCCGGTCGCCGCGCGATACAATTATCGCCCGGTTTCATCGGTGTCGCGGTTTTCATCGTCATCCTATCGTTCCTGTTCAAGACACCGCTGGGCAAGTCTTTCCCCATCAACACGCCGTTAGCCTTGTTGCTGGCCACCGCCGCGGCGGCGCTCGCCGGCCAGATCGGCCGGGTTCTGATTGCCCGCATCACGGACCCCGATACCGCCGACAGCACCGAAGCCATCTTTCGCAAAATCCAAATCGGCACTTCCTGCTATGTGGCCCTGGCCCAGGGCGCCAACGACGTCGCCAACGCGATCGGCCCTTTGGCCGTCATCTATTTCATCGTTCAAACCGGGCAGGTCGGCACCCAGGTTCAAGTGCCGGTTTTCCTGCTGCTTTTCGGCGGCATCGGCATCGCCTGCGGCATCGGTATGGCCGGCCACCGCGTTATGGATACCATCGGCACTCGCATTACGACCCTCACCAACACGCGCGGCTTTTCCGTCGACTTTGCCGCGGCCACCACCGTTCTGGTGGCCTCCAAACTTGGCCTGCCGGTATCCACGACCCACGCCGCCGTCGGCGGGGTGCTCGGCGTCGGCGTCGCCCGGGGGATCGAAGCCGTCAATTTTCGGATCATGCTGCAAATCGCCCTTTACTGGGTCCTGACGGTACCGGCAGCGGCGCTCACCAGCATGATGCTGTTCACCCTTTTCAAATGGGCGCTGTAAAAGTCGAGGAGGTCCATTATGCGTATTCCCTTTTTATCTCTCTTCTTAACATCGCCCTTCGAAGGGCTCGAAGAACACGCCGAGAAGGTCAAGGAATGCGCCTGGGCCTTTCAGCAGGCCATTGAATGTCACGCTTCGGCACGCTGCCGTCAGTTTGAGGAATTACGACGGAATGTGGTCGATCTGGAGCACGAGGCCGATGCCGTCAAACGGCGCATCCGCGGCCATCTTCCCATGGGCACGATGATGCCGGTGAGTAAGTTTCAACTTTTTCGCTACCTGCGGGAGCAGGATCAGGTCCTTGATGCCGTCAAGGATGCGCTCGACTGGATATCCTACCGCAGCGAACCGGGGATACCGGCCGAACTCCACAAGGATTTCTTTTTGCTGGTGGATGCCGTCATCGACCCTATTGAAGAGATGATCCGGATGGTGAAAGGCGCACGGGAGTATTTCCGCACCTACGCCGAAAAGCACCGCGTGGCCGTGAAAGAAATCATTCGAACCGTTCGGGCCCAAGAGCACACGGCCGACAAGATCGAAGCGGCGATCAAACACCAGATCTTCAACATGTCGGTCGACCCCGTCACCGTTTTTCATATCGTGCATCTGGCGGAAATCATCGGTTCGATTGCCGATCACGCCGAAAACGCCGGCGACATGATGCGCGCCATGCTGTCACGCTGAGAGGCGTTGCCTTTGGGGCGGGTGGCAAAAAGAGGGAGACTGAATCCTTTTTTTTACTTACCGACAAACGCCCAGAAGTAGAAGGCCAGAAACAGGGCCACCGCCACGATGGCCCCCAGGTAGGCCCGCCAGTCCAACAGCTTGCGCGCCTGGCCGGAGCTGTCGACGACGCCGACCCGCTTGCCGCACGCCTTGCATTGCGAATCCTTGACCGCCATATACGTGTAGCAATAGGGGCATTTTTTCACCGTAAAGGTTTTGGTTTCGACCTTCTTGGCGGCAGAATCTTTTTTACGGGCCATAATCACCACTCCTTCATCCGGTGACGGCGTTATCACCGCAACCGGCGGAAACGTGATGGCGCGGTTACGGGCGCTCTACTCCAGAACGCTGCGGTCGATGTCGATGTCGGCCTGCGCCCGGGCCGCCGCCAGCCAGTCTTCAAATACCTGCTGCTGCTTGCGCTGGCGCAGCTGGGCCCGAGCCTGATCGAGTTCGGACTTATCGATCGGTCCCTCGGGCTCCCGCCGTTCGTCGAAGCGGAAGATATAAAAGCCTTCGCTGCTGCGCGCGGGATTCTCCGGCAGAGGGTTGGCAGCGGATAGGCTGAAAGCCACTTCGGCCATCGCGGGCTGGTATCCGATGCCCTCGATGGCTTCGTTGCGCTTGAAGAAACCGCTGGTCTTGAGATCAAGCGATTTCTCCCGGCTCAGCGCTTCCATGGCGCCGCCCTCTTTCAATGCCAGCAGAAACGCCTTGGCCTGGTTCTCAGCCTGCTCCCAGCGCAAGCCGTGCTTCCAGTCCGCGACCACGCGCTCCCGGACACTGTCCAGGTCGGGAACCTGCGGCGGCTCAACGGTCGCCACCTGGATGATATAAAAATCACCGTCGATTTCCTGTACCTCGCTGATGGCGTCGGCACTCAAACTGAAGAGAATCCGGCCGAACGCGTTGGCATCGGAAACGCCCTCAAGCGGCTGATTGCGGGTGATCATCGCGGTAACCTGGGAGGCTTGCCCCAGTTCGCTGGCCACCGCGGCCAAATCCTCGCTTTCATATGACAAATCGTAAGCCGCTTCGGCGGCCTCCAGGGCTCGCAGCCGGGCGCGGCTGTCCGCCAACTGTCCCCTGATTTTGTTCTCCGCCTCGGCCAGCGTGCGGGTTCGGGCTGGCTTCTTCTGGTCGACCTTGATGATGTGAAAACCATACTCCGAACGCACGGGCGCACTGAATTCACCCTCCGCCAGACCAAAGGCCGCCTCTTCGAAGGGTTTGACCATCTGGCCGCGGCTGAAAGTGCCCAGATAGCCGCCCTTGTCACTGGTTGTCGCTTCATCCGAGTGCTTCCGGGCCAGTTCGGCAAAATCGCCGCCGGCCTTGATCTGCGCGTAGACGTCCTCGGCCCGCGCCCGGGCGGCATCGATGGCGGCCTGATCGGCGTCGGCCGCGACCTTGATCAGAATATGCCGGGCTTCGACGCTCTCCTCGACCTGAAACGCGTCGCGATGCTCGTCATAATAGGCGGCCACGTCATCGGCCGTCAGCTGAACTTCGGCGCGGTAGTCATCCGTGCGAAAAACCAGATAGCGGGCGCTGCGTTTGGGGGCCGTCTTGTAGCGTTCCTGGTTCTCCGTAAAATAGGCCTGGATCTCGTCTTCGTCGGGGGCAATGATGTCGGCCTGGTCGGGCGTAAACAAAACGTAGCTCAGATTGACGGCTGCATTCTGCCAGCGGTACCAGTCCGCGGCTTCCTCCTCGGTGACTTTGGCCGTTCGAAAGACGACGTCGCTCACTTTCTGAATCAGCAGGTCGTCGCGCTGGCTGGCTTCGAACGCTTCGGGCGTCAGGCGAAGCTGCGACAGCACGCGCTCGTACTGCATCCGATCAAACTGGCCGTTGGATTGAAAGAACGGCAGGTTGCGGATGTACGTGGCCAGTTCCGCATCGCTCACACGAAATCCCATGGCCTGTGCTTTGTTGATCAAAATCGCCCGGTCAACCAGCTGGTTCAGAGCCTGCTCCCTGATGTTCAGCGCCTTGAGGGTTTCATCATTGAGATTGCTGCCAAACTGGCGACGGATGTTGTCGACTAGCCGCTGGTAGCTCTGGGCGTATTCGGCATAAGTGATGGTCTGCCCTTCGACCCGGGCCACTTCGGGATTGCTGGATTTCTGGTTGGTTCCCACGCCCCAGAGGACGAAGACCACCACGATCGCCCCCAGCAGCAGTTTGATGATGAAACTGCCGGCGTTTTTTCGCATCGATGTCAGCATAAAAGCCCTTTCGCTGGCTGAATATGAACGCGCTATGATTGTTTACAAAAATATGAAGCTATAAAATTATCGTCATTTTTTGTCAACTGCAAGATCATCCCCGGGACCATGCCGCGAGAGCGTCCGCAGCGCGGATAGCAGTCGGTGGCGAGGGCAAACCACGTCGTCATCCTCGGGAGCATAACGGCAGAAAAGCTATTGACAGGCCGCCCTGGGGCTGATAATTAGAGCGCTTACCGCATGGGGCTGTAGCTCAGCTGGGAGAGCGCATGACTGGCAGTCATGAGGCCAGGGGTTCAAGTCCCCTCAGCTCCACCAAAATAAAAAATGACGGGCAATGCCGCAGCATTGCCCGTTTTCGCTTTTACCGCCCGCCGTCCGGTTCGTACCCTTCCGGCAACCGCCCTATCCCGTCAAAATCTGCCGTATGGAACGGTTGAGCTGATCCATCTCGTAAGGCTTTTGGATAAAGCCGTTGCAGCCGCGCTCCAGGATGGCCGCCGCCTGGTCTTCGATGGTGTAGCCGCTGGAGAGCAGGACCTTGACGTGCGGATCGATCTCGACGAAATGGTCGAATACCTCACCGCCGTTGATGTCCGGCATGATGATGTCCAGGATGACCATATCGATTTCCTGGTGTCGTTGCTGAAAGATGGCGATGGCCTCGCGTCCACCCTGGGCGGTGATCACCGTGTAGCCCATCCGGTCCAGCATGGTGCCGCAGGCATCCAGGATGGTATCCTCGTCGTCCACCAGCAGGATGGTCTCGGTGCCCGGTGGG
The DNA here is from genome assembly GCA_030066455.1 of Desulfobacterales bacterium. Next base: position 9,635 of record JASJBQ010000111.1, read on the forward strand.
AGATCGACTTGCGCCTCCTCTTTGTCGGGAATCTCGCCATCAAAAGCCGGCAGGTAGATGGCGAAGTTGCTCCCCTGCCCCTCGCGGCTTTTCACGTCGATATAGCCGTTGTGGTTTTTGATGATGCCGAAGGCCGAGGCCAATCCCAGCCCGGTGCCCGTTCCGATTTCTTTGGTCGTGAAAAAAGGCTCGAAAATCCGCTGGAGGGTGTTGTCGTCCATCCCCACCCCCGTGTCCTTGATCGTGATGCGCACGTAATTGCCCGCGGCCATGTCGAAAAGGCGGCTGCGCCTATCATCCAGGATGATGTTTTCGGTACGCAGGTAGAGCTCGCCTCCTTGGGGCATAGCCTGCCAGGCATTAATGTACATGTTCAGCAGGACTTGCTCGACCTGCTTCTTGTCCACATTGACCGGCCAGATATGTTCATCGTAGTGGACATAGATCAGAATTTCCTTGCGGGTACGGCCGAACATCTGGGAAGTGGAACGAACGATCTCGTTGATGTCGGTAGGCTCGACCACGTATTTGCCGCCCCGGGCAAAGCCCAGCAATTGCTGCGTCAGCTTGGCACCGCTCTCGACGCACTGCTGGATGCTGATCACGTTATCAAAAGCATCGCTGTCCGGTTCCAAATCCAGTTTCAGCACGGACACATTGCCCTGGATGCCCATAAGCAGGTTGTTGAAGTCGTGGGCGACCCCCCCGGCCAAGGTGCCGATTCCCTTCAGCCGCTGGGCCTGATGAAAGCGCACTTCCAGGCGCTGACGCTCGCGCTCGGCCTGCAGCCGCTCGGTCACATCACGGACCAACCCCCGATAACCGTTGACCTTGCCGGCATGATCCAGGATCAGCGAGACGGAAAGCTCCATCTTGCGGTGGGCCCGGTCTTTGCGGAAGATCTCGACTTCCGGGATCTTGGCGTTGGCATGGTCCCGGCGGATGCCACGAAAAACCTCGGCCATCCTGGCAGCGGATTCCTCCGCCATGAAAAACTGCCCATCCATGCCTTTGAGTTCGTCGCGGCCGTATCCCAGGATCCGACAGAGCGAATCGTTGAAGAATTGGAGCCGCCCCCGCAGGTCGGTCTCGAAGTACCCTTCGCGGATATCGTCCAAAACGGTGCGGTAACGCTCTTCGCTTTTGCGCAGGGCTTCGGCCGTTTGCTTGCGCTGCTCGATCTCCTCGAGCAGCTTCTGGTTGGTGGCGCGCAGGTCGCCGGTGCGTTCGTCCACCAGGGCTTCCAGTTCGCGCCGGTAATGGTCCAACTGCTCCTGGGCCTGTTTGCGCTCGTTGATCACGCGCAGCGAGCCCACGATCTTCTCGGGTGTGCCGTCCGGGTGGCGCAGCAGTTTGGAATTGATCGCGCAGTAGAGCAATTCGGCGTTCTTGTCGCGCAGGACGACCTCGTAGTCCGTGGCCTCGCCATGGTTCAGAAAGTGCTGCACAAGGGCATCGCGGTCGGCCGGATCGCGGTAGAGCCGATAGACCGAGCAGCCCAGAAGCTCCTCACGGGTGTAATGGGTCTCATGGGCCACGGAAGGACTTATCTCCAGAAGCGTCCCGTCCATGTCGCTTTCGTAGTAGACGTCCTGGATATTCTCGAAAATGGTGCGGTAGCGCTCCTTGCTGCGCAGCAAAGCACTTTTCATGGCCGCAAATGCATCCGATGTGGCCTGGATTTCACGGTAAATCGAACCGGTGGGGAAGCGGCTCGTGAAATCCTTGCGGCCGATGGCCTGGGCCTCCTTTTCGAGGCCGGCCACCGGACGGACGATGCCGCGGGCCAACCCGATCACGAGCCCGGTGGCCACCAGCGAGTAGATCAGCGTCACACCGATGTTGAACCGCCGGTTGGCTTTGATCGTGCCGATATAGTCGTTTTCCGGAATATAGACCCCGATCACCCAGGGCCACTGGTGTTCGGAAAAGGGCGTGAACATCGTGTGGTAAATCTGGCCCGCATGGGTGAACTCCCCAAAACGCGGGGCCTCGAGTTGGAAACGTTTCTGGTCGTCGTAGCGCCACTGCATGGCGGTAAACGCCTTGCGGCTGATGACGTCGTCGAGCTCGTCGATGCGGGTCAGCCGATAGACCGCGTCCTCACCGCGCCGGGTGATCATGCTCAGGTCCGGAAAAGCGATCAGGTCGCCGTTGCGGTTGAGCATGTAGGCCCGCCCGTTTTTACCGATCCGCAGCTTGCTGATGAAGGTAGAGAGCTCATCGATCTCGAGATCCACACCCACGATGCCTTTGAGTTCGCCAGCCGTATTAAAGGTTGGGCCGGCGATGGTGATGCCGGGTTTCTGGGACGTAAAGAAGATGTACGGATCCGTCCAGACGATACGCTTCTCGGCCAGGGCCTTGCGGTACCAGGGCCGCACGCGCGGATCATAGGGATCGTCGTAGAGGGTTTCCTCGGCAATCAGCCGGAAGTCGCGGTCCCGCCAGATCAAACGGGTCACCTTGCGCTCGTCCTGGTGGACGGTAATCTTGGTGCGGATGCCGTTGGGTATCTTCGCACTGCTGCGACGCACATCGAAGAAATCGCCATTGGGCGCACCGAAATAGATGCCGGCAAAATGGGGGTAAACGGTGAGCTGGTCGGCGAAATAATGTTCCAGCTCGTCCAGCCGGTCGTGCGAGCGCCCGACCACATCGGCGGCCAGCAGGCGTTTGGTGAGGTGGGCGGCGCTCTGGGCATGAAAAAGATGGCTCTCGGCTTGCTCCATGGCCAGATCGGCGATGTTGCGCATGATGTCCTGGGCGTGTTCCAGAAGGGCCCGTTGGGAAGAGACGTAGCTGGTGGTGATGGTGATGAGCTGCGTGGCCCAAATAATGGCCAGGCTGCCCATAATCAGAACCCAGCGAATCGAGAATTTCATAGGCGTCGTTGTTTTCATCTTCGGAGCGGTCGACGGGACCGGTCCGGTATCAGGGCGACAACTGCAGGTTCGTGTCCGGCGCCAGAACACCGTCTAGGCATATTTGCATCAAGCGGGCGCAGTCGCGATAGGCATCGAGCGGCTGGCCATAGGGGTCTTCGATTTCCCGGACATCTTCCCCCGGACCGAATGCCGCCAGGAGCCGAAGGGTTTGCGCCTGCCGTGCCGGCGGCAGAACCCGCGCAATCAAATCCGCATGCCCCTGCTCCATGACCAGGATCAGCGCCGCCCGGGCCACCATCTCGGGGTCGAGTGAACGGGCCACGTGGGCGGAGATGTCCACACCCATTTCACGCGCGGCTGCGACCGCATGCGGTTCGGCCGGGCGACCGTCCATGGCGTGCGTACCGGCCGATCGCACCTTGATAGCGTTCAGTCCCCGAAGTAACAGCATATGCCGCAGCAGGCCTTCGGCCATGGGGCTGCGGCAGATATTGCCGGTACAGACGATGAGAATCTCCGTTGACATATTACCAGAATCCGCTCGCGATGACATGACGGCAACTGGGCGCCACCCGCATGCAGACGCACCGCAGGCCACAGGGCTTCGTTGGGGCTGCAAAGCGCAGGCGCGCTGAGGTGCATTAAATCAGTGAATGCCGCTGAATGCAAGACTGCCCCCCGCGGTGGCATTGCATTTCCGCCCCCCCGGTATGGGATCGGGCGAGGTCAACGCACCCCCTGCCGCGATGCGGACCGGCGCGCGGATTCACCCGCGCCGGGGCTGCGGCCGGGGGGCCTCTCAAGACGGCGGTCGATCCCTGTAACTGCGGCTTAGCTCGAGATAAATGGCGGCATCGTGGCGAATGTCGTCCCGCACCGACGCGGGCAGCTGCCGACGCACCTTCGCCGGAATACCGGCGGCGAGTTCAAGTGGTCCGATGGTCTGGTTTTCCAATACCACCGCACCGGCCGCCACGATGGAACCCGACCGGATCCGGGCGCCGTTCAGAACGACGGCATTGATGCCGATCAGGCTCTGGTCTTCGACGGTGCAGCCGTGAACGACCGCATTGTGGCCCAGCACCACCGCAGCGCCGATGTCCACCGGTTGCCCGGCATCCACATGAATGGTGCAGTTGTCCTGGACGTTGGTATCCCGGCCGATGCGAATCGAGGCCAAATCGCCGCGGACAACCGCCCCGTACCAGATGCTGGCACCGTCCCCGATTTCAACATCGCCGATGACAACGGCCGTGGGCGCGATGTAGACATTGGCGCCGATCCGCGGGCGTACCCCCTTGAAAGCCTCGATCATCGGTTTGGCTCCTTTGCTTGATGGTCTTTCAGAGAATCCGATACCGGCGCGAGGCGGCCCACCTCATCACGGTGACGTAGGATGTGCGCCGCCGTCCTCGGGGTATTCTAGCCGCATCGCAAACTTCTTAATAGGCGTCCGAAAATGGAGTGTCCCCTGCGTGCGTCTGGTTGTGATGCCGGCGCTGCAGGTGGTTGCCGCGCACCGTCAGGTAGCGCGGCAGGTTCGGTTGCGCCCGCCGCGTTTGGCCTTGTAGAGGGCCTTGTCGGCGGCCTTCAAAACATCGCTGGGCTGGGTGGAACGACCGGCCGTCCGGGCCAAGCCGATGCTCACCGTCACTTTCACTTTGGGTCGTGCCGCCGGGATGCGCCGTCGCGACGGGCGCCCCTGGCGACTGCGGGTCTTGGGCCGGGGCTGGCGGCGAATCACGAAGGGCGTTTGGGCCAGATGGCGGCGGAAGTCTTCCATGGCGGCTTCAGCCCCCGCAGCCGCCCGCCCGGCGAAAACCACCGCAAATTCTTCACCGCCGTAACGAAAGGCGCGACCGCCGCGGATGCGTGCGGATCGCGCCGCGATCATCTTGAGCACCTCGTCGCCGACGTTATGACCATAGCGGTCGTTGAAGCGTTTGAAGTAATCGACGTCCAGCATGGCAATCGCATAGTGCCGGCCGAGTTGGCGGAGCGTATCGTCGAAGCTCCGGCGCCCGGGCAAATCGGTGAGGGCGTCGCGGTAGGCACGCTTGTGGACCGCCTCCAAGCCCCCCACCAGGATCATCAGCGCGGCTGCCGCGTAGGCCAGCCCGGCAGGCGGGGCGCCCGATACCTGTATCCATTGCGGAGCGGTCACCACGAGGCTTCCGCCCAGGCCGGCGAGGAATGGGCTGCGGACCCATGCGGCCCCCACCAGGAAAAGGATGGCCGCCGACCAGTTTAAAATCCCGCCGTTAATTTCGAATGGCGCCAAGCCCGCCATGTATCGAAGGCTGGCGGCGTTCAAAGGCCTAAACAGGGATTCAAGCCGCGCTCCCAGGTCAAGGTTCATGCCGAGCAACTGCAGTTGGTCGGTCCAGAAGAGCACGAGCCCGGCCCCGACGATCAGCAGCGCCCATTGACCGCGCCGTGAGCGCCAGGAGACGTTTTCCGTCCAGCCGGCCAGCAGACAGCCCGACAACAACAGCGCCGGCAAGGTGTACCCCAGGTCCTGCGGCGTGGTCTGGCCGCCCGTGCCGCCGGCGCCATCGAGCATTAGCGCCAGATAGGCGCTGCCCATCGTCAGCATGGCCACCATCGCGCCGCCGATGTGAAAGCGGATCCCGATCCCCAGCCCCAACAGCGCCAGTCCAAAGGGCAGCAGATCAAGGACGATACGCCCGGTTCGCACGCCCTCCGCACCGATCATGCGCAACATATCCAGCGGTTGCAAATGCGCCAATAACAGCATAAGGATAATGATCAATACCGGGGCGGTGCCGACCGCCGTCACCCTTTTAAACATGCTGGCCGCCTTAAAAACTGTTGGACGTCGTCCTGTCGCCCTTCACAATCATCCGTTGGGCTTTATTATTATCAACCAAACCAAAAACACCGCCTGAGGCGAATACAGTCTGCATATAACCGATTTTGTTCAAAGGATCAATTTCATGGCCGACGTCAAACGCAATCAATACGACGTTTGTGTGATCGGATGCGGACCCGGTGGGTTTGCCGCCGCCATGCGGGCATTGGATCTGGGCAAAGACGTCTGCATCATCGAGGGTGGTGAGATCGGCGGGGCCGGCGTCATGTGGGGCGCCCTGGCTTCCAAGACTATGTGGGAGCTGTCCCGCGACTATTCCCGGGCGGCCAAAACCGGACGCGGCTATCGGGCTTCCGGCCTGACCATGGACTACCAGGCCATGCGGGACTCCGTCTTCCAGGCCATACGCGAGAAGCAGTACCAGATGCTTTCCCAGATCGAATCTTTCGCCCCGCACCGCTACCCGGGACCGGGCAGCGTTGCGCTTAAACGCGGATGGGCCAGCTTCATTTCGTCGCATCGCGTGGCGGTCGAATTGAACGCCGGGGGCCAGGAAGACATTCAGGCCGATTTCTTCGTGATCGCCACCGGATCGACCCCGCGCGCCTTTCCCGGGATAACCACGGACGGCCGACGGGTCATCGACTCCGACACCGTTTTGAACCTCAAGGCATTCCCCAAAAGACTGCTGATCGTCGGCGCGGGGGTCATCGGCTGCGAATATGCCACGATCTTCTCCAATTTCGGCCAGACCCAGGTCTATCTCGTGGATTACGCCGAGCGTATCATCCCCTACGAGGACGACGACGTCAGCGATTTCATCAGCGCCAACCTCGAAGCCAACGGCGTGACGATCCTGCACTCCGCCATCCTCAGGGATATTCTCCACTTTGACGACTACCTGCAGGTGATTCTCGATTTTGATGACGGTCATTCGGAAGTGCTGGAAGTGGATGCCGCCCTGATATCCATCGGCCGCCGCCCCAATTTTGACTGCCTGCGGCTCGACAAGGCCGGCATTCTGACCTCGAGCGAGGGCTATCTGGACAGCAACGAAGCCTGCTGTGTGCATCGGCATATCTACGCCGCCGGCGATGTGACCCACCGGCCGGCCCTGGTCAACCTGGCGGAAATGGAAGGCCGCTTCGCCGTCAAGCACATGTACGGCATCGATCAGTGGCCGCTGAACTACCGCAACATGTCAACGGTCATGTTCTTCAAGCCGGCGGTCGCCGCGGTGGGACTCAACGAAAAAACCTGCCAGAAGAAGGGCATCGCCTACCGGGTGGCCTACTATGCCAACTCGCTTCTGCCGCGGGCGATCGCCATGCGCGCCACCAAGGGATTTATCAAGATCCTGGTGAGTGACGACGACGAACAGAAGGTTCTGGGCATGCGCGCGGCCGGCCCCCAAGCCTCCAA
>JASJBQ010000006.1 GCA_030066455.1 Desulfobacterales bacterium
CTGGCCCAGGTCGGCGCGCGGGCCGCGCTTGCCGACCGGGACTTCGTGGCCGCTACGCTGGAATTGGTGCATGCCGGGCTGGACGATCTCTATGGGGAGCTTGACGCCATGGGGCTGACCTATTTCCCGACCCAGTCCAATTTTTTTCTGATCGACACGGGGCGCGACGCCCAGAGCGTGTTCGAGGCGATGCTTCGCGAAGGGGTCATCGTGCGATCGATGCGCGGTTACGGCTTTCCGCATTACATCCGCGTGAATGTGGGGATGCCCGATGAGAACCGGCGCTTGATCCAAGCGCTGCGCACGGTGATCGAGACGCTCGCACCGGTCGCGGGCACCTCGAGGTGATGCGGTCGTCCTGGCGCCGGCCGTAACGGGCGAACGCGGCGTCGGGGGCCGCTGACCCAGGCGGGGAGGCCTGGCACACGATGACAAAGCAACTGGTGATCACGATCGATGGACCGGCCGGGGCCGGCAAGAGTACGGTCAGCCGCCTGCTGGCCGACCGGCTGCAGTACCGCTATATTGATACCGGCTCGCTTTACAGGGGCGTGGCTCTCGCGGCCCGGAGGGCCACGCTGGACCCGGATGACGACGAGGGTCTGGCGGCCCTCTGCCGGGATCTGGAGCTACATTTCGTCCGCGGCCCATCGGGCGGCAGCCGTCTGCATTGGGCCGGCGAGGACATCGAAGACCAGATCCGCACGGCGGAAATCGCGATGCTGGCTTCGGCGGTGTCCGCCCGTCCGGTGGTGCGCGGTTTTCTTTTGGACGTCCAGCGTCGCCTGGGGCGCGAGGGCGGGGCCGTATTCGAAGGCCGGGACATGGGAACCGTGGTATTCCCGGAGGCCGACGTCAAATTTTTCCTGGACGCCCCGCTGGCGGTGCGCGCCCGTCGGCGGCACCTCGAATTCGCGGCCCGTTCGGATCAATCGCTCGAAGCGGTCGAAAAGGACATGCGCCGGCGGGACCACAACGACCGGTCCCGGGCGATTGCGCCTCTCAAGGCGGCCGAGGATGCCATTACCATCGATTCCGAAGGTTTGGACCCCGAAGGCGTCGTGGCGCATATGCTGACGTTCATCGAAGCGCCGCACGCAACGGCACCGCCGCAGTAAATGTATTTTTTCGTTGTGTTATGGAAACGATTCTGATAACGAAGCTTGTTTATGCCAACCATATTTGGTTGATGCAAAAAATCGGCTAAGGGGGAAATACCGAGTCAATGGAAAATTTAGTGGAAAACAACGCAAACGACAACATCGAACCCACCGGATCAACCGAGCCCATGAACGCCAACCCGCAGGAAGCGCCGGAAAGCGAATCCCCGGAAAGCGAATCCATGGAAGAGCTCATGAGTATGTACGAGGAGAGCTTCAAACGTTTCGCCGAAGGCGAAGTCGTGACGGGGCGCATCATCTCCGTGGACAAGGACCACGTTCTGGTGGACATCGGCTACAAATCCGAGGGACAGATCCGAATCCACGAATTCCGCGACGAAAACGGCGAGATCAAGGCCGAGATCGGCGACGAGATCGAAGTGATGGTGGAATGGTGGGACGACGAAGAGGAGCGGGTCGTCCTTTCAAAGGAAAAGGCGGCCAGCGTCAAGGTCTGGGAAGAGATCAAGCGGGTCTACGACGCCGACGAAACCATGCCGGGAACCATCCAGTCGCGGGTCAAGGGCGGCTTTTCGGTGGATATCGGCGTGCAGGCCTTTCTGCCCGGATCCCAGGCAGACCTGCGGCCGATCCGCAACCTGGACGACCTGGTGGGCAAGTCCTTCGAGTTCAAGATCCTCAAATACAACCGCAAGCGCAGCAACATCGTGCTATCCCGGCGGGTCATCCTCGAAGCCGAACGCGAGGCCAAACGGGCCGCCACCCTGGCATCGATCCACGAGGGCAAGGTGGTGGACGGAACGGTCAAGAACATCACCGAATACGGCGTCTTCGTCGACCTGGGCGGCGTGGACGGTCTGCTGCACATTACCGATATCTCCTGGGGACGCGTCAAACATCCCTCCGAGCTGTTTACCATCGGCGATGAGATCACGGTCAAGATCCTCAACCTGGATCTTGAAAAGGAACGGGTGTCGCTGGGTATGAAACAGCTCAGCGAGGATCCCTGGACCCACGCGGCCGAAAATTACCCCGTGGGCACCCACGTGGTGGGCCGCGTCGTCAGCCTCACGGACTACGGCGCCTTTGTCGAGCTGGAGGAGGGCATCGAGGGGCTCATTCACGTCTCCGAGATGTCCTGGACCCGCAAGGTGCGCCACCCGTCCAAGGTCGTTTCCATCGGCGAGGAAGTCCAGGCCGTGGTGCTCGACATCAAGCCCGACAGCCGGCGCATTTCCCTGGGAATGAAGCAGGTCAAACCCAACCCCTGGGACGTCATCGCCGAGAAATACCCCGTGGGCACCACCATCGAAGGGCGCATCAAGAACATCACCGACTTCGGCCTCTTTATCGGGATCGACGAGGGGATCGACGGCCTGGTGCATATTTCCGACATCTCCTGGACCAAGCGCATCAAGCACCCGTCCGAGATCTACAAGAAGGGCGACACGGTGCAGGCCATCGTGCTCGATATCGAAAAAGGCAACGAGCGCTTCTCACTGGGCATCAAGCAGCTGGCGGACGATCCCTGGAAGACCGTGGCCGAACGCTACGAGGTCGGCAAGGAAATCACCGGAACGATCACGAACCTGACGGATTTCGGTATTTTCGTCGAACTGGAAGAAGGGATCGAAGGCCTGATCCACGTTTCCGAGATCAGCAAGGAAAAGATCAAGACACCGGTCGGGATGTACAACATCGGCGACGTCATCACCGCCAAGGTGATGAACATCAACAGCGACGAGCGGCGGATCGGCCTCTCCATCAAACGCCTGGAAATGGAAGATGAGCAGTCCCTGTTGAGCGAATACGTCAGCAGCATGAAGCCGGCCACTTCCACCTTCGGTGAAATTCTGCGGGAAAACCTGCAGGAGAAGCTCAACGAAGTCGAGCAGCAGGACCCGTCGTCGCCCGAAGACGACGCATCCAAGAGCGAATAGGGCCGATGCCGCCACGGGACCCGGACGTGCCCGGGTCCCGGCATCGATCGCAACACCCGACACCCCCCGCCGGTTGCCGCCCTGACAGGGCCAAACCGGCGTTGCTTTCAATTGATTGCTCCGGGCCCGGGGCCGCTGCCGGCCAAGCATGGCCGCAGTCAGGCGCCAATGGCATTGACCCGCTGAAGAGGCAACAACCATGTTTTCGCGTCGACATCCGCTGCTGTTCTCCTTCCTGATCTTTTCCGGCCTCGCATCCGTCACGCTGGTGGCGGTGGCCGTGATCATCGCTGCGGGTCCCGGAATCTCAGAATACGAGATCATGGGGGGCGCCGAGGATGGGGAGCAGGTGGGGGTCGTCGAGGTCCTGGGGGTCATCGCCGACGCCAAGGAAACCATCCGGCAGCTGAGGCGATTTCGTGAAGACGAGAACATCCGGGCCATCGTCCTGCGGGTCGATTCGCCCGGCGGCGTCGTGGGGCCTTCCCAGGAGATCTATCGGGAAGTCGCCAAGACACGCCAGGTTAAAAAGGTCGTCGCCTCCATGGGGGCGGTGGCGGCCTCGGGGGGCTACTACGTGGTCGCTTCGGCCGACGGCATTATCGCCAATCCGGGCACCATCACCGGCAGCATCGGGGTGATCATGGAGTACACCAACTTCAAAGAGCTTTTCAGCAAGATCGGACTCGCACCGGTGGTCATCAAGAGCGGCACGTTCAAGGATACCGGCTCCCCCGTTCGCGACATAACCCCCGAAGAAGAAAAATACCTGCAGGCTTTCGTTCAGGAACTTCACGAGCAATTCGTGGCCGCCATTGCCGCGGGTCGCAAAATGAAGCTCGACACCGTTCGCAAGCTGGCCGACGGACGCATCTACACGGGGGCCGACGCCAAATCCCTGGGGCTCGTCGACCGCATCGGCAACCTGGAAGACGCCGTGCAGTGGGCCGGTGAACTGGCGGGCGTCAAGGGTGAGGTCACCGCCGTCTACATCCCGGCCCGCAAGACCTCGCTGCTGCAGTTGCTTAGCGAAGCCACGCTGCGCGATCTCCTGGGCCGCGTCGCCCGCCCCGAGTGGACAGCCGGCTATATTTACGCACCTTCCCATAACTGAGCCCCACACGACGGGCGACGGTTTGGCTACCGTTTGCGCCTTCTTCTTTCGTCCCAGAAAACGAACACCGAACCGAGAACCCTGAACCCAACAGAATGGCTTGCGGCCTTTTGCATATAAGGCCGGGGCGACGTTGAATAAACGTCCTGGTCTTTCGCCTTGACGTTTTTGGGCGGGTTATTCGAAAAGACTGACGTCGCCGGCGCCGCGGCGAATGATGTCCGGAATGTCGTCGATCAAGGCGATGACGCTGGAAGGATTGCCGGGAACCGGCCCGCTGTCGACCACCACGTCCAGGCGGCCGCCGAAGTGGTCATAGATCAGGGATGCGTCCTCGAACACGGTGCCGTCGGGCAGGGTGGCACTGGTGGTGAGGACCGGGTTGCCCAGCGTGTCCACCAGGGCGAGGCAGAAGGCATGGTCCGGCACCCGGATGCCTGCCGTCTTGCGCCGGGTCAGCATCATTTTGGGAACTTCCCGCGATCCCTCGAGGACAAAGGTGTAGGGGCCCGGCAAAAGGCGTTTCATGGTCTTATAGGCGTAATTGGACACCTTGGCGTACCGGCTGATGTTCTTGAGGTCCGAGCACATGAAGCTGAACGGCTTCTTCTTGTCCCGCTGCTTGAGTTGGTAGATTTTTTCGATGGCCTTCTTGTTGGTGATGTCGCAGCCGATGCCATAGAAGGTGTCGGTGGCGTAGGCGGCAACCCCTCCCGCCTTGAGAATCTCGGCCACACGGTTTACCAGGCGCAACTGCGGATTGTCGGGGTTGATGTTCAGGAGCATGAGTATGTTGCCCGGTCGAAGATTCCCATCCGGCGCCATCCGCCTGCCGAGAGCATTGGGCCTCTGACGACCGTTTTCAGGGCTGTCGGCACGCTGAAAATGAAATGATTTGGCCGTATTGCAAAGTGCCATGAATATATCGGCCGTCAGGGGTTGTCAAGCCGGCAAAAAATGGTTTGCGTAAGACCGGTCCATTTGTTAATGAGCGGGCAAATTTTCGAACCTTCCCATCGAATGCGTGACGCGTGCGGTCATCCATCGGGGCCGAACCCCGCCGCCCGAAATCTGGAGGAATCATGATCGAGATGAGTCCGGAAGAAGCCTATTCTTTCGACGACGTGCTGCTGCTGCCCAATTATTCGGATGTCGTGCCCAAGGATGTAACGGTCGACACGCGCCTGACCCGCAACCTGAGCCTCAATATCCCGCTGGTCAGCGCCGCCATGGACACGGTGACCGAGGCGGACACGGCCATCTGCATGGCCCGCGAAGGCGGCATCGGTTTCATCCACCGCAACATGAGCGTCGTCAGCCAGGCCCGGGAGGTGGACAAGGTCAAAAAATCCGAGAGCGGCATGATCGTCGACCCCGTCACCATCGCGCCCGAGCGTCCGGTGCACGAAGTCATGGAGGTCATGGCCAGCTACAGGATCTCGGGGGTGCCCGTGACGCAGGGAGACAAACTGGTGGGGATCGTCACCAACCGCGATCTGCGCTTCGAGACCAATCTCGACCGCCCGGTGTCCGAAGTGATGACCAAGGACCATCTGGTGACGGTATCCGAGGGCATCACGCTGGAGGAATCCAAGAAGCTCCTGCATCAGCACCGGATCGAAAAGCTGCTGGTGGTGGATGCCAACGGCCGGCTGGCCGGCATGATCACCATCAAGGACATCGAGAAGATCAAGAAATATCCGAATGCCTGCAAGGACAACCTGGGCCGGCTGCGCTGCGGGGCGGCCGTCGGCGTGGGGCCCGATATGCTGGAGCGCACCCAGGCCCTTCTCGATGCCGGCGCGGACGTGATCGTGATCGACACCTCGCACGGCCACTCGATGAACGTCATCGAGGCGGTCAAAACGCTCAAGGCAACCTACAGCGCGGTCGAGCTCATTGCCGGCAACGTGGGCACCGCCAAAGGGGCCGAGGATCTGGTGGCGGCCGGCGTGGACGGTGTCAAGATCGGCATCGGCCCGGGATCGATCTGTACCACGCGGATCGTGGCCGGCATCGGCGTACCGCAGGTCACCGCCATCCTCAACTGTCACGCGGTGGCTACCAAAACCGGCGTGCCGTTGATTGCCGACGGCGGGGTCAAGTATTCTGGCGACCTCACCAAGGCGCTGGGCTCCGGCGCCCACGTGGTGATGATCGGCGGCCTGTTCGCGGGCACCGAGGAAAGCCCGGGGGAGACCATCCTCTATCAGGGGCGCAGCTACAAGGTCTACCGCGGCATGGGCTCGCTGGAGGCCATGAAGAAAGGCAGCAAGGATCGCTACTACCAGTCGGACGACGAGGCGGCGGATAAGCTCGTCCCCGAGGGCATCGTGGGTCGGGTGCCCTACCGCGGCCAGCTCTCGGCCAATATCCACCAGTTGATCGGCGGGCTCAAAGCCGGTATGGGCTACGTGGGCTGCCGCACGCTGGCCGAACTGCGTGAAAAAGCGCGGTTCGTGAAGATCTCCGCCGCCGGACTGCGCGAAAGCCACGTGCACGATGTCATCATCACCAAGGAGGCGCCCAACTACCGGGTCGAATAGCCGCCGTTTGCGTTTTAACCTTGCTTCGTCGGGGCGTTCGGCCCGCCGGTGAGTGCACCGGCCCGCGACTGCCGCCCGACGCACGCCCACCCGGTGGCGCGGTGGCCCTACCGCCGCCGGCCCGCGGGTGATTGTCATTTCAGGAGGCGCCCAACCCATGGCTTCCGTTGCCGCCGATTTTGTCCATTTGCACGTCCACACCCAGTACAGTCTGCTGGACGGCGCCATCCGCATCGATTCGCTGCTGGCGCAGGCCAAGGCCTACGGTATGGAGGCCGTCGCCATCACCGACCACGGGACCATGTTCGGGGTGCTGGAGTTTCACGAAAAAGCCAAGAAGGCCGGGCTGCGGCCGATCATCGGCTGCGAAATCTACGTGGCGCCGCGCACCATTCGGGACAAGACCCCGGAGGACGCCAAGGGTCTGACCCACCTCGTTTTACTGGCGGAAAACCAGGAGGGTTACCGCAATCTCTGCAAGCTGGCCTCGATCGCCCAGATGGAAGGGTTCTACTACCGGCCGCGGATCGACAAGCAGCTGCTGGCCGAGCACAGCCGGGGTCTGATCGGCCTGACCGCCTGCCTCCACGGCGAGATCCCGATGCACATCAAGGCCGGGCGGATCGAGCAGGCCGACGAGGCCGCCCGCTGGTACCGACAGGTTCTGGGGGCCGACAACTTTTTCCTGGAAGTCCAGAACAACGGCATTCCCATTCAGGAGACCGTCAACACGGCCCTGCGCGACATGAGTGCCCGGCTCGATATCCCCCTGGTGGCCAGCAACGACTGCCACTACCTGCAGAAGGAGGACGTGCGCGCCCACGACGTCCTGCTTTGCATTCAGACCGGCAAGACGGTGCACGAGACCAATCGCTTCAAATTCTCCACCGACCAGCTCTATTTCAAAGCCCCCGAGGAGATGGCGGACGATTTCCAGGATTATCCCGGGGCCATCGCCAATACCGCGGCCATCGCCCGGCGGTGTGCCTACGAATTCGACTTCTCCTATCATTTTCCCCAGTTTGCGCCTTCGGTTGAGCAGACCACCGAAGACATTTTCGATGCGACCGTGCGGGAGGGGTTCAGGGCGCGAATGGCCAAGATCCGCGCGAAACACCCGGACATCGATCCCCAGGCCTACGAGGACCGGCTGGAATACGAAATCGCCGTGATCCGGGAGATGGGGTTTACCGGCTATTTTCTGATCGTGGCCGACTTTATTCGCTTCGCCAAGGAAAACGGGGTGCCGGTCGGGCCCGGGCGTGGATCGGCGGCCGGCAGCATGGTGGCCTATGCCATGGACATCACCGACCTGGACCCGATCGAGCACGGCCTCATTTTCGAGCGCTTTCTCAACCCGGCGCGCATCAGCATGCCGGACATCGACGTGGACTTCTGCATCAACGGTCGTGAGAAGGTGCTGGATTACGTCAGTGAAAAATACGGCGGCGGCGATTACGTCGCCCAGATCATCACCTACGGAAAGCTCAAGACCCGGGCTGTCATTCGGGACGTGGGCCGGGCGCTCGACATTCCACTCAAAGAGGTGGACACGATCGCCAAGATGGTGCCCGATGTGCTCAACATCAAGCTGGACGAGGCCATCGCCCAGGAACCCAAGTTCAACGAACTGGCCGCGGCGCGTCCGGAGATCGACGAACTGTTAAACATCTGCCGCGTACTCGAAGGGCTGCCACGGCACGCCTCGACCCACGCCGCCGGGGTCGTCATCGGTGACCGGCCGCTGGTGGAGTACCTGCCGCTCTACCGGGGTAAAAAGGGGGAAGTCGTGACCCAGTTCGACATGAAACACGTCGAACTGGCGGGCCTGGTCAAGTTCGATTTTCTGGGGTTGCGCAACCTGACGGTGATCGAGAACACCCTCAAGCTCATCGCCGCCCAGGGGCAGTCCGTGCCCGACATGGTCAATATCGACCTCGACGACCAAGAGACCTTTACCCTTCTGTCGCGGGCCGACACCACCGGCGTCTTTCAACTCGAGAGCTCGGGGATGAAGGACCTGCTGGTGCGCCTCAAACCGGCGAGCTTTGCCGACATCACCGCCCTTGTCGCGCTCTACCGGCCGGGGCCGCTGGACAGCGGCATGGTGGACGATTTTGTCGAGCGCAAGCACGGGCGCAAGGCGGTCGAATACCTGCTGCCCGAACTCGAGCCGATCCTGGAAGAGACCTACGGCGTGATTCTCTACCAGGAGCAGGTCATGAAGATTGCGGCCGTTCTGGCCAACTACACCATGGCCAAAGCCGACGACCTGCGCAAGGCCATGGGGAAAAAAATCCAGGCCAAGATGGCCGAGCACCGTGATTTCTTCATGGCCGGGGCGCGCGAGAACGCGATCGACGCGGATAAGGCCGGGACGCTCTTCGATCTGATGGAGAAGTTCGGCGGCTACGGTTTCAACAAGTCCCACAGCGCGGCCTATGCCCTGATCGCCTATCAGACGGCCTATCTCAAGACCCACTACCCGGTGGAATTCCTGGCGGCGCTGCTGACCAGCGAAATGCATTCCACCGACGGGGTGGTCAAGTTCATCGCCGAATGCCGCAGCCACGGGATCGACGTGCTGCCGCCCAACGTCAACCAGAGCGGGACCCGCTTTGCCGTGGACGACGGCCGGATCCGCTACGGTCTGGTGGCGGTCAAGAACGTGGGCGAAGCGGCCATCGAGGCTATCGTGGCCGAACGAGAGGCCAGCGGTCCCTTTGCTTCGCTGTTTGACTTCTGCTCCCGGGTCGACCTGCGGCGGGTGAACAAGCGCGTCATCGAGAGCCTGATTACCTGCGGGGCGTTCGACACCACGGGCGCCAAACGCTCCCAGATGATGGCCGCGCTCGAGGATGCCCTGGAATACGGCCAGCGGGTCCAAAAGGAAAAGGCCGACCCCCAGATGGGGCTCTTCGGCACGGTGGCCTCCGCGCCGACCCTGAACGCCCCCGAGCTGCCGCCAATCGAGGAATGGGAGCCCCGTCACGCCCTGGCCCAGGAGAAGGAGTCTCTGGGGTTCTATCTGAGCGGCCATCCTCTGGACCGCTATCTGGAGACCATCGAAAAGTTCACCACTGCCAGTGCCGTCAGCATCAAGGAGCTACCGGACAAGGCGGCCGTGCGCATCGGCGGACTGATCAGCGGCGTCCGCCAACTGCGAACCAAGCGCGGCGACCAGATGGCCTTCGTCCAGATCGAGGATCTCCAGGGGCTTACGGAGCTGATTGTCTTCCCGGACAGTTACCGGGAATGCGAGGCGCTGCTGGTTGAGGACCAGCCCGTTCTGGTGCAGGGCCAGTCCCAGAAAGAAGAAAACGCCGTGCGCGTAGTGGTCGAAAAAATGATCGCCATGGACCGGGCCGAAGAGGTGTGGACGGCCAGCGTCCACATCACGCTCGACACCGACCGGGTCGACGCGGAGACGCTCAGCCGGCTGCATCAGCTGCTGCGTCATCACGGCGGGGACTGCCGCACCTTTCTGCATCTGGTGGATCCGCGCCGCAGCGAAACGATCATCGCCGCCGAAGCGCTGCAGCTCAAAGCCGGTGGCACCCTGGACCGCGAGGTCAGTGCGCTCCTGGGCTATGCGGCCGTGAGCACCCGTTGCGCGCCGGTGGTGCCCGTCAACGGCGAACACCGCCGCCGCCGTCCGTTTCGCAACTGATCGTCGCCCGCCACCCCTGCCAGCAAACATCCTCTCACCCGCAGCGCCCGGTCGGTGCCCACCGGCCGGTCTTCGCCCGGGCATTTTTGAAGGCTACCGGGTCGATGCCTCTTTTTCGATCCGGTGCCAGAGACCGTTCCAGTTGATGCCCAGCCCTTCCGCCGTTCGGTCCTGGGCGCCTGTCGGTCTTATCGGCGGCATCCAACGCACCGACCATCAGGGTGCGAACGCAGCGGCGTTGGAGAGTTGATGCCGGGGCGGCTTCCCTGTGGGGGGTGCGCGGCGTCGCGATGTCGCGGTCGCCACCAGCCGGGGAGGATCTTTTACCGCTGGCCGGCCGCTTCGATGCGGCGCCTCAGCGCCGCGCATTCGGCCGGCGTTAGAGTCGGTCTACATCCGGGCCCGGGTCTCACGAAAGGCCCGCCGGGCCTGTTCCTGAAGCTGCTGTGTCCGCCCCTCGTAACGTGGCGAGAAGTGAAAAACGGTGACGCGTTTCGCACCCGCCCGGGCGGCTAGTTCGCCCGCCTGCCCGGCCGTGAGGTGCTTCTTCTGGCGCGCGGCCGCGTGGTCTTCGTCCAGGAATGCGCTTTCGATAAAGAGATGATCGGCATTCCGGGCAAGTGAACTGATCCGCCCGGCATTCGCGGCGTGAAACGCCACATCCGCCACATAGGCGATTTTCTGCCCCGGGGTGATCGTGGCAATTCGTGCGGCCAGCTCGCCCAGGGGGTAGGCCCGCGTATGGCCGGGCCGGGCGCTAAGCGGTGCCTCGATCATCCGCTCGGGGGGCGTCTTGGCGTATAGCGCTTGTTTGAAGACCTGTAGCCAAAGGCCGGTGGCCAGCCCCATGGCCTGAAGTTCTTCCCTGATGATGTTGATGTGGAAGTTTTCCTTCAGGCTGAAGCCCAGAGTCGGAATCCCATGGTCCAGAATGGTGGTCTGCACCTGCAGGGAGGCCTCTTCCAGCAGCGGGGCTCCGGTGGGGGTAGACTTTGGTGGTCTCTGCGGGCGAAAGCCGCGGCGGCAGTCGTAGGTCTGCTGAAGGCGCTCATGGGTCCGGATCTCGGTGACCACCAGCTCGAGGGACTCCCGGTAGGTGGAAACCAGGTTCCAGGTGTAGGCGGCGAGTTTGCCCTCGACATTGGACAGGAAGCCCTCGGGGCCGAAGAGGCAAATCGTTTTGGCGCGGCCCAGACAAAGACGCAGGATATGGTCCAGCCCGCAGAAGTGATCCATGTGCGTGTGGGTCACGAAAACATGGCTGATGCGCAATATGTCGCGGGTGGAAAGGGGATCGAGGCGGCCGAGGTCGAAGAGCAGGGCGCGTTTTTCAAAGGCCAGGGGAACGTAAAGCCCGGGATCGCCCAGCGGATCGTTGACCAGGCGGGGGTGGAAGCGCGGCCGCATGCCTCACGGGAGATGCTTCTGGACTTGGGTATTGATGCAGGTGTAGATCTCTTCGTCGGATCCGTAGATGTCCACCGTGTCCTTGTGATCGATGACGGTCTCGAGAACGAAGGCGGTCACATAGATACTCACGACGTGGGGCTGCGCCACGAGGTTGCGATACGGCGCGACCAGGTAGTCGATGTCGAAATCGTCCGCACGGGTGATCTTGTCGAGACAGCCCTGGATCTGCTCTTCGAGCCCGTTTTTATTTGTGGTTTCCACCAGGCGGTCTTCCACCAGCTTCATGGCAATCGCATTGGAAAGGGCCTCGATGCACTCTGGTATGGCATTCAAGGCGCGCCGCCGGGCATACTCCTTGGACGATTCGATTTTGGAAAGAATGCTTGATTCACGTGTGCTGGGTCGGAATACTTTGGCCATCGTTTTCTCCTGCTGAATCCCCGGTGCCTGTTGGCCGGGGTTTATCAACTTGCAATCATAGGGCCAACATCTGGGATTTGCAATAAAAAAGTCGCGCAAGGGCCGGAACGTGCGGATACGCTTTCAGATCTGGGTGGCGATGACGTGAAGTTGGTGGCCGTTGGCACCGTTCCAGGTATGACGGCGGACGTGGAAGGCGATCCGCTCGAGCCGGCGCGGAAGCTCGCGATCGGCTGAGACGTTGAACTGTATGGCCGCGACGATGCGCCCGGCGCGGGGCTCTACGCTGCGCAGCCGCAGGCGCCGGTGACGGCCCCCGACGATCTGTTGGCTGACGACCTCCACATCGCGCGCCATGAAAACCGGTTCCGGTACCTTTTCACCGAAAGGTTTGAGGAGCGCCAGCGCTCGGAAAAGCGACGGGTCGACGGCATCCAGCGACAATTCCATATCGATGTCGAGGCGGGGTCCCTTCGCGTGGGCTTCGGGGCGGTTTTCCAGAAGATGCCAGAAGCGCCGGCAGAATTCCTCCCAGTGCTCGAGGGCGATGGTCAGTCCGACGGCCATGGCGTGGCCTCCGTAAGCCTCGAGCAGATCGGCGCATTCCTGGAGCAGGGCGAAAATGTCGATGCCCGGCAGGCTGCGCCCTGATCCGCGGGCCGTACGGCCGTTTGCGGCCACCAGGATGGCCGGTTTGGCATAGCGCCGCATCAGGCGGGCGGCGGCGATGCCCAGGACCCCCTCGTGCCAGTCGGATCCCTGCATCAGAATGGCCGGCCGTTCCAAGTGTCGGGGATCGCGCTCCAGCCGCTCGACGATCCGATGGACGATGTCCTGCTCGGTGGCCTGGCGCTCACGGTTGAGTTCGTCGAGCCGGCGGGCCAGACGTTGGGCTTGGGCCGGGTCTTCGGTGGTCAGCAGATCCACCGCCAGGTCGGCATGGGCCATACGTCCGGCGGCGTTGATACGCGGGGCCAGGCGAAAAGAGATATCGTCCGCTTCGATGTGGCGGGGATCGATCCGACTGGTCGCCATGAGGGCCTGCAAGCCGGGACGGCGGCTGGCGCTCAGAAGCTGCAACCCGGTCTGAGCGAACGTTCGGTTTTCGTTCACCAGGGGAACCATGTCGGCGACCGTGCCCAGGGCGACGAGATCGCAAAGGTGTTTTAGATTCGGCTCGGGGCGCGCTTCCCAGAAACCGTCGTCCCTCAGACGCGCGCGCAGCTGGATCAGGAGATAGTACGCCATTCCGACGCCGGCCAGGTGTTCGAGGCACGCCGGACAATCATGGCGCTTGGGATTGACGACCGCCAGGGCCGGCGGGAGCGGCCCGTCATCGGGGGTGTGGTGATCGGTGACGATGACGTCGATGCCGCTGCGGTTGGCGGCGTCGACAGCCGCGTGGGCGGAAATCCCGCAGTCGACGGTGACGATGAGTTTGAATGCGCCCGGAACGGCGACGGCGCTGATGTGCTCGGCCTTTAGCCCGTAGCCCTCACGGCGGCGATGGGGAATATAATGGTCGACCCGCCCGCCGGCCTGGCCGAGGAAGTCCAGCAGGATGGCCGTGCCCGTCACGCCGTCCACGTCGTAATCGCCGAATATCAGAATTTTTTCTTCTTCCTGCAGGGCTCGCGCGATGCGCTCGGCGGCGATGTCGATGTCCTTGACTTCGGGGGGCGCCTTGATATCGGCCAGGGAACTGTTCAGAAAACGGCGGGCGTGCGCGACGGAACCGATGCCGCGATTGACGAGCAGGGTGGCCGCCAGCGTGTTGAGGCCCAAAGCCCGGCGCAGGTCCGCCACCCGTGCCGGGTCGGGTTCGTGAATGCTCCAATGGGTTTCCATAAGGGGCGCATATACCCCAATCCACGACGACCGGGCAAGTCCCTTTATGCCCATGTCGGCGCCGGCCATTCCAATCGCTGCCGGTTGCTGCCGACAGGCGCCGCGGACGCTGCCAGCGCGCCGTTCCCGCTCCGGTGCCTGCCGATTGGGGTTGCATTGCGGGTTCATATGGTTATAGTTTTCACTTTCATTTGCCTGACCGCTAAGGGTTTGGGACAAACGATGCAATACGGGGAAGGAATCGAGGCCGTGGACCCGAACCAACGCCGAGAAAACCTTCGCACTACGCAACATTTCTACCGGATCGATCGCCGCGACATCAGTTTCCTGCGCTTCATTCTCGAGGCCTACGACGGAATGGCCGTCGTGACGACCCTCGATGCCGCTCTGGGGATTGTCAGTGTTGCGGTGGCGCCGGGGTGTGAAAACCTGGTGGTGGAGATCATCGCCGCGCTGGAGGCGGAAGGCGAGATCTATATCGAGCCGCTGGCGTCAGGCGCGGTCGCCGGCCACCGGCAGGAGTTTAAATGTACCAGCTTTACATAAACACGATCGGCTGCCAGATGAACGTCTACGATTCCGATCAGATCGAGCGGGCCCTGGCGCCGAGCGGCTATACGCGGACAGACCAGATCGAGGACGCCGATCTGGTCATCGTCAACACCTGCGCGATCCGGGCCAAGGCCGAACAGAAGGCCTTCAGCTTCGTCGGCCGCCTGGCCAAGCTGAAGCAGCGCAAGCCCGGTCTGCTCGTCGGTGTGGGCGGATGCGTGGCCCAGCAGGAGGGCGAAAAAATCCTGATCCGGGCCCCCCAGGTCGATCTGGTATTCGGGCCCAAGGCGATCCCGCGACTGGGGCGTCTGGTCGAACGGGTTCGCCTGCAGGGTCTGCGGGTGGTTGACACCGAAGATTCGGAAGGCATCCAGGAACTCGATCTCGCCAGCGGTTTCCGCGATGACGGCCAGGTCGCGCGGTTCGTGACCATCATGCAGGGTTGCGACAATTTCTGCACCTACTGCGTGGTGCCCTATGTGCGCGGGAGGGAAGCCAGTCGCCACCCCGATCGCATTCTGGAGGAAATCCGCACGCTGGTGTCTGGCGGCGTGCGCGAGGTGACCCTGCTGGGACAGAACGTCAACAGTTACGGTCGAAAGGAAAACCTGGGAACGTTCGCCGAATTGCTGGCACGGGTGGACCGGATCGAAGGCCTGGAGCGGATACGCTTTACCACCTCCCATCCGAAAGACCTGTCCGACGGCCTCGTCGATGCTTTCGCCCGGCTGACCAAACTCTGCCCCCACATTCACCTTCCCGTTCAGTCCGGTTCCGACCGGGTGCTCGAGCGGATGAACCGCCGATACACCCGCGCCGTCTATCTGGAGCGTATCGCCCGGCTGCGGCGGGTGCGTCCCGACATTGCGATCACAACGGATTTCATCGTCGGTTTTCCGGGGGAGACCGACGCCGATTTCAAGCAGACGCTGGGGCTGATCGAGGCGGTGCGCTTCGACGGGGTTTTCGCCTTCATGTATTCGGATCGATCCGTGGCTCCGGCGGCGCGCTTTGAAGACAAAATCGATGAAGCCCAAAAAAAAGAACGGCTGCAGCGTTTGCTTCAGCACCAGGAAGTGTTTACGCTTAAGGCCAGCAAGGCGCTTATCGGCAGCGTTCAGGAAGTGCTGGTGGAGGGGCTGAGCACCCGTCCCGGTCTGGCCGAAGATCAGACGGCCCATCGGCAGTGGTCGGGCCGGACCCCGGGCAACAAGATCGTCAACTTCGACCACGACGCGGGCTGTGCCGGAAGCCAGAGCGTTCATCCCGGATTATTGGCCGGCGTCCGAATCGATAAGGCCTTTTCCCATTCCCTTTGGGGCCGGCCGGTGTGGATCGAGGAAAAACCCGGCGGATTGAGAGGAGACACCTGTCATGCTGCATAAAGCCACCATCGCCGGAATTACCATGGATCCGTCCACGAACACGCCCATCATCATTCTCAAAGTCGACGAGGGTGGTCAGGCCGTGCCCATCTGGATCGGTCTGCTGGAAGCGACCTCGATCGCCTCGGCCCTGCAGAACGTCAAGTTCGACCGGCCCATGACGCATGACCTCTTCAAAAATTTTGCCGGGCTGATGGAAGTTACGGTGAGCAGTATCGAGGTCTGCGATCTGCGGGACAACACCTTTTTCGCCCGGATCAATTTCCTTTCCAAGGATGACAAGTTCAGTATGGATGCCCGCCCCAGCGACGCCATCGCCATCGCCCTGCGTTTCGAGGCCCCCATTTTCATCGACGATGCCGTGATCGCCAAATCGCGACCGTTCGATGCGGAGGCCGAGGCTTCGGATCAGAGTGAAGAAGGCCGCAAATGGAAAGAATACCTCGAAAATCTCAATCCGGACGATTTCGGTAAATACAAAGTTTAGACCGCTCCCGCCCAGCGCCGACATCCTGCCGCCGGCCCTTTTTGATCCCTGCCACGCGGGTGTTCCGACCAAAAAAAAGTTTTTGAGAAAAATCCGATATTTAGTGTTTCTATCCCAAAAAACTACAATATCTTGTTGACATTCCGGCCCGAGTTCGTTAACAAGCCGTCTAAATTTTTCGGGCATTGGCGTTGATTCTGAAGATTACGGGGACTTATGGAATCTGTTCTTGTCGTGGACGATGAAAGATCGATCCTGGAGCTTTTCGACTACGCCCTACGCATCAATGGTTACGAGGTCGAAACCGCCTCTGACGGCTACGAGGGCCTTCAGAAATTCAGCGAAGGGCGATTCGATCTGGTCATCACCGATATCCTGCTCAACGGCACCGACGGCCGAGATCTGCTCGAAAGAATCCGATCCTCAGACAAGCCCCGAACCCCGGTCATCGGCGTCTCCGGCACACCCTGGCTGCTCGAGAAGACCGACTTCGACCATGTCCTCGAAAAACCCTTTTCCATTCAGCGTCTGATCGATTCCGTCAACGGTCTGATCAAGCGCGGCACCCCCGAAGCTTGATCCTCTTATCTCATACCGTCCGTACTTTATAGGCTTTAAATCGTTCCTTCCGGCCTTTGGCGATGGCGTATTCACCCTGCGGCCTCCTGTTAAAGACCGCGGTGCCATGCGGCCACCGCGGCCGTCAAATCCGAAACCGGCCGTTCGCGTAAAGCGTTAGCTCGCCCCCTTTCTTCAGGCGGGCTGTCACACGTTTGGGTTCGGTGTTCACAAGGTCCCAGTGCAGGGCCGAGGCGTTGAACCCCAGTCGCTTTTTTTGGGCCGGTGTCAGTTCCCGGGGGCGGCCGCTGAAACTGTCCGCATAGGAGGAGCCCAGGGCCACGTGACAGTTGCCGTGTTTACCGCCGTAGTTCTCGTCGTAGAGGGTGTTGGCCATGAAGGCGTTGATTTTGGAGAAACGTTTGTCGGTCAGGGAGAATTCCCCCAGCCGGCAGGCCCCGCGATCCATGGCCAGTTGCTGGCGCACGAATGCCTCGCCCTGATCGGCCTGCACCGCGACGACCTTACCCTGCTTGAATTCCAGACGCACGCCCGCAACCCGGTTGCCGCTGCGGAAGGACGGCTGGTCCGCAAAGTAGACGCCGCGGGTGCCCCGCCAATCCGGTGAGGTGAAAAGCTCGAAACTGGGAATGTTGTGGCCGGAAAGACCGATCCAGCGTCGGTTTTCCCCGAGTGTGATCTCCAGGTCGGTGCGGCGTGATTCCACGCGCAGGCGGTCGATTGGCAGACGATTGAGCCGCTTTTTGATCGCGGTCGCCTGGCGGAACACGGACTGCCAGTGGTCGAGCGGTTGGGAGCGATTGAGAAAGCAGGCCCGGGCCACCTGGTTGCTGTACGCCGCCAGCGGCAGTCCGGCCTGACGGGCAAGCTCTGCGGTGGGCATCAGACAGAGGGTCCAGCCGAAAGCCCCTTTCTCGTCCCGGGCGTCGAGAATGTCCTTCAGGGGTTTGCGGGCCACGAGGGTTTTGCCGATCCGCGCCGGATCAATACCCCCCAGATGGGTTATGGATTCGGGAGCGTAAATGAAGATACTGCCATTCAGCGCCTCCATCAGCTCCGCTTCTCCGGGGGGGGTGAAAACCAATTGGCGCGGTCGGGCCACCTGGTAGAACGTCTTTTCGATGGCCGGGGTCGGCATGGCCCGCAGCACCGGGTGAATCCCCATTTCCATCAGGCCCGCGAACAGTCTCTCGGCCAAAGGCCGCCCGGGCAGGTCGTAGCGCAGGAGAACAATGTCATTGGGGCGAAATTTGTGCTTGCGGGCTGTTTGCAGGGCCCACAGCATGACTTGGGCATAACGATCGAGTTGCTTGGCAGTCAGCATCATCCATCCTCTTGGGGTTTGGTGCACGCCGTTGCAGGGCCGGTGGGCGCCGGGGGAGAAAAGCCGATCGGCGTTTCAATCCGCTTTCAGAAAAAGCCGGTGGTATTCGTCCTCGACCAGGTGGCGTTTGAGCAGGCCGCCCAGATGATCGAAAAGCGCCAGCAATTCCTCGTCGCTCATGCGCGCGACCAACGTGCGGATCAATTCGTCATCCGAGAATTTCTGCAGGTAGTAGACCAATGTGTTTTCGTCGGTCGGCCGGTCAAGCCCAAAACCGACAAAGCCTTTGAACGTTTCGACAAATTGGTGGGAGTGCCTGGTCATCTGTGGTATACAACCTCCTTTGCGGTGCGTGCGCCATTTTGCCAGGGGAGACTCTCGGGGGCGCTGCATGAGCCTAATGCAAGCGCCTGACGCGGTCAATCCCCAAGCGCGGCCCGCCGCGCGCTGCGGCCACGGGATGGTTCGGGCCACGCGCAAGCGGCACAAACGGCGAAGGGGCCGGGGAGTGATGTTCGATCCATGCGATTTTTTTGAAACCTTCGACGGCCTGCGGATTCGCTGGGGCTGTCTGGCCCCGCCACCCTCAGATGCCTGCGGCACCGTCATTTTGCTTAACGGCCGCACCGAATACCTGGAGAAATATGTTGAAACGGCTTCCGATCTTCGTCGGCGCGGCTGGAGCGTTTACAGCATGGACTGGCGGGGGCAGGGGCTCTCCAGCCGCCTGAACGCGAACCGGCTCAAGGGCCACGTGGGCCGGTTCCGGGACTACCTGGAGGACCTCGGGCGGTTCGTCGATCGCGTGCACAGCCGCGGCGCCGAGCCACCGTTCGTTCTCATGGCCCACTCGATGGGGGCGCACATCGGTCTGCGTTTCCTGCGGGATCACCGGCATCTGTTCGCCTGCGCCGTTTTGACCTCGCCCATGATCGATATCGAACTGCCAACCACACCCCGGGGGTTGTTGCGCGGTTTCGTCCGCACGGCGGTTCGCCTCGGTTTCGGCCAGGCCTTCGCTCCCGGCGGAAAGCGCTACGCGCACCGGGACCGCGTTTTTGAAAACAATCCCCTTACCAGCGATCCAGAGCGTTTTCAGCGCCGTCTTTCCGATCTCGCGACCAATCCGCACCTGGCGGTCGGGGGGGTGACCTATGGGTGGCTGAATGCGGCGCTCGACTCGATTGACCGCCTGCGCGCCCCCGGGTTCGCCCGTGGTCTCCATTGCCCTTTGCTCGTCGTGCGGGCTGCCGATGAGCGCATCGTCAGTCGCGAGGCCCAGGCGCAATTCTGTCGCCAGGCACCGGACTGCCGCCTTGTGGATGTGCCCGGCGCACGCCACGAACTGCTGATCGAGACCGATGCCCACCGCCAGGTATTCTGGCAGGCTTTTGATGACTTCACCGCGGCTCGGGCAGCGGCAGCACGCTCCCGCCCCTGAGGTCATTCCTTACGGCATCGGCGGCAGAGCGCGTCCACGGCATCGAGGTAGACCGCCATACCCCGCATAAAAATGTCATTGTGATTGGCTCCCGGGATCCGGAGCAGGCTTTTGCGGGCGTCCGGGGAGGCCGCGTAGAGGGCTTCGCCGTCGCTGAAGGGGATGATGTGATCGAATTCGGCGTGAATGATCAGGGTCGGACCGCTGTACGCCTTGATCTTGTCGAGATGGCCAAACCCCAGAGCCTCCTCGAAGCCGATGCTGTCGGGATCGACGCCCAGCAGGCGCAGCAAGGGGGCCGCCCGGGCAAAACCGCTCTCGACGATGAGGCCGTCGATGTCCGCCTGCCGGGAGCGGACCAGTTCGAGGACGGCCGCACTGCCCAGCGATCGGCCCATCAGAATCAGCGGGCCGGTGTGCCCGTTGGTCCCGAGCCAACTGCGGGTGTGGTCGAGAATTGCGTGGCTGTCCGCGAGCAGCGCCGACACGCTCGGCTGGCCGCTCGAGCGTCCGTAGCCGCGGTAGTCCACGGCCAGCAGGTTGATGCCCCTGGCATTGTAGATCAGCCCGAGTTCGTCATAATCGGCCACGATTTCCCCGTTGCCGTGGAAAAAGAGCAGATTCGGGTTTGCGGCGGCCTGGACATGAAAGCGCGCGCCCACCGCGGTTTCCGGCGCCACCGGTATCATCAGGTCCTGCGCCGGACCACGATAGGCGCCGTCCGCCTCGGGCCGGGGATGGAACAAGTGGAAAAGGACCTCGGGGCGGTCGAGGGCAGCGATGCCGGGGGGCGTTGCAGCGGTCATGGATTCGACTCCTTAAGCGGTTGCGAAGACGGCGGCTGGTCATCGGGGGCCGTGTCGTTTGCATTCACGAACCCCGGATAATTCCGATCGAATTCGAATGATTTTTCAAAGAGCAGGGGGTCGTCAAAATAGGCCTGCCCCACGAGCTTGATGGCGTGATGACCCCGCTGGCGCATGCTGCCGATATCTGGAATCCCCATCGAAAAGAAGATCAGCGGCTCGATCCGCTCCGAATCGCGGGCAATGCCGTCGGCGTCGAACATGCTGCGCCGCTCGCCGTCGGCGTCGGGCAGCATTTCCAGCTGATCGTAGGATTCGAGCCGGTAGGTCTTAGCGCCGGGCGATCTCGCAACCGTGCCCACGTGCTGGACCTGATGCCAGCCCGTGTTGACCCGCAGGTGCAGCCGCTCGGCGGGAAGGCCCGGGGGCAGCCAGCCGGGTACGAGCGGGTCGATTTCAAACGCGATCTCGCGGATGGATTTGACGGCGTCCCGCTGCGGAATGAAAAAATGATAGCACCCGCAGCTGTTCATCAGGTCGACCATGAACGGCCGGGCGTGGCGGTCGAGGCTGATCCTTACGGTAATGCCGTCCAGCGGTCCTCTTTCGATCCAGGGTGCATTGGCCCCGTCGCGGCGCGGATACCAGAAGGCGTAATTGATCTGCAGCACCGGATGCCGACCCAGCAGCGCAAAGGTGGCGTAATAGTAGACCGTCGGTCGGTCGGTGTCCACGCGGAGGCGGCCGTCGATCCAGACCGGCGTGCCCACGCGGTCGAAATCCGCCGCCGTGTCCTGGGTGATGACCGGTGCGAAATGGCTTGCCAGGCGCCGTAAGTCTTCCGCGGTCAGCTCCGGCAGGCCCAGGGCGTTCAAACGCTTCGGGGCCAATAGCGCGCGCGGATCGAAACTTTCAGCACCGGTGGTCTCCCCGGGGCCCATGGTCTCCAGGCGACCCAAGACGGGAAGGTCTTCCGGCGCGGTGGCGTGCCACTGTCGGAAGTCGTCGTATACGCTGTCGGTGACGATCGCCACCGGGAGGGCGGCCAGCGGATAGAGACCGACGAGACGGCGCCAGGTCTGATACACGTCGGGGATGGCGACCCTGTCGCGCAGGCGTGCTCGCAGGTCGGTCTCGTAGCGATGATGCGTGAAAAGGGTGCGGGAACATTCGGACACTTGACGGCCAAGCGCTTCGCGGTCGGGGCCATGGGGCTCGCCGGTCGCCAGTGCTTCCATGCGCGGCGCCGACAGATTCGCCATTTCCCTGCGGCGCGCCTGGAGATCGAGGGCGTGCATGGCCTCCAGCCAGGCTTGGGTCTGCTCGCGTGTGACCAGCCGTGGCTCAAGCGTCGCTAGAAAACGATTGGTGCGCAGATAGGGAAAGCCGTCGATGCGGAAATAGGCGGCGTCGGTGGCGCCATCCGCCACGAGTTCGCGGTCTGTGCGCTCGATGAGGCTATGGCAGGCATTGACGGCGGCGGGCGCCTCCGGGGACCGGTCGGGCAGCAGGGCGGTGCATCCCTTGGTCAGCAACAGAATGCCGCTGAGCATGGCCGTTCGAGCAAGGCTGCGTATGATGGGCATGGCGTTCAACCTCCGTCGTTGTCCGGGAAGGGCCAAGGCTTCACAGGCCGTTTCAACACGTTGTTCCATGGTCCTGCGGTGTTGAATCTCCCTTCAAGGCCGCATCGATGGCACCGGACCGGGGCGTCCTCGTCGGATGCGGCCTTGACCCGCCCCGGCTGGCGTCTTTCAACGCCGGCCATTCCCCTCGCGATCATTTCAGGTCCGAGGCGCGTACGAGGTTACCCAGAAACGCTTCGACATCGCCGATCGCGCCGGGGGCAAACCAAATGGGGTCGATCCTGCCGTCCGCGCGGTAGTTCCAGGCGATAAATGTCGGGGTCTGGCGCACTTCGAGCTGTTTTGAGAGGACGCGGGATCGGTCGGCGAACAGCGGAAACGGGATGGTGTAGCGCGCACGGAAACGCTCCACCTCATAGGGCGTGTTGCCGACCCCGATGCCGATGATTTTGATTTGCCCCTGGAACTGCTCGTCGTCCTCGATTTTGTGATAGAGGCGGTTGATGTTGGGTGCCTCGGCCTGGCAGTGCGGGCAGTAGAAATTGAAGACCTCGATGATCAGAATCCGGGTGCGGATATCCGCAAGGGCGAATGTTTCGGCATCCTCCACGCCGAGATAATGCCTGTGGGCGTCATCCGTGGGGCTGGGCAGCCTCAGGGCCGGCAGGTCGAATGCTGGCCGGCCCGGACGGTCGGAGGACGGGGGAGGCTCCCCGGAGGGAGCTGAAGCGCAGCCACTCGGCAATAGCAGCCACATGGCCGAAGCGGCGAGAATCAATAAACCACCGCGCCATCGCGTATGCATGCGAGACCTCCTGTGGGCGGTCTTGTCTGAATTTGACGACGGCGATCCGTCCCGGGGAACCACCGGGCCGCAAACCAGAGATGCCACGGAAAAATAATCATACACACATTAATCGGTGCGGTGGGTATTGGCAAGCACGTCGGTCTCATCTGGACTTCGGTGCCTTCCCCGGTGATTTGAACCCCGGTGCGGCGGGCTTCACCAGCGGCCGCCTCTGAGACCGCGGGCAATCGTCAGGCACGCGGCGCCGCTCAGGACGGCGGCGCAGCCGGCCACTGCGGCCAGGCCGCCTTCAACCCACAACCAACCGCCCGTCAGGGCTCCGGCCATCCGCCCCAGACCGCCCGCCGCCAACAGACCGGCCATCATGGTGGCGCGCCGTTCGGGCATGACTTCCGTGGCCAGCGAAAAGGTCGTCACGATCGTAAATTCAACGACCAGAAAAAGGCCAAAGAGTCCGGCCAAGGCCAAACCCAGCGTGCGGGCCATCAGCGGCAGGGTGCCATAGGCGATCGTTCCCAGGGCAAGTCCCAGCAGGATGGCGCGGCGTTTACCGATGCGATCGGCGATGGCGACAGTCAGGAATTCGCCGCACAGTTCGGACAGCCCGATCACGATGGTGCCGAACCCGATGGCCGCGACACTGAGATCAAACCGGTTTTCGAGCCAGATGCCGATGATGACGAACACGGCGTCATTGGCCATGCTGACGAGAAAACCCAGAGCGAGAATCGATCGCGCCGAACGGTTCTGGGCCAGATGGCGCCAGGCCGTGATCAAAGCACCGGCGTCGACTGTACCGCCCCCACGCCGGCGGTCCGCCGGGAGCGCCAAACGGATGGCGGCGACGCCGATAAATCCCAGCAGCCCCATGACCAGAAAGGGCTGCCGCCAGCCATAAGCCGCAATCAACATTCCCACCAGCGGGACCCCGATCAGCGTGCTCCCGGCCCAGCTGATTTCAATCAGGCCGACGACGAGTCCGCGCCGCCGGTAGGGGACGTGTTCGCCGACGTAGGCCTGTATCGCCGGATCGAACACGTTTTTGGCCAGGCCGGCCAGGAAAAGAGCGACCAGCACCGTTAGATAGGTGGTGTTCGCGGCTGCGGCCAGCATGCCTGCGGTCAAAAGCGCCATTCCCAGCAGCATGGCCGTACGAAACCCGTATCGATCCGTCAGGGGACCGATCATAAGGCCGAGCACGCCCGAGACCTGATTGACGGCCAGCAGCGAGGTGACATGGGTGATGGGGACCCCCAGCCCGCGGCTGATTTCGGGAGCGAAAGGGTAAGCGAAGCGGCGGGCGGTGTTCAAAACCAGGCGGCAGAGACCGGTAACGAGCAGGTTGAAAGCAAGGGAACGGGGTCTGATCGTCGTCGGGTGGGATGGGTCGGATTTCGATCTCAACGGTGTGGTCTCGTTTCTGGCGTTTCAATCCGCCGCCTTGCGCCGAACGGATGGGAAGCGGTTAACGGCTCGCGGGCGGGCGCTGATGGCTGCCTCCCAAATTCGACAGCGGCGCCGCGCTCATCTCTTGTCATGGCGGCTTGTTGCAAGTGCTTACCACTCCACGGGAATGGCAACCCGCACCGGGGCCATTCGCGAAACGAAGCATAAGATGACGCCTTGCAGGCATCAAGACCAGGCTCGTGTTTTTCCGGCTTGCAATTAGCGCACTTATGCTTTAATGTCCACTTAAACTCTTAAGTTGCACTAAAAGTACGGTTCCAACCCGCACCCGGCACATCCGGATAACCGACCTACCGGCCATGAGGATTTCGCGTATGGGCAAGAAGAGAAATTTGATCGAAACGGCGGTGCGCCTCTTTGCCGAGCAGGGTTACGACGGCACGACCACGTTGCAGATTTCGCGCGAAGCCGGCGTGACCGAACCGCTGATCTACTACCATTTCAAGGGTAAGGAAGAACTGTTCACCCACATTCTGACCGACGCCTTTGACGAGTACATGACGCGGCTGGAATCGCTCCCGTCGGAGACCACGGACGAATTCACCAAAATCGAAAACCTGATTATCACATCCCAGAAAGCGGTTGTCGAAATGCCGCGGCGCATCCGCCTGGTCATGAGTTCCTGTCCGGCGCGCATCAAAGATGCGGATCATGTTTGTTCCAGCCGCATGCTGGGAATATTTGAATGGTATCAAAACTATCTGGCCGGCTGCCTCGAACGTGGTATGGCCTCGGGCGAATTTGTGACCCTGCCGGTCAAAGAAACGGTCTACGTGCTGATCTCGATGATCAACGGCATGATCCGTCAGTATTCCCTCATGAGCAGCGGCCGTCACGAGAATGCCAAAGATGTCGCCGTCGCATTTTGCCGGCGAAGTCTGGTCAAACACTAGAAGTCTGGTTAAACACTAAAAGGAGGCCCAACTTTTGACAGCGCGAAAAGGTTCCTCTTTCCCCCCCGAGCGTAAACGCCGCTGGCCGGTTTTCTTTCTGAGCTATGTCCTGCTCTCACCCGACACTTACCGGATTCTGGCCGGGACGGTGTTCGCCGTGATTTTAACGCCCCGCCTTTTGCCGGTGGACCCTACGGGAATGGGACGCTATGTTCTGTTCATCATGATCGTGGTGGTTGGCTGGGCGATCACGGGCGCCCCGGCCCGCTGGATTACCCGGCGCCTGCAGTCGCTTTTTAAATAGCCATGTCACCATAAACCAGGAACGTCCGGGCGAACGCCGGTCCGCCGATGGCCAACCATCAACAAGGGCTGGTATTGACACGCCTATGGCCGCCTTCTATAGTGGCGGTCGGCAAATCAGAGACATTGGGGCCGCTGCGTTGGTGCCACATCGGCGCAAACAACGCTTTACCAGCAATGGCCCCCAACAACCGCCAGCCACCTTGCGAACGGCACCACGAGTGCCCATCTCCGGCACGGTGTCTCGTTCCGTTCCTGAAAGTCTGGAGTATTTCAAACGTGTCCATTAGTGCCATTGCCGGTATCATCGGCCAGAGCGAAGCGATGCAGCGGGTATTTGGTGTGATGCAGCGGGTAGCGGCGAGCGACAGCACGGTTCTGATCAACGGCGAGACGGGCACCGGCAAAGGGCTTGCCGC